>JAAAOI010000197.1 GCA_009908945.1 Bacteroidota bacterium
GAATTGCTCGGGGAAAGCGCCCACGCCAAACGGGCTATCCTGCTGAAACGACTCGAAGAGCGCGCGGCCTACGTCGTTGAGGTCAAGGTCGAACTGCAGTGTTGTTTCCAGCCAGTCCACGCCGCCCCCCACCTCGATGAGTTGACGCGGAGCCTCAAGCGTCGTGCGCTGGAGCAGGCTGTGCTTTCGGAAGAGGAAGCTCTGATCGTAGGCGAACGAGGCTGCGTTTACGGTGTCGTTCGCCGCTACAATCTGACTGCCGTCGAAGGCGTCACGCGGGACGATGTTGCCGGCGCTGGCCAGATCCCCCGCGTTGCGATAGGTGCTGGCCGTGAGCTGCAGGTTGAGGGCCGGGGTAGGCGTCCAATCATAGGTCCCGTAGGCTACATCATTCCGTGTGAGATCCTCCGCCGCCACGCGGTCGGCATCGGAGCCGCGGTCATCCAGCGCCCCTTCTACGGCAATGTCCAGCGCGTCGCGGCTGGTAATGCCGCCGATCCGGATGCGGTGCCCCGGGGCCGGACGTAGCGTGAGGCGGCCTTGCAGATCAGCGAAGTTGGGAAAGCGTGTGTTTTCTCCCACGGCCTCCAGCTCGCGGGCCAGGAGGCCGATGACCAAATCGTAGTAGGTCCGCCGCCCCGTTACCAGCCACGAGCCATCCCACAGGCCGGTCTTCCCTTCCATGACGAGGTTGGCATTGGCCAGCGAAGCGTTGAACGACCCGCCCAACGGCGTCTCGCGGTCTCCGTCTCGGCTTTGTACGTCCAGTGCAGCCGACAGCCGGTCGCCGTAGCGAGCGGGAAAGCCTGCCGTGTACAGCGTCAAGTTGGAGACGGTTGCCGGGTTAAACATGGACACGACGCCATACAACCGGTACGGATTGAAGACCTCTACATCGTCCAAGATAATCAGGTTTTGATCGGGGCCGCCTCCGCGCACAATCAGTTGCGACGAGAAGTCATTGGCAGCCAATACGCCGGGGGTGGTTTGGAGCGAGCGCAGCACGTCCTCTGCACCTCCAGGCAAGGCCTGCACCTGCTCCGGGGATACCGTTGTGATGGATGGGCGCGTGTCGCGCAGCGGCTGCCGGCGGCCGGCGGCGACCTCCACCTGTTCCAGTGCCACAACGTCGGGAGCCAGTGCAATGTCCAGCCGCTGCGGCTCCCCCGCTGTTAGCGCCACCTCGCGCACGGCGGACACGTATCCTACTGCGCTGAACCGGATCTCTGTTGTGCCCGGCGCAGCACGCAACACGTAGCGCCCCTCGGCATCCGCCGCCACCCCCGCCCCTGTAGCGGTGAGCAGCACGCTTGCGCCAGGTATGGTCTCGCCTGTCTCTGCATCGGAGATGGTCCCCCGCAGTTCAGCGCGTTCCTGTGCCGCGGCGAGTTGCAACGTACCCACAAGCAACAGCAGGGCCCCGACGCTAACGAGCCACAGGCCGCGTGTTACGTGCCGAAAATACATCATCGACTACACCGTATGAGTGCCATGCTTACAGGGCTCTCCCTACGGTGGGCCATCGGCAGAGGTTTGTTACCGGGGCGCCACGATTACTGCCCCTCGGGCGCGGTGCCCGTCGTGTCAGGCCCCCCCTGCGTCGTGTCAGCCGTATCTGGCGGTACGGTGCGCACCGTGTCCTCCGCTGGTGGTGGGGCCGGGTCGGTAGGATACAGCTCTTCGGGGAACGGTTGCTGTTCGGCCGGGCGTGGTCCCGCCTCTGCCGGCGCCTCTTCCAGACCCGCCAGCGTAATCGTGCCATTTTCCGTGCGCAGCTGTATCGCAGCCCCGCCGTTGCCCACCCGTCCTTCGAACCGAAAGCCAGCGCCGTTGCGCGCCAACGCCCGCTCTTCAAACGTCAGGCCCCGTGCCGCGATCTCCCCCGACTCCGTCATTGCATCGATGTCCGCGGTAATATCCGCCCCGAGGCGCAGTGTGATGTCCCCGTTTTGCGTTTCCAGTTGGACCTCTTCCTCTGGTGCAATCGACAGCAGACTCACGGTAATGGAGCCGTTGCGGGTGGATGCCTCTACGCCGGCTCCGGCTTGCGTCACCGTTATGGGCCCGTTGGTGGACTGGACGGTCGTGGGGCCACGCACACTATCGACCACCACCTGCCCCGCTTCCAGCGTAATATTTAGTGTACTGGTCTGAGGCACCGTGCCCTCCACCTCCACCCGGCTCAATTCCGGTTCATCCGCTCGCATTATGTACTGGTATACATTATCATCGCCCGCTTCCTCCAGGGCAATGCGGCTCAAGACCTGCTCCGCGTCCGCAGGGTTGCGCCCGCGTCCGATTTTGGTGAAGGTGAGGCTTGCGGCTTCAGCCTCAGCGCCCTGAAGTTCTATGCGGCCCTGCTGCCCATCAAACACCAGTGTGCGCCCGCGCAGTTCGACGCCCCGCTCCAGCGTAGTTCGATCCTCCGCGCTCCCCAGCAGAAGACGCCCGGAGTCGGTCTCTTCCATTCCACGATCGTCGGGGGAGTCATCGCAGGCCATGAGAACAAGACTACAGAGCAACAAGGAGGTAAAAAGCGCGAGACGCATGAGGGGCACCTGTTAATGGAAGGAATTAATGAGAAGAAATATTGAAACGATAAACGTAAACCGCTGATCCAGTGCATAAGGCGCGAGTACTGCTTAGTGCAGCGCCACCTTACGGATGAAGCGTCGGACGGCTACGTAGGAGCCGATCCAGCCGAGGAGCAGCCCAAACACGATCAGTCCTCCCACCGTGAGGGCAGAGGCCTCGACGGTAAGGGGGCCAAGCTGGGGGAGGTACCTGCTTAGCGCCCCGCGCAGGATAAGCAGGAGGCCACCCGCTATCGCGCCTGCGGTGGCCCCCTGGAGCATGCCTTCGATCAAAAAGGGTCTTCGAATGAAACCGTCAGTAGCCCCAACCAGCTTCATGGTGCGGATGAGAAGGCGCCGGGAGTAGATGGTAAGGCGAATCGTGTTGGCCACAAGAAAGATAGCAGCCATCAGCACCAGCCCGCCAAGCAGCGCCCCCACGACGGTGAACGTCTGCACATTTTGCTGCACCTGTACCAATAACGGCTGATTGAACACCACGTCATCCACCCGATTCCATCCGCGAAAGGTCTGCACGAGGGCATTCAGGCTATCGGCCGTGGCATAATCCGATGCTACACGCACACGAATAGACGCCGGCAGAAACGGATCGTCCAGAAACGCTTCGCCGCCCTCGCCGAATTCTTCGAGGAAGATGGCCTGGGCTTCTTCCTGCGAAACATATTCCGCGTCGGCCACCCCTGGTGTTAATCCAGCACGGCGGTGCAGAGCTTCAGCGTTGTCCGCATCGATGTCCTCTTCCAGAAATATTTCCACTTCCCCAACACGCTGAAGGAGCCAACTGGATACCTGCTGCGCCTCGTAGCCGACGAGCCCGAGCAGGCCCACCAGGATGAGCGCCACCGTAGCCGCGCTGGTCGAGGCCAGGGTAGCGAACTTTGAGCGGTTCAGGTTAGCAATGCCTTCTTTCACACTGTAAGACCAGGCCACGCGTACAACCTCGGCAGATCGTTGAAGGGGGAAGATATCCGGGCGCGTATGGGGGGGCTGATGGCGTATCGGCATCCGTTACGCGTCCGTCGCGGAAGCATCCAACCGCGCGCCCTCCGGATACGATCCCAACACGCGTAGGCTGGACGTCAACTCGTGCAGGTGGCCCAGGGCGCGGGCCACCGGCTCTGCGGTGGCTTCACCGACCACGTCCAGATAAAACAAGTACCGGCCGGGGTGCCCCACCAGCGGCCGGCTTTCCACCTTGAGCAGGTCGATCTCACGCAGTGCAAACACCGCAAGCGTCTTGAAGAGCGCGCCAGGCACGTTGGCCCGGAGCGCATACACGAGCGAGGTCTTGGCGCGCGCCTCCGGCACCGGCGATGGCGCTACTGCCGCGTAAGCGCCGGGGGCGAGCACCAGGAAACGTGTTTCGTTGCGAGGATTGCCCTCGATGGAGGCAGCCAGTACCGTGAGCCCGTACGTGGTCGCTGCCCGGGCTGAGGCGATAGCCCCCAGGCGCGGGTCCCCCTCGGCAGCGACCATTTTGGCGGCTCCTGCAGTGTCGTAGGCAGAAGTGGCTTCGGCCTGCGGCACGTCCTCGCGCAAGAACGTACGGCACTGCCCCAGCGCCTGCGGGTGCGAGTACACGCGCTCCAGCCCCTCCACTGTCGCCCCTGCCGGGGCCATCAGGTGATGCCGGATCCGAAGGATCCCCTCCCCCACAATATGTACAGCGTGCGCCTGTAGGAGGTCATAGTTTATATGCACACTACCAAAGAGGGAGTTTTCGATCGGGATGACGGCTCGTGCCACCCGCCCGTTTTGGAGGGCTTCGAAGACATCATCAAAAGAGGGCTGCGGCGCAGGCGTGGCATCAGGGAAGAGGCTTTCGACGGCTTCCTCACTGAACGCCCCCGTCTCCCCTTGAAAAGCGACAAGCATACGCAATGGCGGTTTACAACGAGCGGTATGTGGTACGCGGGGCGTCGTGTGCGCGCTGCCCCCACTGCCCGGGCTGTCCTTGCGGTGCTGCGGCTATCCAGGGGCTGCGGCTATCCAGGGGCTGCGGCTATCCAGGGGCTGCGGCTATCCAGGGGCTTCGACTTCCTGAAACAACGCGCCCTCCAGTGTCAGCCCCGGCCCAAAAGCCAGCGCCACACCGTTTCCGATGCCCGCCTCGCCGTTCGCGCGGCGTGCCCGATGCCGCTCCAAAAACCGCTGCAACACGAAAAGGATGGTCGGCGAGCTCATGTTGCCGTACTGACGCAGCACGTCCAGGCTGTCGTGCACAGCGTCGTCTGGAAGGCCCAACACGTCGCGCGCCTTTTCCACGATCGCGCGCCCCCCGGGGTGGATCGCCCAGAAGTCCACGTCCTCGCGCGACAGTTCCCGGGTTTCGAGGAGCCCCTCGACATGCGCCGACACGTTGTCCGCGATCACCCGCGGCACCCGGGAAGAGAGCCCCATCAGAAAGCCGGTGTTGCCTACATCCCATGTCATGTGGTCCATGGAGTCCTCGTCCAGCACGACGTGGTTGCCGGTATACGCGAGTTGGCCTGCAGCGTCCGCTGCCGATTGGGGACGGAGGACCGCAGCGGCAGCCCCGTCCGAAAATAGCGCGTTTACCACGGCCGACTCCAGCGTGTCATCGACCTGAAAGTGCAGCGTGCACAGCTCGGCGCACACAACCAGCACGCGCGCCTCCGGGTTGGCCTGGCAGAAACTGTGCGCCACGCGCAGGGCGTTGAAGGCGGCATAGCACCCCATGAAGCCGATCATGGTGCGCTGCGTGGACGGCCGCAGGCGGAGGCGCTTTACCAGTTCGATGTCGATCCCTGGAGCAAAGAAGCCCGTGCACGACACCGTGATGAGGTGTGTGATGCTTTCAGGGGCGGCATCCGCTTCGGCCAGCGCCGCACGCCCGACCTGCTCAGCCAGCGGTAGCACCGCCTGCCGATAGCGCGTGTTGCGTTCTGCGGTGGAGGGCGCAGGCTCCAGGTCCCAGTTCGGTGGAAAGAAAGTAAAGGCGTCGGCGTCCTGCTTCCCGTAGTCTGCAATGCACGAAAACCGCCGGTCGATGGCGGTCTGCGCATAAATTCGATCGATCCGATTCCGGATGGGTGCGGGCAGGGAGTCTATGCGTTTCATGAACGCGGCTGCCTCCGTTTGCGACCGGGCGTGGTCGGGGTTTCCCGTCGCGATGGACTCGACTACTGTAAACATAGGGAAGGCACAAACGCAGAGGGGAGGTGGGGCGGCCAGCCGTCACGGCTGCAGGGGCATGTTGGCATATCATGCAGGCCATGGCTTATGGCGAGGCTACTGCCGGCGTCTGTACAGGTTCTAACAGAAGCCGTCGCGCTTCATCTATATCGTCTGTCGTACGGAGCGTTTCTACCTTTTCACGCGTGAGCAACTTGGCTACGCCCGTCACAAGGTCGAGGTAGCGATCGGTAGAAGCGGTCTTCGGCACCAGCAGAATGAGGAGCACATGGACGGGCTGTGAGGTCCGCGGCAAACTGAGGCCTTCAGCGCTGAGGCCGGCAACCAACAGCGGCTCGTCGGCCACCAGTGGCAGGTGAAGATGATAAAGCGCTGCGCCGGCCATAAGCTCCGGAGCGTAGTTGTCGCCGTCCTCAGTAAACGATGCCGCCAGGTGCTGCGCCGTCTCCGGGCGCAGGCCCATGTCCTGTGCCAGTACCTGCTCCATCACCTGCTCCGCCGGCTGTGCGTCGGCCTCTGAACGCAGCCGTGACACCTGGAGCATGTCCTCCGTGATGGTCTGCGGCCGTTTCTGGCCGGTCTGGGTTAGCTTGGAGACCGGGCGCTCCGGCGCATACAGGGTGACGTCGCTGGTCTGGGCAAAGCGCTGCGCGATGAGCCGCGGCAGCCGGTCCAGCGAGGCGCGCCACGCCACCGAGCCACTGCGCACGCTCAGGAGGCTGAACAGGTCGTCCTCCTTCACGGTCTCGTCCAGCGTGCGCATGAGGTCGCTCCACTGCGTCAATGCGATAGGCTCTACCGGCACCTCGGGGCGTAGGGCCTGAATGACGGGAACTTGAATACGAGCGGAAGTTGCGGTGGTGAGGACAAGCAACTCCGCGCCGATCTGGTTGGCCATAATCTTCATCGCCCGTACGGCGTCGGCAAAACCCGGCTCCCGATCGGCATACGGTGGAATGGCCAGGAGCATCCGTCGGATCGTGTTGAGCGGCTGCGTGATACGGCAGACCAGCACCATCTCTTCCGTCTCTTCCAGAAGCTGATCCAGCACGCTCCCAAAGATATACCGGCGCGCTGTATTGTCGCCGCTCCACCCGATCACCACCGTAGAAATACGATACTCGTCGATCGCGCGGCGGACCCCGTTGGCTACATTCAGGTCGATGCGCGTACCCGGCCGCACGGGCACATCTGCAGTAGCCGCATGCAACACAGCACGACTAAGCAGCTGCTCGGCAGCCGCCACCTCAGCTTCTTGGTTGCCTCCCTCCCGCGCAATCGAGAGCGGGTACACGGGCTCCTCTGAGTTCGGGTTACGGATGTAGACGGCCATGTCCACGAGGTCTTCCGACGTCTCTGGGTTGGCCAGCGGCACCAGGATGCGCTGTGGCGCTTCAGAGGCCTCGTAGGGTTTCTGCTCCTCTTGTATGGCCACGCGACGCCCAAACCGCTCCACCACCCACGGCCCGACGAGACACGTCAGCAGAATGAGCACCACCACCGCGTTGAGTAAGGCCTCATCAAACAGCCCCAGTTCGAAGCCCACGAGCGTGACCGCCAGCGTAGCTGCCGACTGCGGCGTGGACAGCCCGAAAATGGCCCAGCCTTCATCGGGGGTGTAGGCGTACAGCCACTGCACGCCCTTGGCCGCGATCAGCTTACCGACCCACACAACGGCAGCCAGAATCAGCGCCAGTAGCACCACTTCCGTCCCTTCAACCAATACAGCGACATCGACCAGCAGGCCCACGTACACCAGAAAGAAGGGGACAAACAGCGCATCACCCACAAACTTGATACGGAGCATGAGCGGGCTACGCTCGGGCACGAGCCGGTTCAGAATGATGCCCGCGAAAAACGCGCCGATGATGGGCGCTAAGTACGCGACCTGTGCCATGTAGGCGGTCACGAACACCACGGCCAGCAGAAACACAAACTCCATGTCGGGCTGATTGCGCACGTTGCGGAAGAACCAGCGGCCGAGGCGCGGTAGCAGCAGCGCTACAAGTACGCCGTAGGCCAGGACCACCCCGGCAAACGTGGCCCAAAAGCCCAGCCCGGTGGCCCCTTCCACGGTAGCCGCCACGATGGCCAGAACGAGCAACGAGACCAGGTCCGTGACCATCGTGCCGCCCATCGTCATCGTCACCGCCAGGTTCTTGGTGATGCCCAGCTTTTCGGCAATCGGGTAGGCCAGCAGCGTGTGCGATCCCACGACAGCCCCGATGAGAAGGGCCGTGGCCGTCTCGTAGTTCAGCAGCTGGACCCCGACGCTTAGGGCCAGGGCCATTGGAAAGAGAAAGGATAGCAGCCCAAAGACGAGGCTGCGCGACTTGTACTTGACAAACTGGTTCAGGTCGAGCGACAGCCCGGCCGTAAACATGAGATAGAGCAGCCCCACCCGGCCCAGCAGCTCAAACGTGTTATCCACCTGCAACAGCCCCAACACGCTCTCGCCGGCGACGGCGCCAAACACAATGAGGCCCACAATACCGGGAACACCCAGCCGCTTAAATAAGAGGGGCGCCACCAGTACAATGACCATCACCGTGGCGAAGGTGAGGACCGGGTCTGTGATGGGAAGGCTCAGGCCGAGCGACTCCAGGAAGGGCTGCATGTGATACGGGGACGATCGAGGAAAACCTATGGGTTATGCGGCATCGTCGCTGGATGCGTCTTGCGCCTTGGCGGCCGTCCAGTGCGTGTTTATCTCATCGAGCGCAACGTCGGCCAGTGTGCGGCCTTCAGCTTTCACTTGCGCCTCCACGTAGGCAAACCGCCGCATAAACTTGTCTGTAGCCCGCTGCAGCGCGTTTTCCGGGGTGGCCTCCGCGAAGCGCGCGTAATTGACCAGTGCAAAGAGTACGTCGCCCAGCTCTTCTTCCACCCGTTCTGCTGCGGCGCCTGAGCCATCCGGGCGTACCTCCGCCCGAAACTCGGCCATCTCCTCCTCCACCTTTGCCCAGGCATCGCCGGCCTCCATAAAGTCGAAGCCCACGCCCACCGCCTTCTCCTGCACGCGCTGCGCCCGAAGCAGCGCAGGCAGGTGCTGCGGGACGCCGGCCAGGGCCGGTCGGTCCACGTCCTCCTGTTGCTTGGTCTGCTCCCACGTCTGCAGCACGGTCGCGGCGTCGTCTGCTACTGCGTCGCCAAAGACATGAGGATGCCGCCGCACGAGTTTATCGGTTTCCGCCTCAATGACCTCTTGCAGCGTAAACCGCCCGGCTTGCTCTGCTATGGTGCTGTGAAACACCACGTGCAGCAAAATATCACCGAGCTCCTTCTTTAGCTCATCCCAATCGCGCTGGTCGATAGCCTCTACCACTTCGTAGGCTTCTTCGATGAGCAAATGCTTGACGGATTCATGCGTCTGCTCCCGATCCCACGGGCAATCCCGGCGCAGCTGTTTGACAATCGCTACAAAGTCGGCGTAGCTTTGGATACAGTCTTCGGATTCGGCAAACGACGCCTCATATACTTTTTCAGCCATGAAAAGGGACAGCCGGCGAAAGGAAAAAATAATGTGGCAAGCCTACCCTTTCGCTATCGCATTGTTTACTGCGGGCGTAGCCTCCGCCCCCCTCTCTCGGTAGCGCTCAACCCGTATGCTTGTCACCATTTCAGCCATCGCCGGAGGGATCGGGCTCTTTTTGCTGGGGATGATCCTCATGACGGAGGGGCTCAAAAGCGCTGCGGGCCAGACGTTTGAACGGGCGCTTCGGCGCTTCACGAAAACCCCGGGCACCGCCATCGCTTCAGGGGCGGGCATCACGGCGCTGGTGCAATCGTCGAGTGCCACAACGGTTACCACGATTGGCTTTGTGAGCGCAGGCCTGATGACCTTTCCGCAAGCCCTCGGCGTCATTTTTGGCGCCAATTTGGGCTCTACCAGCACCGGTTGGATTGTGGGACTGCTCGGCCTGCAGCTTTCCATCGGCGTGATTGCGCAGCCCATGGTGGCCATTGGCGCCTTAATGCGCTTGCTTGGCCGGGGGCGCATGGCCGACGCCGGGCTGGCACTGGCCGGGTTCGGTCTTATCTTTGTAGGTATCGACGTACTGCAAGCCGGCACCGCCGAGCTGGCCACGCGCATCACGCCGGAGGATTTTCCGGAGGACACGTGGGGCGGGCGCCTGGTCTTGGTAGGGATCGGCACCGTCATGACCGTGCTGATGCAGTCCTCCAGCGCCGCCGTGGCTACTACCCTGACGGCGCTCTACAGTGGGGCCATCGGATTGGAGCAGGCGGCGGCGCTCGTTATTGGACAAAACCTCGGCACCACTGTGAAAGCTGCCATCGTGAGTATCGGCGCGTCCGTGCCTGCCAAGCGGACGGCCCTTGCGCACATCCTCTTTAATGCCCTCACCGCACTGATCGCGTTCGCCCTCTTACCGCTCTTTGCGTATCTGGTGGACGCGGCGCCAGGCCTTGCCCCAGGGGACGCCGCACTGGTGATCGCGCTTTTCCATACCGTGTTTAACCTGCTGGGTATTGTGCTTTTCTTGCCTTTTCTGCATCCGTTTGCGCAGGCCATCGTGCGGCTTATTCCTGAGCAGGGTCCGGAACTGACCCGATACTTGGATGATAGCGTGACGGAGACACCATCGGTAGCCGCCGAGGCGGCGCGACGCACCGTCAAAGCCATTGCCACCGTTATCTTTGAGGAGGCAAGCGGCATCATCGACCATTCCGTCCATCACGCAAAACTGGAGCAACAGCTCTTTGGCGCGCGGCAAGCGCTGCGTGACACCCGGCGCTTTCTCTCCCAAACGCCTGGCCTCTCTTCTTCTGAGGAGGCGTATGTACAGCATGTATCGGCGCTGCACGCCCTGGAGCACCTGGAGCGCCTGGTGGCTGCCCTGGAGCAAGCCCGGCCTTTTCGCTCGGTGGGGTCTGCAGAGCAACTGGAGCGCTTGCGTAGCCTGGGATCCATGATCCTGCACGAACTACACGATGCGCTCGCGGAGGCGGACGATGAAGACTTGGCTGCCCTGGAGGCACTGCTTTCCCGTGTGGCGGAGAAGGCCACCGACATAGCTGCGGAACGGCGCTCCCTCCGGCCAGCTATTCTCGATACCCTGGCTGCGGGTCATCTCCCGCCCGATCGCGGCCTGCAGATCCTCGAGGCCGCCCGATGGCTCGACCGCGTCGCTTACCACGCCTGGCGCATCGCTCATCATCTTATCCAGGCAGACGCCGAAAGCGACCCGCGGACGGATGAGGAAGCACATGAGCATCGCCTGAACCGGGCGCGCGAGCACCACTCGCCGAACCACTCGTGATGCTCCCCCCTGCTTCAGCAGGTGCGCCCCCCACAGATTCACCAGGTGGCGTACTTCAACCCGCGCCTTTGCCCAATACGTTCGGACGTTTTTGGCGTGTTCAAACAAAAGCGCTGGTCGGTCAGTTGGGGGTGTCACAGGGCTGTCACCCGTGGCCCATATCATGGGTGGTGAACACAAGACCTTCCATCGCGGAAGTCGTCCATGTACGCCTCCTGGTGGATTCATGTACTGCACGTACGGACCGGGTGGCATCCTTTGGGGTGCCACGGACTCATGTCGAATCGCCAGGGGCTCATCACACAACAAAACACAGGAGGTGTTACGATGGCACGAGGAGTAAACAAAGCAATCATCGTCGGAAATCTGGGGCAAGACCCCGAACTCCGCTACACGGGGAGTGGAACGGCCGTGTGCAACTTGAGCGTGGCTACCAACGAGTCGTACAAAGACTCCGACGGACAGCTCGTGGAAAAGACCGAATGGCACCGGGTGGTCGCGTGGGCCCGCCTGGCCGAGATCTGTGGGGAGTACCTGCAGAAAGGCTCACAGGTGTATTTCGAAGGCTCGCTTCAAACCCGCTCCTGGGAGGATCGTGACGGCAACACAAAGTACACCACGGAGATCAAGGCGCGTGACATGATGATACTCAGCGATCGGGGAGGCGCTGGGGGCGGGCGCGGTGGCCGAGATGGCTATAACCAGGGCCGCGGGAGCGACAACATGGATCAGCGACAGCCCCAACCGCAGCCGTCCGGAGGGCGTGGGCAGGCGAATAACGGCGACGAGTTCGCTCCGGATGACGATCTTCCGTTCTAACGGCCCCCTCTATGTTCGCAGCGCCTTCGCTGATGCACAGGCGGCACCCTTCCCTGGGTGCCGCTTTTTTAATGCCCAACCGCAACGCTCCGCAGCAGCACCTTGGAAACGCCTCTTTCCGGCTATCGTTATATGACAGGCGGTACTTGTGGCGCGGCACATCCTGGCAAGGTTTTGGCAGATGCATTGTGCCGACGACACACGCGTGCGGACCGTGCACGCAACGAATTCCTACGCATAACTGACGGTAATTTACCGTTTTTAGCTTGGACCCTGCCCATGCGCTTGCTTTACTTCTTTTGCAGTCGCCCCTCGGCGCACCGCCAGAGGCGCTCGGGCTAACCTTTGCGGCACAAGGGCTCCTTCTCGTGGTGTTGCTGCTGCTTTCCGCCGTATTCTCTGGGTCCGAGGTGGCGCTGTTTTCCATTCAAGGGAGCCTCCGCGAACAATTGTCAGATGCAGGTGATGCCGCGTCCGCCCGTATTCTACAGTTGCTGGAGGCCCCCCGGCAGCTCCTGATCACGATCCTGCTACTGAACACGGTGGTGAACGTCTCGGCCGCTATCCTCGCGGCGGTGATGGCCGCACAGGTCGCGCTGGCTTACAACCTCAACTACACGGCGATTCTGGTCGTGGAGGTTATCGTGCTGGCCTTCGTACTGCTCGTGATCAGCGAGATTACACCAAAACTGATTGCCACTCAACACGCCGTGGCCTACAGCCGCCGTATCTCCGGCGCAATGACCGTGCTTGTCCGTATGTTCTCTCCGCTGACCCGGCTCGTCGCAGGCTTCACGCAGCGCCTGCAACAGCGGTTTGCGCGGGCCACCGACGAGCGGCTCTCCCCTGAAGACCTCCGGGCGATTGCAGCGATTGGAGAGGCGCATGGCTCTATCGAAGAAGAGGAGCGAAACCTGATCGACTCCATCGTCGAGTTTGGAGAAACAACCGTTCGTGAGGTTATGGTGAGCCGGCTGGACGTCGTCGCGCTTCCGGTGACGTCTACGTTGGAAGAAGCCCTTGCCACCATTCGAGCGAGCGGGCATTCCCGGTTGCCGTTGTACGTTGACCACCTGGACAACATCCTGGGCATTGTCTATGCTAAGGATCTCCTCCCCTACCTCGACACCACGGAAAATGGCTCGACGGCAGCCCTCAAAGATGCGCCCCCCCACAGCGCCAGCGCAACAGACGCCGCCGCAGCAGACGCCGATCAACCCGCGTCGGACACGTCCATCGACTGGACGTCCATTGCCCGAGAGCCCATGTTTGTACCGCTCGGCCGAACCCTCGACGACGTCCTCACCGACTTTCAGACCAAGAAAACGCACATGGCGGTGGTGGTTGATGAGTACGGCGGAACGGCAGGCCTGCTAACGCTGGAGAATGTGCTGGAGGAGATCGTCGGCGATATCCGGGACGAGCACGACGATGAGGAGGACGAGACGCTCCTCACCCGCGTGGACCAGACCACCTACCAAGTCGATGCCCGCATCAACCTGGACACGCTCGGGGAGCACCTCGGTATAGCCCTGGACGAACACGATTTTGACTTTGAGACGCTGGGGGGGCTGGTGTACCATCTGGCCGGAGATATTCCGCAGGTGGATGACGAATACCAACATCGGCAACTGCGGCTGCGGGTGGATTCAGTAAATAACCGGCGCATCGGAGAGGTGCGCATCGACGTGCTTCCAGAGGTCGAAGTGGCGGCCACCTCGCCCCGCGAACCGCAGAACGGCTAACGGGCCTGGAGGGGCAAGGCTGCCTGACGCCCTTCACTGGGCCTTGACTTTCGTCAGATTCTGAAGGTTATTGCAGCGTCCGCGTACCTGCCCTGCGGCTACGTGGCCCTTCCTTCTTCGCGTCACCTCACCTCTCTCAACTATGGCAACAGATACCCTGCAACGCGGTCAGTGGGGCTCTCGCATCGGATTCATTCTCGCAGCTGCCGGCTCGGCCATTGGGCTGGGCAACATCTGGCGTTTTCCTTATCTGGCGGGGGAAGGCGGAGGGGGCGCTTTCGTGCTTATCTATCTCGTGTGCGTGGTGGGGATCGGGATGCCGTACCTGTTTGCCGAGCTGGCCCTGGGCCGCAAAAGCCAGCGCAACCCGGTGGGGGCTATCATGTCACTGGTGGGGCCACGCTCGCTCTGGGTTATCGTGGGCGCCTTCTGCGTGCTCGCGGGATTCGTTATTCTCAGCTACTACAGCGTCATCGCAGGCTGGGCGGTGGGCTACGCGGTGAAGGAGGTCATCGCCCCCGGCATGCCCTTTGGCGAGTTTGTCGCCTCCCCCACCCTTGTCATCGGGCTGCTGGCTGTCTTTCTGGCCCTCACGCTTCTCGTGGTCGTCGGTGGTATTGAGCAGGGCATTGAGCGCTGGGCGAAAATCCTGCTGCCCGTACTGTTGGTCCTGATGATTCTCGTAATTCTCCGCTCGGTAACCCTGCCGGGCGCCGCAGAGGGTATCGCGTTTTTCCTGGTGCCCGACTTCTCTCAGGTGAGCCTGGACCTGGTGATCGTGGCCCTCGGGCAGGCTTTCTTTACCCTGAGCCTGGGCATGGGCGCGATGATTACCTATGGGTCGTACCTCGCCAAAAGTGAGGACATTGCCATTTCGGGGGGCTACGTGGTGATCTTCAACACGGTGGTGGCCCTTATGGCCGGGTTCATGATCTTCCCTGCCTTGGCCGCCACCGGCGTGGATGCCTCCTCAGGCCCAGCCCTCGTCTTCCTGGCGCTCCCTGAGGTCTTTGCCCAGATGCCGCTCGGCGGGCTGGTCAGCGTCACGTTTTTCGTGCTGCTGTCCATCGCAGCCCTCACCTCCAGCATCTCGCTGCTGGAGGTCGTCGTCTCTTACTTTGTCGATGAAACTGCATGGAGCCGAAAGAAGTCGGTGCTGATCATCGGCGGCTTTGCCTTTCTGATGGCCATTCCCTCGGCGCTTTCGCAGGGGGCCGTGGCGGGCCTCAGCGACCTGAGCTATCTACTGGGTGACGGCGGGCTCTTCGGCGCTAATGACTTCCTCAGCCTGCTCGACGTGCTCGTGGGGAGCGTCGGTTTGGCGATAGGGGCCTTCTTCCTGAGCATCTTTATCGCCTGGGTCTGGGGTGCATCGGAAGCCGCCGAAGAGCTGCAGCAAGGGGGCAGCCTGCTAACCCCTGGGATGATCAAGGTCTGGGTCTTCATGATGAAGTACATCTTACCCCTCATCATCGCCATTATCATCGTCGGAAATATCGCCGGGATCGATGTATAGGCCGCTCCCCCATCGCACATACCATGGCGCAGGCCCTGTACCACCGGCAGGCCGGCAGCAAGGATGGGCAGCGGTGCTCTGCATGGTCTTTTTTGTCATGGTAGGCCTCCCGGATGCCCAAGCGGCGCCAAGGGAGAATCAGCAAGATCAGCCGTCGTATATGGCAGCGCAGGATTCCTCGCTGGCGAGCAGGGCACAGCTGTCGCCGCCGAGCGCGCCGGCCCTGCGGGCTGCGCTGCTCTACGGGCGCCGCACCGGCAGACCATCGAACCGCTACCTGCCTGCGCAAGAGCGCGCCGACCCGTGGGTTTCGTATGACAAGGTCCAGCATGTGACCTTCAGCGCCCTCTTTGCTGTAGGCGGACAGTATGGCCTGGAGAACAAGCTCAAGTGGGCACGGGGGAGCGCACTGCCTGTATCTACGGGGGCTGCCATGGCCATTGGCATAGGTAAAGAGCTGTACGACTGGCGGCTGGGGTCGCAGCGCTTTTTTAGCTACCGCGACATAGTAGCCAACGGATTCGGCGTGCTATTGGCTACCGGCTTCATCCTCCTCTAAAGCGATAGACGTGAACGAGCGAACGAACCGATGCGCTGCACGTTGCCACACTCTCTCCTGTTCATCATATTCAGCTTACCGCTGGCTCCCCATCGCGCATGAGCTCTGTTAAAGATCATTGCGGCATCTTCGGAATCTTTAATGCCTCCGATGCCGCGCGCCGGGCCTACTACGGCCTTCACGCCTTACAGCATCGCGGGCAGGAATCGGCCGGGATCGTCACCTCTACCTTCGACGAGCAGCGGGGGCAGCCGGTCATGCCTGTGTACAAGGACTTCGGGCTCGTGCTGGACGTGTTTGACGACAACTCGCTGTTTGAAGAGCGCCTCATGGGCGACTCCGCGATTGGCCACACCCGGTACTCTACCAGCGGCTCGGCCGATAACCGCATGAACATCCAGCCATTTGTGGTGCACTACCACGATGGCAACATTGCCCTCGCGCACAACGGCAACCTGTCCAACGCCCGGGAAATTCGAAAGGCCTTCAGCGACCGCGGCACGCTCTTTCAGACCACCAGCGATAGTGAACTGATCCTTCACCTCATTGCGCAGTCGCGCCGGGAGCAACAGCTGGACCAGATCATCGACGCGCTGACGCAGATCGAAGGGGCGTTCTCGCTTGTGCTGCTAACCGATGATCGACTGATTGCCGTGCGCGACCCCAATGGCTTTCGGCCCCTGGCGCTCGGCCGCATCGACGACCCGCACCGCGAGGGCACCACCTATTGCGTAGCCAGCGAAACCTGCGCTTTTGATATCTTAAATGCAGAATATGTGCGCGATGTGGCGCCGGGCGAGGTCCTCATCATCGACCGGGAAAGCGCCAAAACGGGCGACTTTACCAGCGTGCAGCTGGCCCAACGCCACGGCGTCAGCCAGTGCATTTTCGAGTACGTTTACTTCTCGCGCCCCGACTCCAAGATCTTCGGGGAAATGGTCGATAAGGTGCGGCGGAAAATTGGCAAGCAGATGGCGCACGAGTCACCCGTACCCTCCGTCCCCGAGGGGGAAAAGAAGCCCATTGTCATCTCCGTGCCCGACTCGTCCAATACTGCGGCGCTTGGCTTTACGACCGAGTGCCAGAAACTGGGCCACGAATGCCGCTACGAGATCGGGCTCATCCGCAATCACTACGTTGGGCGCACGTTCATCGCCCCCGGACAGGACCGCCGCGAGATGAAGGTTCGCAGCAAGTACAACACGGTGGAAGGCGTGCTGCGCGGCCGGACCGTCATCGTTGTGGACGACTCCATCGTACGCGGCACGACGGCACGGCAGCTCGTCCAGATGTTACAGGATGCCGGCGCAAAGGAGGTGCATCTGCGCATCGCCTCGCCGGCGGTCATCTCCCCCTGCTTCTATGGGATGGACTTCCCCAGCACCGACGAGTTGCTGGCCAACCAGTTTGACGACGTGCAGGAAATGACCAACTGGCTGGGCGTGACGTCGCTGGCGTACCTCTCCACCGATGGCTTGATGAAGGCAGTCCATGCAGCCAACGAAAGCGACCGAGGCTATTGCAACGCCTGCTTTACAGCCAATTACCCCGTGCCCGTGGAGATGGGCGTGAAGAAGGAAGAGAACGAGTGGACGCAGTCTGCCAATGCGGGGTCGTAGACAGCGGGCGATGGAGTGCACCTGGCCCGCCGAAGTAAACTGCCCTCCTGGCTGCTGGTAGCGCTCGGCAGCGCGGTTGGAGGGGTTGGGCGATACGCCATTTCCGTGCTGATGACCCGCGTGTTTGGCCCACGGTTTCCGTTTGGCACCCTGCTCGTCAACGGGTCCGGTGCCCCCGCCATCGGCGTATACATGGGCGCGCTGGCGCCCGACGCCGCAGCTGTCTTGCATCCACCTCCGCCGTTGGGCCTGACGTTCGGTGTGCCCGGAGCCTACACAACCTTTTCCTCATTCAGCCTTGAAACGCGCTACCTTACACACGATGAACGCTATCGAGCCGCGGCTGCATATGTAGGGTTGTCCGTCGCCCTGTGCGTGGGTGCGGCGGGACTCGGGTGGCATGCTACTGGCTGACCCTCTTCACCCTGTAGCTTCTCATCATTTCATTGCAACAACGGATTATGGCCGAGGCCAAAGCCTGCTCTATGTCGCGCTCGGAAGCGCCGCCGGTGGTGGGTTGCGCCATGCGGTAGCGCTTTTCACCGGTGCGGCCCGGAGTGCGGCCTGGAGTGCGGCCTGGAGCTCGGCCTATCCAGTAGCGACGCGCTTCGTGAATGTCGCGGGCTCACCTACCATCCGGGGGATAGCAGGATGGCTCCGCAGCAGCACCCGGCGGCGGCGCTGGACGTGCGTGCATCTGCTGGGCATGACGGGGCTGTGCGGCGGGTCTACCACGTTTGCGGTTTTCAGTTCAGACACCTGGGCTGTGCTGGCCAGCGGTGCTTTCGGGACGGCGATGGGGTGCGTGAGCCTCTCCGTAGCCCTTAGCCTCACAGCCATCTGGGCTGGGGGTACCGGGGCTGCGCGGTACTTCCTGAGGCGGCGCTCCCCGCTGGCCACCTGATGCTTACAACCCCGCCGCCGTACCTTCCGACCGGGGGTCAGCAACGCCCTCGTAGACACACCCTTCACGCGCCAGCTCTGCAGCCCGCATGCCAGCATCGTCCGCCAGCACATCGGTGGCGTCGCACACGACCATGATGCCCTGCGCCCGTCCCCAGCGTGTGGTACCACCCGACAGCGACCAGCCCTTGGCCTGGAGCGCCTCCCGGACATCTGGCGCCAGGCCCAGCCGCTCATACCGCAGCGCCTCTGGTTGCCATTGGTGATGCACCCGGGGCGCCGCGATAGCCTCCGACAACTCCATGCCGTGATCGATCAGGTTCAGGATGACCTGAAATACCGTCGTAATGATGGTCGACCCTCCCGGCGAGCCAATCAGCAGGAGAAGCTTGCCTTCAGGGTCTTCCACGATGGTGGGCGTCATCGACGAGAGTGGACGCTTGCCCGGTGCAATGGCGTTGGCCTCCGAGCCAATCAGCCCAAACATGTCCGGCTCACCCGGCTTGGCTGTAAAATCTGCCATTTCATTGTTGAGAAAAAAGCCAGCGCCGTCTACCGCCACCTTATTGCCGTACAGCGCATTGATAGTGGTGGTGAGGCTCACGGCCATGCCCTCGCGGTCGACGGCGCCGTAGTGGGTGGTTTCCGTCGATTCCCAGCCCGGCGGGACGCCCGCCTGTACCGAATCGCTGGGCGTGATGCGTTCAGGGTCGAAGGTCTGCATGCGCTCGCGGACATAAGCCGGGGCCATGAGGCCGGCCATCGGGATGTCTACGAAGTCGGGGTCTGCGGGATACCTGGCGCGGTCAGCGTATGTGCGGCGCATGGCCTCGGCCATGAGGTGAACGGTGGCGCTCCCGCCAAACCCGAGAGCTGCCACGTCAAACGGCTCCACGGCAGCGAAAAGCTGCCCCAGCGCGAGGCCTCCGGAGGAAGGCGGGCCCATGCTGATGATGCGGTGACCGCGATACCGTGTCGTTACCGGAGCCCGTTCAACAGGGGCGTAGGCTTGCAGGTCGTTATGCGAGATAAGGCCTCCCCCCCGCTCCATCTCCTCTACGATAAGCGCTGCCGTCTCGCCCCGGTAAAACCCATCTCGCCCCTCCGCACGAATGCGCCTGAGGACCTGTGCCAGGTCCTCCTGCACGAGGGTATCCCCGGCGGCCCAGGGCTCCTCTTTGGTGAAGTAGCGCGCGCTTCCGGGAAAGTTAAGAAAATCCGACCGGTACCGATTGAGCCGGTCGGCCTCCCGTGCGGATATGGAAAAGCCGTCCTGCGCCAGGTTGAGGGCGGGCGTTATCACCTCAGCTCGTGATAACCTGCCGAAGCGCTCATGCGCGTACAGTAGCCCTGCGACTGTGCCGGGCACGCCGGCGGCCAGATGGCCCAGGCGGCGGCGGTCCGTATCAATAGCGCCACCGGCGTCCAGGTATAGGTCTTCCGTTGCGCCGGAGGGCGCCTCCTCCCGATGGTCGATCGTGAGCGTCTCGCCGTCGGGCAGGCGGAGCACCATGAACCCACCGCCCCCGAGGTTACCCGCCATGGGGTGGGTTACGGCCAGGGCAAACCCGGTAGCAACGGCTGCATCTACCGCGTTGCCCCCAGCCGCAAGCATCTGCTGCCCGGCTGCCGTGGCGTGCCGCTCCGCCGACACCACCATGCCCTCTCCCGCTCGCACCGGATCGGGCACAGCCCCCACCTGTGCCTGAGCCCCGTGGAGCGGAAAGACAAGCAGCAACAGAAGACCGAACAACGGTAGCGCAAGGTACTGCCGCGATGTTCTCATGGGAGAGCTCAGCATGATGGGTAGTTTTTACTTCTGACACGGATCAATTAGGGGTATCTTTACCTATAAAGCAAATAGTTACATTTAGCGCAGCGAGTGCGTGGTGTTTGGTACGTTCCACGTTTAATTTCTGCCCGTTTGCGCCGATACACGACGTAGCACGCAGCAAATGTAGCATGCTGCAACCCGCGGCTTCCTCTACAGGACAGCCGCAATCCCAACCCCTACCATCCAAAGCCTTACGCTTCTATGCGCTATCGTGTTGATCAGATGATCAAAGCGATGACGGTTGGAGCGGGCGTCGTTTCTTTGATCGTCCTCGCACTTTTCCAATTTATGTAGGCGCCGCAGGGCGCCATTCCGCTCCGCATATCTGATGGGTTACCAGCCGGCCTCTCTCATGAGGGCGGCTGTTTTTTGTAGGGTTCAGATTTTTGTATGCTGTCCGGCGGTCGCCGCATGCTCAATCTATCTACCCGCTGGTACGTCCGCTATGACCTTCACGCTCCTCGACTGGCTACTGGTAGGCACGTACTTGGCCGTCGCTGCGGGGCTGGCACTGTATTTTACACGTCGTGCGGGGCAAGACACCACGGAGTTTTTCCTGGCCGGGCGGCAACTTCCGTGGTGGATTGCGGGGACGAGCATGGTGGCCACCACGTTTGCCGCAGATACGCCGCTGGCGGTTACAGAGTTGGTGGCTGAGAGCGGCATCGCCGGGAACTGGCTGTGGTGGAATATGGCGCTGGGCGCCATGCTGACGGTCTTTTTCTTTGCCCGCCTCTGGCGCCGTACGGGCATTCTGACGGACGTGGAGTTCGTTGAGGTACGCTATGCCGGCCCAGCTGCGGCGTGGCTGCGCGGCATCAAGGCGCTGTATTTTGGCCTGCTGCTAAATGTCATCATCATTGGCTGGGTGTCCCTGGCCATGGAGACGGTGCTGCGCGTGCTGTTCCCAGAGCTCACAGTGTGGGGGCAAGCCGAGGTTACTGTGCTCGGCACCACGGTGAGCGCTGCCCTCGTCGTTGTGGGCGGGCTGGTGCTGCTGGTAGCGGCGTACTCCCTGCTTTCCGGTCTCTGGGGCGTAGCTGTGACGGATGTGCTGCAGTTCGTGATTGCCATGGTTGGTTCGGTGCTGCTGGCCTACTTTGTCCTCCGCGAGCCGGCGGTAGGTGGACTGGCGGGCCTCCGCGCTCAGCTCCCCGACGAGACGTTCCACATGCTCCCCACGGTAGGCGCTGCTGCGGAGGGGGCCGCGGTACTCGCCCTCTCCACGGCCTCGTTCGTAGCGTACCTGGGCGTACAATGGTGGGCCAGCTGGTACCCCGGTAGCGAGCCGGGCGGCGGCGGCTATATTGCGCAACGCATGATGAGCGCGCGCGATGAGCAGCAGGCGGTCTTCTCCACGCTCTGGTTTACCATCGCCCACTACTGCGTCCGCCCCTGGCCATGGATCCTGGTGGCCCTGGCTGCCCTCATCCTGTACCCTGACCTTACCGACACCCGCGAGGGCTTCGTGCTGGCCATGCGCGACGTGCTGCCGGCGGGCATGCTGGGCCTGCTCTTCACGGCGTTTCTGGCGGCCTTCATGAGCACCGTCTCGACGCAGCTCAACTGGGGCGTCTCCTACCTGATGAACGACTTTTGGCGGCGGTTTGTGCAGCCGGAGGCCTCGGAGCGCTCCTACGTCCGCGTCTCCCGCATCCTGACGTTTGCCGTGGCTCTCATTAGCCTGGGCGTGACAGCTCATCTCGACACTATCAGCGGCGCGTGGGGGCTGATCCTGACGGCCTCTGCCGGGCTCGGGCTCGTGCTCATCCTGCGCTGGTACTGGTGGCGTATCAACGCATGGAGCGAGCTTGTGGCCACCGTCGCGCCTATCGCGCTGGTGGCCGTCGCACTGGTGCTCGGCCGGTTCGACGTCGCCGTGCCCGGCCTGCAGAGCCCCTTCCCTACCAATCTGTTTGCGGTGACCGGCTTCACGACGGCGCTGTGGCTGGCGGCCACATTCCTGACCCGGCCGACGCCCCGCCGCACGCTGGATGCCTTCTACCACCGAGCACGCCCGGGCGGGGCTGGATGGCGAACCGTGGCTCAGCGGCACCCCGACGTGGCGGCGGATACCGGGCTGGGCCGTCTCGCCCTCGACTGGCTGGCCGGGGTCGCGGTCGTCTACAGCGTGCTCTTCGGCATTGGCTACGGCCTCTTTGGGGACGTGCCCCGCCTGCTGCTTTGCCTCACAATCGCGGTCGTGGGCACGATCTTTCTGGTCTGGGACCTGCGCGATCCAGCGCGGGGCTTTCGCCAGGCGGCACCCGTCCGATCCGAAACGTCCTCGTGAGGTGTGGAACCCACCCGCTTCCCTGCGTTCCAAAGGCCGCATTTGGTCTTCCGACACAAGCTACGCTTTGGTATGAGCGACCTCATCATGGTAGGCGACCGCGTCCTGATTCGTCCTGAGACGGGCGACCAGGAAACGGAATCCGGCCTGGTACTCCCCGCCTCTGTAACCGAGAAGGAGAAAGTGCGCAGCGGGCGGGTGGTGCGGGTGGGCCCGGGCTACATCATGCCAAACCCGGAATATTCGGAGGGCGAGCCGTGGTCGCAGTCATCGGGGGAGGCCGTGCGCTATCTCCCGCTTCAGGCCAAACCCGGGGATTTTGCGTTCTTTCTACGGAAGGAGGCGATCGAGCTCACGTTTGAGGGGGGCGTGTACCTGATCGTGCCCCACGGAGCCATTCTTTCGCTGGTGCGTCAGCATCCGGAGGACATGGTGGAGGGGCTGGACGATTTGGACGATCTGTTTGGCAACTGATCCAGGATACCGCCTCCTTAGGAGGGCCGGTGCTGCTGCCACCACGGCGCATCAGGGTCGGCGGTGGCCGAGACAGAGGCCGGGGCGGCCCCGCTTTTCTCGGATCCCTCTTCCGGGTGGGCAGCCTCGGGGGAAGGCGCCGTAGGCCGAGAGGGTTGCCCGCGCACAGACGGGGGAGGCGGCCCGAGGCGTAGTAAATGCCTCACGAAAGCGTGCCAGGGATACGCCCCCTGGGAGCGCAGGCGGTCTGTTACCTCTCCCCGGGCCTCCTGCTGCACCCTGCGCTTATCCTGTAGGCGCTGCACTTCTTCGTCCAGGTGAGCGACCCGCTTCTGAATCATCCGATCGAACCGCCGCCGCTCCGCCGGCGAGAGGGCGTCTGGGATGGCCTCTGCGTACTGTGCTTCGAGACTGCGGCGCCAGAGCATGAGGCGCGCCGCGCTTTCATCGCCCACATGATGGAGGCCGCGCAGCCGGTTCGGCGAGAGATCGTAGGCTGTTCGGATCCCGTCGGCTTTGAGGCGTACGATCACCTTGTGGCTGATACTTTCGATCCGCCGGGCCTCATCAATGAAGTGGTATTTCAGCTTATCGTAGAGCGCCTCATGTTGGCGCTCTGCCAGTTCGTCTGCGCGGCGCTCCGCGACGCTCGCGAGGATGTCCTCGCGTTGCTTTCGTAGCTGTGCGATCTCATCGCGGTAGGTGGCGAGCAGGCGGTCGAAGTAGGCCAGCTCCTGATGAAGGCGCCGGCGGCGTTTTTCGGACGGCAGTCGCCGGAAGGCGTAGCCCCCCCACCCGCCAAGGCCCACGAGCCCCAGAACAGCCAGCGCTACACCTGTCAGGGGCGTGACGGTCCAGGCGAGCCCGATGGCTCCGGCCACAACCGCAAGGGCGACCGGCAGAAACCACGGCGCGGTGACGTTCCGCGTCGTGCGGCTCCGCGCCTCGCGCTCCAGCGTGTCCGAGAGGGTCCGCCGCGCGCGTCCCACGCCTGCACGCAGCGCCGACCCGGTCTCTCCGGCCAGCACCTCCTGCAAGGGCGGCACGGCCTCTGGCTCCAGGTAACAGGCCGTGCGCAGCACGTCCGGCAGCGCACCCAGCGTCTGGAGGTCCTCGAGTTCGTCCAGCAGGGCAGACCGGGATGGATCGTAGAAGTCGCTGGCCCGAAATAGCACGTTCTCGCCGGTGGTAAACCGCGGCCACAGCGAGGGCCGCTCGGCACACGCCAGCAGCGCGGTGTAGATGGCAAGCCCAGCGAAGTGGTCAAGATAAGGGCCGAAATCCTGCTCGCTGCGGTCGGGGTGCTGGTAGTTGCGGTGGCCTACCTCCGGACTCGTCCGTCCCTGAAGTGCCGGTACCCACATGGTATCGTAGTCGACGATGCGCAGCTGCAGCGCACCGTCTTGGCGTGACACCAGCACGTTGCCGTGTTGGAGGTCGCCATGCGCGACGTTGGCGGCCCGAAGCTCCTGGAGCATCGCGGCCCAGCGGCCGGCGAGCATCTGGAGCACCTCGGGGTCGTGGCGGTGGTCATTCACGAAGGCATAGAGCGAAGCGCCCGGCGCCCAGGCCATCTTCACGATCGGTAACACGTGTCCCTCAACCCGGATGCCCTGCGGCTGGTAGTCGAAGGGCAGGGTGTAGGGAAGACCGGCCTCTTGAAGGTGCGTGGCGATGGCCTGATAGCGCGTCCGCTGGTCCTCCACATCCGTGAGGAAGCATTTCACCGCCCAGCGCTGGCCGTCCCGGTGCATTGGGAAGACTGCAGCAAACGCCCCTGTGATGGCCCGGGGCAGCCCGAGCGTGTTTACCTCGGGCGCGGCCTGCTGCAGGTCCGTATCGACGAAGGCCACCTCCGGTACCTGTAGGGCTTCCTGGTAATCGCCGGGCGTGGGATAGCGGTTCATGGGTTACGCATCGGCTGAAAAAGAGAGCGTGAGGAGCGTACTGTCGTCGTTGCGGAGTTCCCCGTTCGCTTGTGCAGCGCGGAGGATGGCCTCGCGTTCTTCCGGGCGGGTGCGCGCAAGCGCGGCCGCTCGCTGAGGGCGGAGCAGGTAGGCCGCCACCGCATCCGTGGCCAGCCAGAGCTGATCGCCTGGCTTTGCCTGACCCGCTGTGGTCTGCACGTCGGGCATGGCGGCATCTGGCCGGCTCGACAGCAGGGCCGGATGATGCGTGAAAGCGGCAGGGTCAGCTATCGGCCAGGCGCGATGCAGGGCGCCATCGTGCAGGTGCAACAGGCAGCAGTCGCCCACGGCATGAGCTGTGTAGGCGCCATCGGCGCGGAGGCTGCTTCCCAGGAAGGCCGCGTGGGCGCCCTCCTCTGCTTTGGCTGCGGCGTACCACGGTAAGGAGGCATCGGGCTGGGACATGCGAGCGGCCCATGCCGATCGGCACGCACCCAGCCATGCCTCTCGGTCCGCCATGGCGTCCGCATGGTTGACATACGCTGTAGCGACCGTCCGGGCCCACGAGCCGGCAAACGCCGACTCGGTAGCGCCATCGGTGACCGCTGCACGCACGGGCCACCCCTGGGCGGCAAGCGCAGAGGCGTCCTCATACTCGTCCGCTGCGTGGCCCGCTTTGGGGAATGCGATGATGTGTGAGGCAACCGTCACAGCCATCCAAAGAGGGTGAGAAGCTATCGCAGCGTGCTTGGGCGGGTGCCGATCTCCAGAAAGCGCACGAGCGCCACCGGGTCGGCATTAAACACAAATCCTCGGGTGTCGAGCGTTACGCGGTAGCCTTCCTGCTCGGCGGCCGCGCGCATCGAAAACGGGAGCGTGCTCGACATCTGATACAGCTGCCGGGCGTATTCGTCATCGGGCAGCTCGCCCATGGCATCGGGCAACTCAACAGCAGGCGCTTCCGATTCGGAGAGGTGAATGTTGAAGAGGAGCACGTCGCCATCGTCGGTAGCGAAGGAGCGGACCTGCTGCGCATACTGCAGCGGGTCGCCGTCGGTAGCCTCCCCGTCCGTCACATTGAGCACGATAGGCGGGTAGTTGTGCGGGTGGAGATCGATCCAGTCCCGCACCGTCTGTGCGGCTAAGTCCAGCGCCTGGCACATCGGCGTGCCGTTTTTGGCCTGCGGGTCGAACCAGATGGGGGTTTGCACACGGCGCTTCGTCACGCCGCCCGCCCCATCCGGCACCTCTTTGGTGCGCTGCTCCATGCGCAGCGGCTGCTCGGCCAGGTGGCTGATGGGGATGAGTACATCGGTAGCGCCCTGGTCGGGCGCTGGCCGCACGACGGGCTGCACGCGCTGTCCATACCCGATCACGCCGACATGGAAGTAGTTTCGCACCCCATCCTCCTTGGCGCAGCGCAGGATGAGATTTTGCAGCAGCTTGTTGACCGTATCGGCCAGCACCCGCGCCTTGCTTGGCGCGGCATCGCCCTTTTGCTTGGCGCCTCCGAAGGCATCCTGCATGGAGGCCGACTGATCCAGCAGAAAAAGAAAGGCGGTGGGTGCGGTGCGGCTGATTTCGGCGCTGTAAGCCATGCGGCACGGGAGTGGGATTGAGGAGAGGGCGACGAACTATTTCAAGCGGCTATACCGATGCCCCTGTCCGTGAGATTCCCTGCCCCTCCCCCGAAACGGGGGCTGCACAGAATGTTTACCGTGTTCTGCAAGCCCCGACGCAGCCCATGAGCGACCGCAACGGCAGGCATGGGTGGGGGTTACATCTGGATCAACAGGCGGTGCGCTCGCCGTTTGTAGATCACGTCTGTGACGTCGCCATACGGCATCGCGATGGTCTTTTGGTACTGCTCTTTTGCCTCGCCGGTGCGCCCCAGGGCTTGTAGCACACGCCCCAGCTCATACCGGTGCACCACCCGGTCCTGCAATGCGATCGCCTGCCGGTAATCGTCCTCCGCCTGCGCGTAAGACGCGTCGGGTAGCCCCCCGTACACAATGCGCATGACGGTGCGGGCTGCCCAGCCCAACCCGGCAATTTCGTAATGCCAGCGCCCGCGGACATGATAGGCCAGGTCGTTGGTCTGGTCCAGCGTGATCGCATGGTCGGCATGGGTGCGCATCTCACGGGAGAGCTCCACCCTTCGTCGGGTGCCCTCTACCAGGGCCAACCGCCCGGCACAGACCGCCTTTGTAAGATGCGCGTTGCTGCTTTCCGGGTCCAGTCCAACGGCCGTCGTAGCTTCATCGAATGCCTGCCGGAAGAGGGCCTGCTGGTGGTCTTCGTCCTCCACCCGCCTGGCCACATCGGTGCGGGTGCGTGCCATGCGCCAGAGGATACCGGCATGACCTGGGTGCTCCGCGTGCAGGGCCTCCAGCTCCTCCAGGATCAATTCAAAGTCGCCGGTGTCGCGCAGAGCTTCGAGGCGCTTGAGCTCCTCATCAATATCGGGCGCCCCCATGCTGGCACCCACGAAGAGCAAGGCCAGCACCACGAAGACGGACGCGCGAGCAAGCCTCTGTCGCATGAGCAGACGTGCGGGCCGGTGGCAGAGCGGCAATGACCAGTGCTACAGGCGCATGAGGAGTTGGTGTGCCTCCCGCTTGTAATTCAGGTCGTTCGGGTCTTCCTCGGGCAGCTGAATGGCAGCTTGGAGCTGCTCTCGGGCCTCCTCTTCCTTGTCGCGCTCAATCAACGTACGGCCCAGTTCAAGGCGGTGAACGATGCGCTCGCGCGTTTCCAGCGCGGTACGCAGGTTGGCCTCCGCGGCTTCAAAAGAGGCATCGGGCAGCCCCCCGTACACGGCACGCACGACGGTGCGGGACACCCAGCCCAAACTGGCCACCTCGTGGTGCCACCGACCGAGCACATGGTAGGCCAAGTCGTTCTCTGCATCCAGCGCAATAGCTTTGTCCGCGTGCTCCTTGACGCGGCGCGAGAGCTCGATCTGCTGTCGCGTGCCCGACACCAGTCCGGCCTGCCCGGCTGCGATCGCAAGGCTCAGGTGGGCCCAGGAGTGCTCGGGGTCAGCTTCGATCGCCGCTTCGGCTACGGGGACGGCCTCGAGGTAGAGCTCGCGTTGCGCATCCGAGCCTTCCTCAAGCTCACCGCCCGCGTCGGTCATGATGCGGGCCAACCGCCAGAGCACGTCGGCATTTTCCGGGTGCTCCTCCCGCAGGTCCTCCAGAAACGCTCGGCCCTCCTCAAAGGCGCCGGCCTGCCGCAACTCATCAGCGCGTTCAAGCTGTTCATCAAGGTCCTGGCCAAGAGCCGGGGGCGCCATGATGAGAGCAAGGAAGAAGGCGGTGAGGAGCGATATACTGAGGGCACGCATGAGGCGAAGGACGTAAATGGATGGGCCATCGGGTATGGACTTGCACCTTGCGCCGGTAGGCCGGTTCCATGAGCGGGGTGTGGTACCAAAGCCGCCGGGCCTCAGCGGCCTCACGGCTGTTGCTGATTAAGGATCTGCTGCACCTCTGCCAGTGGCCGGTCTTCCCAGGTGCCGTCCGGGTACTGGATCCAGACACGCTCCTTGAAGATGTCGAGCTTCTGGACGGTGCCGCGCCCTGCATCGGTTTCGATCGGCGTATCCACCTGAGGGAAATCCTGCAGCTCCTGCATGTACTGCTCCAGCTCGTAGTTGAGGCAGCATTTGAGGCGCCCACACTGACCGCTCAGGCGGGTCGGGTTCAGGGGTAGGTTTTGCAACTTGGCAGCCTGCGTGGAGACGGGCTGAAACTCCTGCAGCCAGGTAGAGCAGCAGAGCTCCCGCCCGCACGATCCAATGCCGCCGACCCGTGCGGCTTCGTCGCGGGCCCCGATTTGCCGCAGCTCCACGCGGGTCTTGAAGATGCGGGCCAGCTTGCGCACGAGCGCTCGGAAGTCCACCCGATGATCAGCGGTGAAGAAAAAGGTCACCTTCTTGCGGTCAAACTGCCACTCTGCATCAACCAGCTTCATGGGAAGCTTTAGCGCATCGATCGCCTCGCGGCAGATGTGAAAGCTCTCCGCCTCTTCCTCCTTCAGGTCTTCCCACTGTTCGATGTCGGCCAGTGTGGCGCGGCGGATGACATTCGGGAGCAGCGCATCGTTGTCGATCTCCTCGGCCTTCATGCGGAGCCGCACCATCTCCCCGCGCATGTGGATGGTGCCAAAGTCGTGGCCTCGGTCGGCCTCCACAACGACGTAGTCGCCCGTCTGGAGCTCGAGCTGCAGCGTGTTGCGGAAGAACTCTTTGCGGCCACCCTTGAACGTTACCTCTACCGCTTCATAGGCCACCTGCGGGTGGTCCTGCCCGATGGTGTTGAGCCAATCCAGGGTGCGCGGGAGGGGACATCCGCCGCCCGTTCCGCACTGCCCGGTGCCACATCCGCCGGTGCCACATCCGCCGGTGCCACAACTACCGCCTGATCCACAACCCATAGCTTGTTTGTATGCCTGAATCTATGTGAAAACACCGCATGCGCCGCTACGCCGGTGTTGATGCGGTCTTCACACGACGGTTGTGCTGGAAAGGTCCACCGCGGGAACGCCCGAGGCGCTACGCCGCAAACGGCGCGACAGGATCAGCCAGCGGCACGTAGAGGCGTCCGCTGTGGCTCCCGCGCATGGCCCGGCCGAGGGCAGCGGCCAACGTCATCATGGTGAGGCCAATCTGCACGTTGCGCTGCACAAGATCGAGCGCATCTTCGACAAGGTCTACCATGGCTTCGAGGTCGGCATCCGGCAGGTTCGCGCAGAAGCGCGCAATGGCCTCGGCTTGATCGACGTTAACGAGCGGCGCATCGGGGCCCATGGTGTGGTAGAGGACGAGGTCGCGGATCCAGCTGAGGAGCAGGCGGAGGAGCCCCTTTACCCGCTCGCGTCCCAGGCGCTGGATCTCCTCCGCCAGATCAGCGAGCTTGTCGAGGTCGCGCACGTAGGCGTAGCGCATGTAGTCGATAACCATGGCCCGGTGCGCCATAAGGTCGTCGTTTTCAAGCAAGTTGAGGGCCCGGGTGTACGAGCCATCAGCCATACGGGCGTACGTGGCGGCCGTGTCAGCAGGTATGTCGTCGCGGTCCTGCAGGGCAGCGGCCAGCCCGTCGGCCGAGAGGGGATCGAACCGGAGCCGTTGGCAGCGCGACAGGATGGTCGGCAGCAGCCGGTCGGGGCGTTTGCTGGTGAGCACAAACACGGTACGGTCGCCAGGCTCTTCGAGCAGCTTCAGGAAGGCGTTGGCGGCCTCCGGGCGCATCAGATCGGCATCCAGCAGCAGGACGAACTTGTAGCGGCCCTCGAGGGGTTTGTAGCTCATGGACCGCCGCAAATCGTCGTTCACGCGGTCGACGTGGTACATGACCTGCTTGTTGGATGACTTCGTGGGATCGTCCAGCGAGGGGCGCCGCACGAAGTCTACAGCAGCGTAGGGATGCGCGGCCAGGCGTTGAATGCGTTGGGCCACATCCTCGGTGTCGGTGCCGCGCGGGTACGGCATCATCACGTGCACATCGGGATGGATGAGCCGCTCCACCTTGCGGCAGCCGCTGCAGGCGCCACACGGCGCGGGGCCGCCCTCTGCACACTGGAGCGCCTGAGCGAAGGCCAGCGCTGCCGCGCGCTTGCCGGACCCGTCCGGCCCGTGAAAGAGGTACGCATGCGCCACGCGCTGGCTGCTAATGGCGCGCTGCAGCGTCTCCCGTACGCGGGGTTGATCAATGACTGAGTTCCAAGCCATACCCTATAACGAATACGCGTGTAGCTAATGAATGAGCAAAGTAGGGCGCGGCGGCGGCGGACGCAAGGGCCCCACGCCGCCCGGAGGCGCTGCATCCGTTCTTCAAACCGCCACGGAAACAAAGAACCGGGCCTCGGCGATTTACGCTGTCTCCATGTAACAGCAGCAACCTTTACTGGTTGGCCTCCGTCTCTAAGGCGCAGGCTTGTAATGGCGCGGTAGCTCAGTTGGTAAGAGCGTCGGATTCATAACCCGGAGGCCGAGGGTTCAAGTCCCTCCCGCGCCACTGGCGGCACCCGGTAGTGTCATCATCCTCCCGCTCGGCATCAGTGCCGACGCGGGATTTTTTGTGGGCTCCCCCGGGGGCCAGATGCATCAACGCCCCGTCCGTTTCCGGACGAGGCGTTGAAGCGTGGCCCGCACGCGCTGAGCAGGCGCCTGCGAGCATACTGGTACCAACGGGCTATTCCATCAGGCCTCTTGCAGTGGGGCGCCCGCAGCTTCGATGAGGGCCTCTTTCACGTGCGGCGGCACCACCTCGTACCCGCTAAAACGCGCCACGTGCAGCCCACGCCCCTGCGTCTTGGAGCGCAGGGTGGTCGCATACTCGTGCAGCTCCGCTTCCGGCACCTGGGCCTTCACGTTCTGAAACAGGCCGTCCGCTTCGATGCCTTGCACCCGGGCGCGCCGCGTGGAGAGGTCGCTCATCACCTCGCCTACGTCCTCTGGGCGGACGGTCACCTCCAGGTCCATAATGGGCTCCAGGAGGGCCGGCCGGGCCTGCATGAACGCCTCCCGGAAGCAATGGCGCGCGGCGGTTTTGAAGGCGTTCTCGTTGGAATCCACGTCGTGCATCCCGCCGTCGTAAATCACCACCCGCACATCGCCCAGGGGGTAGCCCAGCAGGGGGCCTTCCGTGGCGTTCGCCAGGATGCCTTTCTGGATAGCCCCGAAGAACCGCCGCATGTCAATCACCCCGCCTACGATGGCGTCCACGAAGTGCACCGTCGCGCCCCAGTCGGTGGTGACGGTCGCTTCATTGCGCACCCGGATGTCGTTGGGTGGGGTGAAGGTTGGCGTGAGCGGCTCGACGAGGAGCGAAATATCGGCAAACTGCCCGGCGCCGCCCGTTTGCTTTTTGTGGCGATAGGAGGCGCGGGCACGGTCCTGCACGGTTTCGCGGTAGGCCACGCGCGGCTCGTCAAAGACAACCTCCACGCCAGCCCGCCGGTGCAGGCGGTCTTGCACCACCGCCAGGTGCATCTTGCCCTGCCCGCCCAGCACGATTTGGTTCAGGTGCGGGTCGTGCTCTACGGTCAGCGAGGGATCCTCCGCCTGGATCTGGTTAAGCCCACGGGCGAGCTTGTCTTCGTCCCCGGTGGTCGCCACCCGAACGGCCCGCCGGTAGCGCGCTTCAGGAAACGCGATGGGCTCGATGATGACGTCGTGGTCGTGAGCGCGGAGGGTGTGGTTCGTACCCGTCGACCGCAGCTTGACCACCGCGCCCAGGTCGCCGGCCGAAAGGCGCGCCACCTTGCGCCGGTCCTGACCGTTCACAACGTGGAGCGGTCCGAGGCGCTCTGTAGCCCCCGTTTGCGCGTTTTCGAGGTCCTGCCCGGCCTCCAGCACCCCGGCATAGACGCGCAAAAACGAGAGGTTGCCCACATGCTCCTCGGCCATCGTGCGGTACACCAGGGCCACCGGCTCAGCGGCGGGGTCGCAGGCGACCGGGGCACCGGCACGGGTGGCCGCGGGCGGCGTAGAGGCGGGCGAGGGACAGATCTTGGTGAAGAAGCTCATGAGGCGCGAGACCCCGATGTTTTCGGCGGTGCTGGCCACAAAGATGGGAAACAGTTCACGCCGGATCATCGCGTCGTGCAGGCCTTGCCGCATCTGCTCTTCGGTGAGGGTGCCCTGGTCAAAGAACTGCTCCATGAGCGCCTCGTCGTTTTCGGCGATGTCCTCGACCAGCGCCTGATGCAACGCCTGGGCCTCCTCCTGGAACGCCGGGGCGATGGGCCGCACTTCCGGGGTACCGTCTTTCGGATAATGCACCTGCTCCATGCGCAGCACATCGATGATGGAGCGGCTACCGGTACCGCCGGGCAACTGCACCACCGTAGCGCCCCGGCCAAAGCGCTCCTTCACCTCAGCGACCAGGCCTCGAAAGTTGGCCTCCTCTCGGTCCAAGTGGTTGATGATGAAAAGCGACGGCTTCTGCGTCATCTCGCCGTACGACCAGGCCAGCTCCGTGCCCACCTGCACGCCGTCAGCCGCGTTCATCATGAAGGCCGCCGTATCGCACACCTTCATGGCCGCGACCACCTCGCCTACGAAGTCGGGGTAGCCCGGCGTGTCGATCACGTTCAGTTTGTGGCCTCTCCACTCCACGTTGATGAGCGAGCTAAAGATGGTCATCTCGCGCGCTTGCTCGTCGGTATGGTAGTCGCTCACCGTCGAGCCCCCGCTGATTGTGCCCATCCGCTCGATAGCGCCGCTTTCGTAGAGCATCGCCTCAGCCAGCACCGTCTTGCCCGTACCCTGGTGCCCTACCAGTACCACGTTGCGTAGATATTCCGCGTCGTAGGTCTTCATCCGTGCCTCCTCGCTGTCGGGTCCATAGCTCGCGGGAGCCGCCCACGCATCGCCGAGGCCTGTCGCGAGCGGCATTTGCTATTTCTTCATACGTTATACCAAGATACGGATTGAGGGCTCAGAATCAAGCGCTGTTTACGATTTGCCCACGCCATGCTGGTGCGGCCCCTGCCGAACCCATCGACGGCCGGCTCGTAGGTGAGCTTCGCTTTTTCGCTTGCCCCGATTCCCCTATGCCGCGCCATCTCCTGGCTCTTGAGACCGCAACGTCGGTGTGTAGCGTGGCGGTCTTCAGCGATACGCAGTGCCGAGCGCTGCTTACGCTCGACCGGCCGCGGCAGCATGCCGAGCGCTTGGTACCGATGGTTGAGCAGGCCCTGGCCTATGCCGACCTTTCAGTGGGGGCCGTAGATACGGTAGCGGTGTCGGCTGGGCCCGGCTCATACACCGGGCTTCGCATCGGCGTGAGCACGGCCAAGGGCCTGGCCCTGGCTGCAGATGCTGCGCTGGTGGGGGTCTCCTCACTGGCGGCGCTGGCTGAACATGCAACCCTCACCGCGCCAGCGGGCACGGCCGTTGTAGCCGCTCGCACCGCCCGGCGGTCCGAACTCTATGCTGCGGCGTATCGGGTCTCCCCCGGCCGCACGCTCGAGCCCATCGAACCGCCCCAAACCCTCACGACCGATACGCTCGGGGCATGGTGGGCCGCCACGGGTATCGACGGTCCATGTTGGGCCGTCGGCGATGCAGCACCGGCCGTGCAGGACGCCCTGCTGAAGCACTCTTTCCACGTCCTCCCGTTTCCCCAGGTGGGGCCCGATGCGCGAACCGTCGGTCGGCGGGGGCATCAGCGCCGCGCCCGTGGTGAAGCAGAGGACGTAGTATCTTTTGAACCCTACTACCTGAAGGCGTATCATGCCCAAAAACACGGCGCCTGATGCATCCGTCTGTTTGCCCTGGCGGGCCAACATGGCGCTTCAGTTGATTTTTGTTGATGTTGAAGGATGGCACGTGGCGCACTTGCTTTACTGACTTGACTGTTTCCCAACCCCATGAGCTGGTTCAAACGAAAGAAGAAAGGCATTCTCACGGAGCTCAGTGAGCAAAACGACATGCCGGAGGGGCAGTGGGTTAAGTGCCCTGGCTGCAGCGCCATCCTCAACCGACGCGAGTTGGAGGAGAACTACCTGGTGTGCCCCAAGTGCGGTCATCACTTCAACCTGTCCAGCCAGCGCTACTTTACCCTGCTTTTTGATGAGCAGGCGTACGAGCGGCACGACGAGCACCTTACGTCTCGCGATCCGCTTCACTTTGAAGATCGCAAGCCCTACACCCAGCGCCTGGAATCTGCCCGCCAAAAGACCAGCCGCAATGAGGCCGTGCAATCGGCCACCGGTACCGTCAACGGCTTGCCCGTTTCTGTTGCGGTGATGGACTTCTCCTTTATTGGGGGTTCGATGGGGTCGGTGGTGGGTGAGATACTGGCGCGGTCCGTGAAGCGTGCCTACACCGAAGACCGGGCGCTGATGATCATTTCGCAGAGCGGCGGAGCTCGGATGATGGAGGGCGCCCTGAGCCTCATGCAGATGGCCAAAACAAGCGCGCACCTCACGCGCCTCGCAGACAAAGGCCTGCCCTACCTCTCCTACATGTGTAACCCGACGACCGGAGGGGTGACGGCTTCCTTCGCTATGCTGGGCGATATTAACATGGCCGAGCCAGATGCGTTGATCGGGTTTGCCGGTCCGCGCGTAATACGTGAGACGATCGGCCAGGATTTGCCGGAGGGGTTTCAAAAGTCGGAGTTTCTGCTGGAGCACGGCTTTCTGGATCTCATCGTTGACCGCCGTAACCTCCAGGAAGAGGTTGGGCGGCTGCTGGGTCTGCTGATGGCCTAAACGGCCCCCGATTGACCCGGCATTCGCAAGCGGCCGTGCTTCCGGGCCCCTTCCGTTCCTCCGGGCCCCTTCCGTTCCTCAGCGCTACTGTGCATCCACATGCGGCTCCTCCTGTTCGATATTGACGGTACGCTACTGACGTCCAACGGCGCAGCCGGACCTGCTATTTTGCGGGCCCTCAGCGACCTTGTGGGGCGGCCGATCACGCTGAACGGCATTAGCTTTTCAGGTAAAACAGACCCGCTCATCGTGCAGGAGATTCTCCGGGCGAACGATGTCCCGGAAGACCAAGTAGCGGCGCTCCTGCCCCATGCGCTGCAGGCGTATGCCACGCTTGCCTCCGCTGCCATCACCGCCGATACGGTGCGCGCTCTACCTGGCGCCGCCGCCTTACTCGACGTGCTCGCCCCTCAGGAAAACACGCATCTTGGCCTCCTCACGGGCAACCTGGAGCGGACCGCGTACCTGAAGCTGGACGCTGTGGGGCTGGGCCGCTACTTTACGTTCGGCGCTTTTGGCAGCGACGACGGCGACCGCAACGCCCTGCCGCCCGTGGCCTGTCGCCGCGCTGGAGCTGCTCTCAACCGCCCGGTGGCGTTACAAGATGCCGTCATCATCGGCGATACCCCGCGCGACATCGCATGCGGCCGGGCGCACGGCTGCCGTACCGTGGCCGTGGCTACGGGCGCGTTCGACGCGGATGCCCTGGCCGCCCATGCGCCGGACACGCTCCTGCCCGACCTCAACGATACGCGTGCGGTGTTGACGGCCCTGGTGGGCTGAGCCACAAGCCCCCCCCAAGGTATTGCGTTCTTCCTGTCTTGCAGGCCTGCCCTGCCAACCTGTTGTCCATGAATGCAACGGATGGCCTGCGGCGTTCGCTTCTAACGCTCGCTGCGTGTATATTTAAACAGCTTCACCGGATGCTGTGCTCCTCCCCGCCAATGCGCAGCGTTCACTCCCATCGTTCAGATCGCTATGACTTCTCCTTCTGCTGCTCCCGGCGACGACCCGTCGCCTGACTCCACCGACAGCGTCCAAGAATTGGCGCCGGAGATCTATGACGAGCTCCGGCGGATCGCTCACTTTCAGCTACGCCGCGAGCGCAGCGGGCATACCCTCAACACGACCGCGCTCGTGCATGAGGCTTATCTTCGCCTGGCCGATCAGTCGGATGCCAGCTGGGAAAACCGTACGCACTTCATGGCCCTTTCGGCGCGTATCATGCGCCATATCCTCATTGACTACGCCCGCAAGCGCAACGCGCTCAAGCGGGGAGGCGACCAAGTGCGGGTAACGTTCAACGATGAGTTTCATGGCGGCGAAGCCCGCATGTCGCAGCTCATTGCCCTGGATAATGCGCTGGAGCGGCTGGCAGAGCAGGACGAGCGGTTGGCCCGTGTCGTGGAGCTGCGCTTCTTTGGCGGGCTGAAGGAGCAGGAGATCGGCGACGTGCTGGGCATCTCGGCCCGCACCGTCCGCCGCGACTGGCGGAAGGCGCGCGCCTGGCTGTCGCTGGCGCTCAAAGAAGATGATGACGCAACGGCATGAGCACGTCGGCAGCACAGCCCCTACCCCGCCCCCAGTTATTCGACCGGCTCCAGTCCAGCGCGCATGCTCTCCTCCACCGACCGCGCGTAGCCAGAGCCGAAGATATTGAGGTGGTTAAGCAGGTGATACAGGTTGTAGATGGGACGACGGGCAGCATAGCCCTCATCCACAGGCCACGCGTCTTCGTAGGCTGCGTAAAATGGCGAGCTAAACCGACCAAATAGCTCCGTCATCGCCAGGTCCACCTCCCGATGGCCCTGGTAGACGGCCGGATCGATGAGCGCAGCATCACGGGAGCCCGTCATCAACACATTGCCCCCCCAGAGGTCGCCGTGCACCAATGACGGCGTGGGGGTGGCCGGCAGCCGCCCGGGCAGGGCCGCCAGCAACTGGTTGAACGGGGCATCCCAGGTTGCTTTCCAGACACCGCGCTCCCGCGCCCACCTCGCCTGTGGTTCCAACCGACAGGTCCGGAAGAACGCCGGCCACGTGTCATGCCAGGAGTTTTGCTGCGGCATTTCGCCGATGAAGTTGTCTTCGGCAAAACCATAGCGGGGCTCCCCCTCGTCCTGTACACGGTGCAACCCGGCCAGCCCCTGGCCCAGCGTGCGCGCATGGGCGGGCGTCGGGTCAGCGCTTTCAATCCACGGAGTAATCAAAAACCCGGGATCGCCTCCCTGTGCCGGAGCAGCCGCCACCGGTGTAGGGATACGAAGGCCGTTGGTCTGGGCAGCCAGCGCGCGCAGCCCCTCTGCCTCCGGCATAAACGTTTGGGCGTTGGGGCCGGCCGCCCACTTGGCAAAGAAAGCGCCCTCGGCTGTGGCCACCTGTGCGGTAAGGCTCCGCCCTCCACCGACAGCCTCCACGCCCGTTACGGGGGCGCCGATGGCTTCTTGCACCGCAGCAGCAATAACAGCAGGAATATCCATAGGAAACCTGATACCTCCAGACGGTCGTGTACCTGAACGCGCGACCGGCCTCTACGCCTCGGCTACGGGCGAGCTCGTCATTTCGTCTTCGAGGTCGTGCTCTTCAACCAGTCGATGGAGCAGCATCCGGGCGGTCCGTTCTACAATACCATAGACATTCTCAAAACCGTCCGCCCCTCCGTAGTAGGGGTCCGGCACCTGGTAATCCTCCGGCTCCGGGTCGAACTCGCGAAAGAGGCGCACCTTGTGGCCGTGCGTGTCATCGCCATCTAAGGCGAGCACGTCCTTCAGGTTCGACTTATCCATGGTGAAGATATGATCGTACGCGGCGAGGTCTTCGGCCTGAAATTGCTGCGCGCGATGATCCTCCAGCGAGAGGTCGTGCTCTTGGGCGGTCTGCCGCATGCGCGCGTCGGCCTGCTCGCCAACGTGCCACCGGCCCGTCCCCGAAGAGAGGACGTCAAAGTAGGCCTCCAGCCCTGCCTGTTCGACGAGCGAGCGGAAAATGTTCTCCGCCAGCGGGCTGCGGCAGATGTTACCGAGGCATACAAAGTTTACACGGATAGGAAAGTCTTGGTCGGTTTCCGGTTGCGTTGCCATGGACCGTTTAGGAGATTGCATGGGCCTACGAACTGTACAGTTAACGGGACGCGAATACATGCCCCAAAGTTCAACCGCCGCCCAGCATGCGGCTCCGCCGTGCTACACCGTGGGAGAGCTACTCCGTGGACTGCAGGAAACGCTCGACGCGCACCATGGCAACGTCCGCGTCCAGGGCGAAATCACGAGCTGGACGCGCCACCGCTCGGGCCACTGCTACTACACGCTCGGCGATGGCGATGCGCAGATCGATTGCGTGATGTGGCGCCATCAGGTGCGCTACGTCTTCTTTACTCCAGAGGAAGGGATGGAGGTAGAGGTAAAGGGCGCCGCCTCTATCTACGAGCGGCGGGGCAAGCTGCAGCTGGTCACCCGGTCGATGAAGATGGCGGGCGAGGGCGCGCTGCAGCAGGCCTTCGAGGAGCGCAAGCAGAAGCTCGCTGCCGAAGGGGTCTTTGCGGACGAACATAAACAGCCACTGCCGCCGCTGCCGCGGGTCGTGGGGGTCATCACCGCGGGCGATAGCGCGGCGTTTCAGGACATCGCCTCGACGCTGGAACGCCGCTTTCCGCTGGTCCGGGTGCAGCTGGCCTCCGTCACGGTGCAAGGGATGGAGGCTGCACAGGAGATTGCGGGGGCCCTGCGCATGTTCGGGGCGCGGGCCCCCGCTGACCGTCCGGATGTGCTCATCGTGGGCCGGGGCGGCGGCGCGCAAGAGGACCTCTGGGCCTTCAACGAAGAAGCCGTCGCCCGCGCCCTCTTCGCATGTCCGATCCCTACCATCAGCGCCGTCGGCCACGAAACCGACGAGTCCATTGCCGACCTCGTCGCCGATCGCCGGGCGGCCACGCCGACGATGGCTGCCGAAATTGCGGTGCCGGATGGCACGGCGGTGGAGCAGCACCTCAGGGCGCAGGCGCAAGCGCTCCGCAGGGGGATGGAGCAACGAATGCAGCAAGCGCGGGACCACGTGGTGGCCCTCACGCAATCCCGGGCATTTGCTCGCCCCAGGCAGCTCATCGACGCACACCGGACGCGGGTGAAGAGCCTCCATGGCCGCCTGAGCCGCGCCGCGCGCCACGTGCACGGCCGCGAGGCGGCGGCGGTGACGTCCCTCAAGCGGCAACTCGAGCTGCTGGACCCCCAGCGGCCCCTCCGCCGCGGCTTTGCCCGCATCGAGCACCGGAACGCACCTGTCATGCGCGCTGACGCGCTTCACCCGGGCGACCACGTGACGCTCCGGTTTGCCGATGGCGCAGTACCGGCCGAGGTGACGGGCCACGCGGCACCGGATCCGGACCAGCCCGGCGAAAACGAGGCATGAGCACGAGAGCGTGCGGGCGTCAGATGAGCGTGTGCGACTGCCCACCGTCCACGTTGAGGCAGGCGCCGGTCACCAGGCTGGCCCGGCTGGAGGCAAGAAAAGTCACCACGTCGGCCACTTCTTCCGCCCGGCCAAACCGGCCGATCGGCACGTTGTCCGCGATGAACGCTTGCATCTCCTCCGGCGCTTCCTTTACGCGGCGGTCCCAGCTGCCCCCGGGAAAGCGAATAGACCCCGGGGCCACCGCGTTCGCCCGAATCCCTTCTTCTGCCAACTCCAGGGCGATGATTTTGCTGAGGCTGTTGAGAGCGGCTTTGGTCGTATTGTAAATGGAGAGGCCTGCGCCGCCGGCCTCCCGACCGAAGATGGACGAAATAAAGATCACGCTCCCCTGCCCGGCCGCCCGCAGATGCGGGATGGCAGCCCGTGTGCAGCGCACGTGCGACTTAAAGTTGAGATCCAGGATGTCTTCCCAGTCGGTATCGGTGGTTTCCTCAAACGGCTTGCGGCGATTGCCGCCAACGTTGTTGACAACCACGTCCAGCCGGCCAAAGCGCGAGGCGACGGTATCGACCAGGCGGGCCGGCGCCTCCTGCTCCGTAAGATCCAGAGGCACCGCCAGGACGTCCGTGCCGTGGGCTCGCAGCTCCTCCGCGGTGGCCGTCAGCGTCTCCTCAGTGCGTGCGCAGATGGCAACGTGGCAGCCCTCGGCTGCCAGTCCTGCCGCGATGGCCTTCCCGATGCCGCGGCTGGCACCCGTTACGAGAGCCACTTTTCCTGATAGTCCAAGATCCATGCGTAGAACAGGTCGAGTGCGGATAGACGCGGGAGGCGTAGGCTTAGCGATATCGTGGAAGGTACTGGTTGCGCCGGCCGTTCACAAGCCCCTTGGCCCCGCCGCGCCGCGTCGCGCTGCCCAAACGGGCTCTATCGTGTGGACCCGCCTGAAAACCTAATGAAGCCCTGTCAGTACAGCAGTATGGTTACGCATTTCCGCTCCCCGTTGGCTCAACAACTTGGAGCCCAACCTGATGTTTTTTCTTCGACATGGATGAACCTGATCTCTCGTTTGATGCCGCGCTCCAGCGCCTGGAAGCCCGTGTAGCCACACTTGAGGAGGGCGATGTGACCCTTGAGGAAGCCTTGGAGGCTTACGCGGAAGGTATCGACGCTGCAAACGCATGCCTGACCCGGTTGCGCACCGCCGAGCTCCGCATCGAATCTATTCAACTTGACGCCTCAGCTTCTTCGTAGGATGCCCGGGCGCCCCGTTGCTTCTCTCGTCTCTACTCACCCGATCTCCACACCTCGTACGATGGCCACTGCAAATACGCCCCTGTTTCCCGATATGCCCCCCGAGGCCCGGTGCTGGATTTACACTGCCACCGAGCCCATGAGCGCCGCCACCCAAAAAGCCTTTCTGAAGCGAGCGGCGACGTTCTTTGAGGACTGGACCTCACATGGGCGCCCTGTACACGGCGACGCGGTCATCCGCGGTGACCGATTTATGATTGTCGCGGCCGAGTTGAAGGGCGGCTATATTTCCGGCTGCGGGATTGATGCCTCGGTGGAGATGGTTGAGCAAACCGGCGAAGCGCTGAACGTTTCGTGGCTGCCCGCGCTGATGGTCCTTTACCGGGATCCCGAGGGCACGGTACAGCATGCCACCCGGTCGGAGTTTCGCGCGCTGGCGAAGGCGGGCGAGGTGACCTCAGCCACGCCGGTGTTCGACCCGACGGTGAACACGGTAGGGCAACTGCGCGCGGGAGCGTTCGAGCAGCCGGCTCATGCCTCCTGGCATGCTACAGCATTTGGCTTAGCCAACCGGCAGCCAGCATAGCCTCCAGCCCATGCCGTCCGTTGTGACCGCTCTTCGCTCATTCGGTAGCCTTCCCTCATGCAGCCTCGTTCCCTCTTTCTCCTGGCGGCTCTTGCTGCAGCGCTTCTTTGGCCCCACGCCCTCCTGGCGCAGGGGTACATCAACCAGAACGAGGTTGAGGAAGTCGTCAACTTCGAGAAGACCGCCCTCGACCTCATCCCCGAGGTGTACTACGAATACCACGTGCTGGCCAGTAGCCGCGACAACAATGTGCTGGCGCGCGCAAACCTGTACCATCGGCTGGGGGATGGCGACGTCGAGAAGGGCCGCAAGCGGGCGCGAGTAGTCGAACTCATCAACCGGCGCCTGGTGACCCAGCTGTCCCTGGGGGATACGCTGGTCATTCCCACGGTTTTTGATGTCGACTTTCGGGCCTACGCTCCTTTTCCTCGCTACTACCCGGGCGGCCGCTCGTTTGACAAACTGTTCATTCTGGATAAAACTTCGCAGGCCTGGGCCGCCTACGAGTTTGGCGAGTTGGAACGCTGGGGGATCATCAACACGGGCGACCCTACGCAATACCCTACGCCTAACGGGCGCTTCAATTTTAACTGGCAGACGGAGTATCGGGTCTCTTCGCTGAGTCCGCCCGATGAGCCCTGGGAGATGTATTGGGTGTTCAACTTTCACGATGCGCGCGGCATCCACATTCATCAGTACCCCATGCCTACCGGCGGCCCCACGAGCCGTGGCTGTGTGCGCCTGGTTGATACCGATGCGGAGTGGATCTATCACTGGGCCGACCCCTGGCGGACGACCACCGGCACGACGGGCGTGGGGAGTCGCCAAGGGCGCATCCTGGAGCAAGGCACGACGGTGCTGGTCATTGGCGATGATCCCGCGGGGGATCCGCAGCCGTTTTCTTTCCGCAACCGCTACCCGGTGCTGGAGCGTGTGCAGCTCCCGGCTCATCCCTACGACGTAGCGCCGGGCACCCCACAGCAGGAGCGCTTCGACCGGCTGCGGGCCGCACGGTAAGCACGGTACCCAAACTCATGGCTGAGCCCATGGAAGAGCATCACGACGCTGCAAGTTACTGGATGCCCTTAAAGAGGCGGCGGAACCGTGGCATTGTCGCCTCGCTGTCCCACGAGAAGTATACCACAAGCGCTTTACCGACCACGTGGTCCATGGGCACAAAGCCCCAGAAGCGGCTATCCTCGGAGTTGTCGCGGTTGTCGCCCAGCACGAAGAAGTAATCTTGGCTGAAGGTGTACGAGGACACGTCCTCCCCGTCGATTTGGAAGGCCGCGCCGTTTCGTCCCGTGGTGCGGCCCTCAAAACGGCGTATCACCGGCTCGTACGCCCGCCAGTTTTCTTCCGTCAGGTCAACGGTCATCCCCGCGGCCGGTAGCGTCAGCGGACCGTAGTTGTCCGGCGTAAAGTCGGAGCCCTCCGGATAGAGGCGTTGCCGATACTGCGGGTGCGGCCCGCTAATGTAAGGCTCGACGCTGGCGACGTACGACCAGCTCGCGATCTCATCGCTGGCCTGCCGCGTGGCGGTAACGGCCACTTCGTTTTCGCTGGGCAAGGCGTGAGTCGTGGTCACCCCGATCTCCCGCAGCCGGGATCCTGGAAGGCGGGTGCGCTCGCTATCCAGCGTCACGCGCCACAGATGCTGCATGGTGTCCTTGAACTCCAGCGGCGCCCCGTCAATGTAGGGCACCTTATCCTGGATGGATATTTCTTCGCCCGGGAGCCCCACAACCCGTTTAATGTAGTGCATCTTGCGGTCGGTCGGCGCCTCGGACTCCGGCCAATTAAATACAATGTTGTCATTGCGCTGCACCGAAGAAAACCCGGGGATCCGCGTGTAGGGTAACGTGGGACCTGGCAGGTACAGGTTCGTGAACGGCACCCCCAGGGTCATGGGCATCCGCGGGCCGTAATGCACCTTTGAGACGAAGAGGTAGTCTCCCACCAGCAGCGTCTTCTCCATGGAGGGCGTGGGGATCCGGAAGAGGTCGAAAAAAAGCGACCGGATGATCAGCACAATGACCACCGCGAAGATAATGGCTTCCAGCCACTCCCGTGTGGCGCTTTTGGTAGCGGGGTCTTCCCCTCCGCGGCGTGCACGGGCGGCGGTAGAACGGCGGGACGACGAACGATCGTGCGCGTTGGCCAAAGGTTTCGGAGCTAAAGGTGAACAGGAAGGCAGAAGGCGCTCAACCGAAAAAGTAGCGGCGCGGAGGGTGGATCACTGGGCATCACAGCTGAGGACGGCCCCGGCGTAAGTTGGGCGGGCGAATGCGGTCGATGAAGTAAGCCGACCCGTCGTATCCTGTGCGCTGCCAGTGGTTAAACTCGCGGTTGTAATAATAATCGACATACGGTGCCGGATCAATATCCAGCAACGGCCGCAGCAGAGCCGCCCGCAGTTCAAGCAACTGGTCGCGCCAGCGGCTCTCCGTCATGAGGATGAGCCCGCGGTCTTCCGGGCCGTTTACATCCCTGATTTGCACAGCCATGCTGTCGTTTACGACGAGGGCGTACACAAACTGCGGCGAGGGCTCGCCGGACGCCTGCTGGCGCCCAAGTTCGGCCATGGTAACGGTCGGGTCGCCGAAGTGGGCTTGCAGCCGGGCGCGGAGCTGCGGCGTCTGCGTGGTATCAAGGCGGGCCCGTTTGCGGCTCCCGACGGATCCGAGGTAGGCCCAGGAGTTGTTGCCGTACGTCTGTTCAAACCACGCGTACGCAAAGTGGCGCACGTGCCGCACGTCCTCTACCACAAGTGGCGCAGGTTTGTCTGGCTCCTCATTGTGCGTCACGCCCGGTGTACGTGCGGCCAGCCAGGGCCGGAGGGTGTCCATTGCGGTAGGTAGCAGGCGTGCCGGGCGTCCGGGGAAGCCATCCTTGGTCTCTTCCAGGAACCGCCGCATGCGTTCCTGCACAATCGCCTGCTGATACTGCTCAATCAGCGTATGCGCACCGCGGTCCCCCTCCGTCTGCGCCATCGCGGGCGGCGTTAGGGATGGCCACAGCATGCACAGCAGCACCAGGCCGATCCCTACGTAGGCTGTGCGCCTGGTGGCCGCTTCCATACGTTTGTTACTCCCGCGCATGATGGGATATCGTCGTTACTCGTCCATTGAAAGCACCGCCAGAAAAGCCTCCTGCGGCAGGTCTACGCTGCCCACCTGCTTCATGCGCTTCTTACCTTCCTTCTGCTTCTCGCGCAGCTTTCGTTTCCGCGAGATGTCGCCGCCGTAACACTTGGCCGTCACATCCTTCCGCATGGCGCGCACCGTCTCCCGCGCAATGATCCGGGTGCCGATCGAGGCCTGCAGGGCGACCTCAAAGAGCTGCTGCGGGATCAGCTCCTTTAGGCGCTGGATGAGCTTACGCCCCACGTGATACGCTTTGTCGCGGTGGACAATGGTCGAGAGCGCATCGACGGCGTCGCCGTTAATGAGCACCTCCAGCTTCACAAGGTCGGTCGAGCGGTACTCAATAAACTCGTAATCCAGGGAGGCAAAGCCACGACTGACGCTCTTGAGCTTGTCGTAGAAGTCAAACACGATGTCGGCCAGCGGCAACTCGTACTGCAGGTTGACGCGTTCGGCATCGAGGTACGTCTGGTTTACGTACACGCCCCGACGTTCCTCACAGAGCTGCATCAGGTTGCCGATGTAGTCACTCGGGGTGATAATCTCGGCCGTCACAAACGGCTCACGGATTTCCTCGATCTGTCCCGTATCAGGCATCTCGTCCGGGTTTTGGATGAGCTGCCACGTATCGGGCGCTTCCCGAGTCCGCACGCGATACGTCACGTTGGGCACCGTGGTGATGATGTCCAGCCCAAACTCCCGATCCAGCCGCTCCTGAATGATTTCCATGTGGAGCAGCCCAAGGAAGCCCACGCGAAAGCCAAAGCCAAGCGCTGCTGACGTTTCTGGCTCGTACGTCAGGGACGCGTCGTTGAGCTGCAAGCGATCCAGCGATGCCCGCAGGTCTTCAAAGTCGTCGCTGTCGGTGGGGTAGACGCCACTGAACACCATGGGCTTGACCTCACGGAAGCCTTCAATCGGCTTTTCAGCAGGGGTGTGGGCGCTGGTGACGGTATCCCCCACCTTGGTGTCCCGTACGTCCTTGACCGATCCGATGATGTACCCCACCTCTCCGGCCCGGAGCCGATCAACCGGCTTCATGTCGATCTGCAAGTAACCAATCTCTTCAGCATCGTACTGCTTCCTGTTGGCCATGAACTGCATGCGTTCGCCCTTCTCGAGAGTGCCCGAGAACACGCGCGTGTACACGATGGAGCCCCGGTACTGGTTGAAGACCGAGTCGAAGATGAGGGCCTGCAGCGGCGCCTCATCATCGCCTCCGGGCGGGGGCACGCGGTCCACCAGCATCTGGAGCAGCTCCGGAACGCCTTGGCCGGTTTTGGCGCTTATGGTGAGGATGTCCTCAGCAGGCTCCCCGATCAGGTTTTCGAGCGACATGGCCACCACGTCAGGGCGCGCACTCGGGAGGTCGGCCTTATTGATCACGGGGATGATCTCCAGGTCGTGCTCCAACGCAAGGTAGACGTTGGAGACGGTCTGCGCCTCAATCCCCTGGGCGGCATCTACCACCAACAAGGCGCCCTCGCAGGATTTGAGGGCGCGGGAGACTTCGTAGGTGAAGTCGACGTGCCCGGGCGTGTCGATCAGATTGAGGGTGTACTCCTCGCCATCGTTTGCTGTGTGCCGCATGCGGATGGCATGGCTCTTGATGGTGATGCCACGCTCACGCTCCAAGTCCATGTTGTCCAGTACCTGCTCTTTCATGTCGCGCCCCTCCAGCGTCCCCGTCATCTCCAGCATACGATCAGCCAACGTGCTCTTGCCGTGGTCGATGTGGGCAATGATGCTGAAGTTACGAATGTAGTCCCGATACGACATACAAGGCGACGATGAACGAAGTGGGCGCGGGGCGCGGGGGTTCGGCAGGAAAGGCGAGCGTACTTATACGCGCTCATCAGGAGGGTTCCTCTGCGCGCTCGTACGTCGGGCGGGCGGCACCGCGATAAACACGGCTTGGTATGCGGCGCCGAGGCTATGCTCCCGGGCGTGGAGGGGCATTATCTTCTCCTTCGGGATCTGTAGCGGAATACCCACGCGCGGCTGCATCGGCCGATGGGGCGTCCAGCGCCCGGGGCGCATCTTCCGCGCTATCGGTTGCTCGCCCGCCATTGGCCGGTAGTGTGACGGCCCCGGCAGTAGCAGCGCGGGTCGATCCCTCGGCCGGATCCGATGGCTCCCCCTCAGCGGCAGCCGTAGCGGCGGCCTCACTTAACTCCTCATGAAACCGGTTCTGAAATAGCAGGATGCCCACCACGCCCCCCACGATGGCCATGTCCGCTACGTTCCAGATCGGGAACAGGGCCGTGTACGCACCGCCAATCAGCGGCAGCACTTCTGGCAGGTAACCGCGCCAGACGTCCACATGGATGAAGTCAACCACGTGACCACGGAAATAGCCGCTGTAGTCCAACATCACGCCGTAGAAGACCCGGTCGGTAATATTGCCCAGCGCCCCACCCAAAATGAATACGAGGCTCAGCCGATACGGGAAGTAGCACCCGCGAATCTGATAGATGTAATAGATAATGAGGCCTGTCACGATCATCGCAAATACCGTGATCGTGCCGGGCGGGCCTACCTCGATGCCGAACGCCATGCCCGGGTTTTCGGTGAACGTAAACCGCAACCAGTCGCCCACCAGAGGAATCGACTGGCCCCGGTACATCGTCTGCAGCACGGTCAGTTTCGTAGCCTGATCGACCAGGATAATGAGAGCTGCTACCCAGAGAACGCGCATGAGTACGGTGTAAGCAATACAACAAAGGAAGGCGCACTGCACCAACCGGCACGGGGCAGGGCGTCACCCTACCGTTAGGAGTTGGCCTGTTTCTGTTTCTTCTTCGCCGCAATCGAGATCTCGGTATGCGGCACGGCCTCCAGGCGCTCCTTCGCGATGGGCTCCCCGGTCACACGGCACACCCCGTAGGTCTTGTTTTCGATGCGCTCCAGCGCGCGATCCAGATACCCGACGTACTTTTGCTGGCGGGCAATCATCAGGTACACTTTTTCTCGCTCCATCGCATCCGTGCCCGCATCGGCCATATGGAAGCTGTACGCTGTATTGTCCTCGGCCTGATCTCGCGAGTCTTTCAACTGCGCGCGCAGGCTCTCGATGTCTTCCACCGCATCTTTCCGTCGAGAAATCAGCAGGTCCTTGAAGTGCTGTAGGTCCTCTTCAGAAAAAGGCGTGACGCGCGTATCGCCTCCCTTCTTTTTCGAGACCTGCTGTGTGTCCGTATCGTTCGACTGGTCTTTTGCCATATCTGCACTGCACGTAATGAAAGGAAATAACCGGTACGAGGTACTGAGGGGGGCCGAGCGGCGTGAGCCGCCTACAAGGTATCGCCCCTCAGACCCAAAACTGAACCCGGAGCAACACGGGTGCGCTTACGGCGCGATGCGGCGGACCCCGAGCGTGAGGTCATGCTCTCCGATCTCATAAGAGTCTACTACCTCCCCTTCCGGTGAGATAGCTTCGTATAACTTTAAGGCTAAGGTCTCGTTCCGAATCCAGTCGCTGTAGGCGGCGATCGCGTCGGCGATTTGGCCGCTGGCCTGGTATTGGATTTCGATGCGGTCGGCGACGTCAAAGTCAGCTCTCTTCCGGAGGGCCTGGACGCGGTTTACCGACTCCCGGGCGAGTCCTTCAGCGATCAGCGCCTCGGTCAGTTCTGTGTCGAGGGCCACCGTTACGCCCTTCTCCTGCCCCACGAGCCATCCCTCCACACCTTCACTCGTGATTTCGAGATCGCCGGGGCCGAGTACTACCGTTTCTCCTTCCACCTCCAGCACGAGCTCATCTTCCTCCACGTAGGTGCCAATTTGCTCGTCGGTGAGGGCACGAACTTGCTGGTTGACGGGTTTCATGAGTGGCCCCAGGCGGCGGCCAAGCCGGGCAAAGTTAGGTTTGGCGGAGCGCTCCACGACGCTGCTGGAGCCCGAGATATACTCGATCGCTTTGACGTTGACCTCGTCCATGATGACATCGCGCACATGCTCAACGTCGCGCTTCTGCACGCGGTCGCTGGTGACCACGAGGATGCGGGGTAGCGGCTGCCGCGTGTTGATGTGCGCTTCGTTGCGCAACGAGAGGGTGATGGACGCGATGGTGCGTGCCAGCCCCATGCGCCGCTCCAGATCCGCATCGATGGCGTCCTCGTCTACCACAGGAAACCGGGCCAGGTGTACAGAATCGGCCGTTTCCTGTGCCGTCACGCTGTTGACGCGGGTGTAGAGCCACTCACCGAAGAACGGCGCGTTGGGGGCCATCAGTTTGCTCACGGCCAAGAGGCACTCGGCAACCGTCTGGTAGGCCGCTTCCTTGCTGCGGTCCGCCTTGCCGTCTGCAGTGCCGTTGCTTTTGGCGCTCCAGAAGCGCCGGCGGGAGCGGCGGAGGTACCAGTTGGAAAAGGCGTCGACGAATGCCTCGGTGGCGCGTGCTGCTGCTGTGGGGTCGTATCCGTCCAGCGCCGTATCCACCGCCTGGATGGTGCTGTTGAGCCGGCTCAGGATCCAGCGATCGAGCTCCTCCCGCTCGGCTGCCGGAATACGGTCGTTGCTGTAGCGGAAGTCATCGATGTTGGCGTAGGTGGCAAAGAAGCTGTAGACGTTCTCCAGCGTGCCAAAAAACTTGCGCTTCGTGTCCATGAGGCCCCGTTCAGAAAACTTGATGTTCTCCCATGGCGGGGTGTTGCTCATCATGTACCAGCGAACGGGATCGGCGCCGTAGGTGGTGATCGTCTCGAAGGGATCGAGCGCGTTGCCTTTTGACTTCGACATCTTGAGGCCATCCGCATCCAGCACGAGGCCATTGACCACGACGTTTTTGTAGGCCACCTCGTCGCGCACCAGGGTGGCGATGGCATGAAGCGTATAAAACCAGCCGCGTGTCTGGTCTACGCCCTCCGCGATGAAGTCGCCGGGGAAGGTCGCCTCAAAGGCGTCCTTGTTCTCGAAGGGGTAGTGCCACTGCGCAAAGGGCATCGAGCCGGAGTCGAACCAGACGTCGATGAGGTCAGGCACGCGGTGCATCGTGCCGCCGACATCGTCCGGGGCCGGCCACGTCAGGTTGTCTACAAAGGGCCGGTGCAGGTCGATGGCGGCATCGTCGTCCGGTAGCTGGTCGCCGCATTTGGCGCGCAGCTCAGCGATGGAGCCGATGACCTCGACGTAGGAGGGGTCGGCATCGGACTGCCAGATGGGCAGCGGGGTGCCCCAGTAGCGGCGCCGGCTCAGGGCCCAGTCTACGTTGTTTTCGAGCCACTCGCCGAAGCGTCCGGTGCCGATAGTTTCCGGCTGCCAGTTGATGGTCCGGTTGAGTTCCAGGAGGCGCTCCTTCACCGCCGTGGTGCGGATGAACCAGCTCTCCACCGGGTAGCTCATCAGCGGCGTGCCCTTTCGCCAGTCGTGCGGGTAGTTGTGCAGGTAGGTTTCCTGCCGGTAGAGCAGCCCGCGGTGCTTCAGGTCTTGGATGATGGTCCGGTCGGCGTCCTTGAACCACTCCCCCTCCACCAGAGGCGCCGCGCCGGTGAACTGCCCCTCCTCGTCGATCGGATTGAAGAGTGGCAGGCCGGCCTCTTGCCCCACCGCATAGTCGTCCGCGCCAAAGGCCGGCGCCATATGCACGATGCCCGTGCCCTCTTCGGTCGATACAAAGTCAGCCGAAAGCACAGACCAGGCCTCCGCTTTTTGCACTTCGTCGGTGAAGTAGGAAAACACGGGCTGGTACGTCATGCCTACCAACTCGGCACCGGTGTAGCGCTCAACGATCTCATAGTCCTCCTCCATCACCTCATCCAGCAGGGCCTCCGCCAGAATCAGGTGCTCGTTCCCGTGGTGCGGGTCGTCATGTCGGATCTTGACGTATGACAGGTCAGTGCCCACCGCGAGTGCCGTGTTCGAGATGAGCGTCCAGGGCGTGGTGGTCCAGGCCAGAAAGAAGGTGTTCTCGTGGTCGTCGACGGGGAAGCGCACGTATACGCTGGGGTCCTGCACTTCTTCGTAGCCGAGGCTCACCTCATGGGAGGAGAGCACGGTGCCTGAGCCCGGGCTGTACCACTGAATCTTGTAGCCTTTGTAGAGCAGGCCCTGGTCGTAGATTTGCTTCAGGAGCCACCAGACCGTTTCAATGTAGTCCGTTTCGAAGGTAACGTACGGGTGGTCCAGATCGACCCAGTACCCCATCCGTTCGGTGATCTCGTCCCACTGCGCTTTGTAGCGCAGGACGCTCTCGCGGCAGGCCGCGTTGTACTTTTCGATGCCGTAGTCCAGGATGTCTTCGCGCGTCTCCAGGCCCAACTCTTTCTCAACCTCGATTTCCACGGGCAGCCCGTGGGTATCCCAGCCCGCTTTCCGGGCCACCCGATAGCCTTTCATGGTGCGGTAGCGGCAGAAGGTATCCTTGATGGTCCGCGCCATCACGTGATGGATGCCCGGTCGGCCATTGGCCGTAGGGGGGCCCTCAAAAAAACTGAAGGGCGGACCGCCGGCGCGTTCTTCCACGCTGCGTTCAAAGACGCGGTGCTCCTTCCACCAGTCGAGCACCTTCGCTTCCATGGCGGGATAGTCCAGGCGTTTGATTTCTTTAAAAGCGGTCATGAGCAAGGGGAACTGGGGAAACGGCAGAACAAGTTAAGGGAAGCCTTCGGGAAAGGCCGGGCTTCGTTTTTCGTATAGGCGGGCACACGTTAGGCGGGCACACATGAAGTGGTGCCTCAGTCGATGCCCAGATCGGCGCGCGACCGGAGGTCTTGCACGTAGGCGCCCAAGGTGTTGCGTAGTTCGTAGAGCGGCTCGTAGAACCGGGCGTAAGCCACCCGCCAAGCGTCGCCTTTACGCTTACGGCGGCGTAGCTGGTCCAGGCTCTCGTTGGCTGCCCGGAGGGCGCGTCGTGCACAGGCGACATTGCCCGGAATACTATCGCGGGCGTATCCGATTTGGTGGCCCTGCGCGATGTAGGCTGGTATCTGGCTGATGCGACTGCACCACGTCACCAGGTCCAAGTCTTTCTCGCGGACGTGTAGCTGCTGTGCCCAGTCCAGTGCTTCGTTGGCCAATTCGGTGGCTTCCCTGTATGCTGGGATGGCGGGCAGCAGTTGCGCATCGGCATCTGGCGTATCAAACGGACGAGCTGCAGCGTCTGGCCCTCGGCCTTCGCTCTTGGTCCACAGCAGGGGCAGCGGGTTGAGGCTGGCATCCCAGCCCTGGCGTTCTAAAAAGCGCCGCAGGCTCTCGCGCCAGGCTGCCAGGTCGTCCGGTGAGCCGCCCAGCGGCCGGGGGTATTTGGTGATGAAAAAGAACACAAGGTCTACATAGCGGCTGGCCTCTCGGTCGTGTGCCGCAAGGTAGGCTTCCCACTCCTCTTCACTCCAGAAAGCGTCAGACCCAGGGCCGTTTGGGGACGGGGATGGCATGGCACAACGAGGCAAACGAAAGAAACTTATGCGGCGACGCTGGTGCCCACGTCAGAGACCACGGCGCGGGTGAGCGTCGTCAGCTTGGGTTCAGCTTCGCCAGCCGCCGCCAATACGTCGTCCAGCGATACCGGGTCCAGCGCGTCAGGGAAGCATTCGTCCGTAATGACCGACATCGCCATCACGCGCAGGTTCATGTGGCGCGCCACCAGCACCTCGGGAATGGTGCTCATCCCGACCACGTCGGCACCGATCTGTCGAAGGAACCGGTATTCGGCTTTTGTTTCCATGTTCGGTCCCAAGACGGCAAGGTAGACCCCTTCCTGCAGCCGGATGCCGTGGTCCAGTGCCTTCTGCTTCGTTAGGGCACGGAGCGCTGGGTCGTACGGCTCGCTCATGTCAGGGAAGCGCGGCCCCCAGGCCTCCACGTTGGGGCCTTCCAGCGGATTAATGCCCTGCAAGTTGATGTGGTCCGTGATGAGCATGAGGTCGCCCCGGCGAAAGTGCGTGTTCATGCCGCCGGCTGCATTAGAGATGAGCAGCGTATTGATGCCCAGCAGCCCCATCACCCGCACGGGAAAGGTGATGTCGTGGGCGCTGTAGCCTTCGTAGAGATGAAACCGCCCTTGCATTGCCAGCACCGGTACACCGTCGAGGTGCCCGATCAGGAGACGGCCGTCGTGCGACTCTACGGTGGAGGTAGGAAAATGCGGGATCGCGCCGTAGGGGAGCGTCTGCTCGGCCTCAATGACGTCGGCCAGCCTCCCGAGGCCTGTGCCCAGGATAATGCCGATGGCTGGGGCCGGCATGCCAGGGGGCAGCGCTTCGCGGATGTACGCCGCGGCTTGGCTTACGTGCTGCTGGTACTGCTGGATGTCAAGCACGAAAAGTGGAGTGAAGGGTGGAGTGATGAAATGAGCGGTGGCCGTGCCGGGCGACGCTATCCGCCAGGCGACGCTATCCCAGGTCGTCCAGGATGCGGCGGATGCGTTCGATCTCCTCGTCGCTTGCGGCTTTGGACTCCTCCTCCTGCGACGCAGGGGCGTCGGGGGGAGGCGCTTCGGCGCCGGGCGTGGCGTCGGGCGCAGCTGAGGGCGTGCGGGGCGACTCAGACGCGGGAGCTGCCGCCGACGCAGGCGGGGTGGTATCGTGGGCGGCCTGCTCCGCTTCGGCTTCGCGCCCAGGGGCATCCTCCGTATTGGCATTTGCGTCATCATCGGCTGCACGAGCAGCTCCCTCGTCGCCATAAACCGGACGGACGATCCAGCCTGGGCCCGAGCGCTCAGCACCTCGCCTTGCCTGCTTTGGAGCACTGGGCTCGGCAGGCGGCGCATCAGCAGCCTCGGGGGCCGGTGGCTCCGGGGGCGGCGTAACGGAAGCCGGTGGGCGCTCCGCTGCAGCAGGCGCTTCTTCCGCTGCGGCGGTGGGCGTCTCCGGCAGGTCTTCGGAGGGTTCCTCATCCAGCGAGAAGAAGGCAAAGGCATCCTCCAGCGCTTCTTCATCTTCGGTAGACAGCGTACCCGGCGGGCGTGATGCCTCCGCCGAGACATCGGCTGGTGTTTCAGGCTCCGGGGACGCCTCCGTCGGCTCAGCGGAGGCCTCGGCACGGGTTGGCTTCGGAGGCGGGGGCGGCATGTCATCCGGCGCCGGCGCGGGAGGCTCGGCAGGTGAAGGCGCTGCTGCCTCCTCAGCCGTGGTCGACGCGGGTCGCGGAGGCGGGGGCGGTACCACTGGCTCAGGGACTTGCTCCGCCGGGGGCGCGTCAGGGGCAGAGGCCGCAGGTGCAACGTCCTGCGAGGCGTCCGCCGGGGCTTCGACCGGGGGCGCAGACTCTTCATCGGGCACCCACGCATCCTCAGCGGGCGTCCACTCGTCCACCTCTGCTGCCTCTGTTCCGGGAGCATCGGGGGCGCCCGTATCAGACGCTACCGCCTCGGGCTCCGCGACGTCAGCTGCGGCGTCGGATACGGCGGCGTCAGGGGCTGGCGCCGCTTCATCCTCGTCTGGTGTCCAGGTGGTCTCTTCCGGATGCGCCAGCAGCTTGGCGGGCTCAAAAGCTCCGATGGATACGCCTTGATCGAAGTGTGAGAGCAGTTCCAGCTCCGAGGTGAGGAAGGCCCGCAGCCGCGCAACCACTTCATCTCGCCGGTCTTGCAGGCGATCCACCTGGAGCTCCAACCGATCGTGATCCTGCTCCGCCTGGTAGACGATGCTCTGTGCTTCGGCGTTGGCCTCTCGGATGATCAGTTCGGCCTGCTTCTCGGCCTGCTGCTCCGCCTTGCGGGTGGTCTCGCGGGCCGTTTGCAGCGCTTCCTGAAGCGCCTCCTCCACTTTCTCGTAGTGATCCAGCTTGTTCTCCAGCTCCTTCACCTTATCCTGCAAGCGGCGCTGGTCGGCCTGCACTTGCTCCCACTGGTTGGCCATGGTGTCCAGAAAGGCCTTTACCTCCTCCTTGTCATAGCCCCCAAACGAGCGGCCCGTGAAGTCCTGCTTCTTGATGTCGAGCGGCGTCAACTGCATGAGCGGGTGGCGTCAGGTAAGCGAGTACAACAGAAAGGGCGATAGGACGGTAACATAGCAAGTGTAGGCATGGAATCCAACAGTTACCGATGCGCCGTACGCCCGTGTTGTGTACCATACGCCTAAATTCCGCACTTGCTTCATAGACGCCGAGCCGGGCACCTCAGTAGTCGCGCGGACCGAAGATAGCGGTACCCAGGCGCAGATGGGTGGCCCCCTCCTCAATGGCTACCTCAAAGTCGTTCGACATCCCCATGGACAGTGCATTCATCTTGACGACCGGGTTGTCGCTGTCGTCGTAGGTGTCCCGCAGCTTGCGCAGCAGCTGAAACTGGGGGCGAATCTCCTCCGGGTCGTCCACAAACGAGGCCAGGCCCATCAGCCCGATGACGTGGAGATGCGAAAAGTCCTTCAGCGTATCGAGATACCCATGGGTCTTCTCCGGGTCAAGGCCGTATTTGCTTTCCTCACCCGAGATGTGAACCTGCACGAAGCACGGCAGCACGCGCTCCTCTCGGCGGGCGCGTTTGTCCAGCTCTTTGGCCAGGCGCGGGCTGTCCAGCGCGTGAAACACGTCGGCATGCGCTACGATGTCTTTGGCCTTGTTGCGCTGCAGGTGCCCCACCATGTGCCAGCGGATCTCCCCGCCGAGGTAGGCGCCGGGCCATGCTGTTGCTTTTTCCGAAAGCGGCCCAGCACGGTTTTCGCCAAAGTCGGAGATCCCGTGTTCAAAGGCCACGCGCGAGGCTTCCAGCGGAAAGGTCTTGGAGATCCCGACGAGCGTGATCTCCTCCGGCGAGCGGTTGGCCCGGGCGCAGGCCGCTTCGATGCGTTCGCGCACCGCGCGTAACCGATCGGCCAGGGCGGCGGCGTCGATGGAGGTGGGGGGCGTGGGTTGGGGCATGAGGGTAAGCGGGTTGCGATGGGTGATACAACGATGAGAGGCGCGTGACAGCCCTACGCCGGGCTACCGGTACGCCGGCCGGGCACTGAACGACTGCAACTGATCACCGGCGACCTGATACCGAATGGTGATGGGCCGGCAGCAGACCTCGCAGTCTTCCACATAGGTCTGTCCCTGCACCGAGGTATCAAGCAACATGGTGATCTGCTCCCAGCAGTACGGGCACTGAAACGCGTGTTCGAGCATGGCACAACGGCCCTGCCGGCCGCTCTCGGTGAAAAAACATACTTCGGCTTTGCTCCAATCTATTGCTTCAACCCACGGCCTCCCTCTTGCCCACGAGTAGGCGGGGCGGGAGTTTCGCTCCGGGAGTGGCGCTCAGGTAGTGGCGGCGCGGAGTACCTCCAGCGGCGGGCGATTGTAGAGGCCCCGGCTATTGAGCAGCCCCACGCCAACGGTAAGCCCTGTGACCACGGCGAGGGTTAACGCCAGCGCATCCGGGGCCCAGACGAAGGGTGCGTCAAACACGAAGAACGCAAGGGTCGCGGCGCCGGCCAGCGACAGCACAATCCCGGTCAGGCTGGCCAACACCCCAAGAAAGAGGTACTCGATCAGCAAGATTTTGAACACCTGCGCGCGGGAGGCACCCAGCGTCTTCAGCAATACGCTCTCCTCCACGCGCTGATAGCGGCTCACGGCTACGGCGCCTATCAGTACAATAAGCCCTGTGAGGATGCTAAACAGCGCCATGAAGCGAATCACGAGGGCTACGCGCTCAAACAAGTCCTCCGCCACGGAAAGGATAAGCGACAGATCAATCGCAGAGACGTTGGGGAACTGCTCCACCACTGCGCTTTGCACGGCAGCAGAGGCTTCTTCGGAATCGGTGCGCGTCAGCACTACGCTAAACTGCGGGGCCCCCTCCAGCACGCCTTCAGGAAAGACGACAAAAAAGTTGGTCTGCACCCGCTGCCAGTCGACCGCACGGAGGCTCGTGACGTTGGTGGTCATGGAGCGTCCTTGCACGTCGAACGTAAGCTGGTCTCCAAGCCCGACGTTCAGTTCCTCGGCGATTCCTTCTTCCAGCGATATGGGGATGGGCTCGGAGCCATCTGTGTGGCGCGGTGTAAACGAACCGGCGACGATCGTTTCGGAGTCAATGAGGTGGTCGCGGTAAGTGGATCGGTATTCCCGGCGGTGCGCCCAGGTGGTCCGCGCCTCCGGATCTGCGCGCAGCTCCTCCACCGTGCGCCCCTGCACCGCCTGCAGGCGCATTGACACCACGGGCACCTGATCCAGAACGGACAGCCCTTCGCTGCGGACGAGCGTGCTGACCTGTTCCACCTGCTGCGGCTGGATGTCGAAGAGGACCAGGTTGGGCTGCCCCTCGCCGCTGCTCACCTCGATTTGTGTGAGCAGCATCCGCTGCACCAGCACAAGCGTGAGGATCAGGAACGTGCCCAGCCCGAGCGCCAGCATCAGGATGGAGGTCTGGTTGTTTGGGCGATGCAGATTCGCCAGCCCTTGGCGCCACGGATACGGCCATGACGTTGGGGCAAAGCGCTGGGCCGCCCACATGAGGCCCTTGGCAACGAGGGCCAGCAGGCCAAACACAACGGCCACCCCCACCGCATAGCCCGCGCCGAGCCACCACGTAGGGGCCTGCAGCACCGCGAAGCCGAGCACGGCTGCGCCAATGAGGCCCCACACGCCCAGCCGCAACAGGTCGCGCTTGCCGTCCCCGTCATACGCTGCCCGAAGCGCCCGGAGCGGCGACACGTTGCGCACGCGCAGCAGGGGCAGCAGGGCAAACAGCACCGTCACCCCAACCCCAATCAGCATCCCTACCCCCAGGGCCGACCACGCCAGCGACACGTCTACCTCCACGGGCAGGAAGTCGGCCAGCACCAGCGGGAGCAGCTGTTGGATGCCCACGCCTAAGGCGCCGCCCAGCACGCCTGCGGTGACGCCCATCGCGACGGCTTGCGTCAGGTAAATGCCAAACGTACGCGCCGAAGAGGCCCCCACGCAGCGCAAGACGGCCACGGTGTCGAGGCGCTGCTTCACGTAGACGTGCACGGCGCTGGCCACGCCCAGCCCGCCCAGCAGCAGTGCAATAAAGCCGACCAGGCTCAGGAACCGGTACAGGTTTTCGAACCCCGCGCCCCAGGTGCTCATCTCCTGCTCTGCCGTACGGATGCGCACCGGCGCCTCGCCAAAGGCTTCCTGCAGTTCGGTCTTCACCCCGTCGGCACTCGCGGTCTCGGGAAGCCGCAGGTAGCGCTCGTAGTCCACGCGGCTGCCGGCGCCCAGCAGCGTGGAGTCCACCTCAGCGAGCGGCACATAGATGCGCGGGCTGAAGGCGCGCTGCGCGGCGGACTCGCTGGAGGTGCGTAGCAGCCGCCCCGCGATGGCATACCGCGTGCGTCCCACCTGAATGGAATCGCCGGGGCTCAGCCCAAGCTGGCGCATAAGGCCGCTGTCGACCAGGGCCGCTCCGGCGGATTGGTAGGTCTGCGCGGCGTCGGCTGGCTCGGTTTCGACGGTACCGTAAAACGGAAACTCCCCATCGATGGCCCGGATGGTGGCCAGCCGGGTATCGCCGGTGGCCGGGACGCGCGCCATGGAGGTGAACGTGATGCGGCGGGCCTGATCGGCATTCACGTCCTGCAGCACCGAATCGACGCGCGCGCCATCCTCGCGTTCGTACTCCAGCTCCAGATCGGCTCCCAGCAGCGTCCGGGCCTCTCCGCTGACCGACTGCTCCAGGTTCTGCCCGAACGAGTTGATGGCCACCAGCGCGGCAATACCCAGCACCATAGAGAACAGAAAAAGCAGGAGCCGCTTCCGGCTTCCGCGGCTGTCGCGCCACGCCATCGTCAAGATCCAGCTCATATCCGCTTCCCTGTGTCCAATGATGCATCTACTGTTGTATCCGTGCCTTCCCCATCAGCAAAGGGCCGTCAGCCCGTCGCGCGGAGCTGCGGCACGGCCGACGCCTCATCACTCGCGATCTGCCCAGCCTTGAGCCGCACCACACGGTCCGTCTGACGCGCCAGGTCAAGGTCGTGGGTGACGAGGACGAGCGTGGTGCCTGCCCGCGCGTTCAGGTCGAAGAGCAAGTCTTCGATGACAGCGCCCGTCTCGGCATCCAGGTTGCCCGTGGGCTCATCCGCAAAGAGGATTTCGGGCTGGTTAATGAAGGCACGGGCCAGCGCCACCCGCTGCTGCTCGCCACCCGAGAGTTGGACGGGGTAGTGGCGTAGGCGATCGCCCAGGCCCACGCGCTCCAGCAGCTCCTTGGCTCGCGGGCGGACGCCCTTCTGCCCCCGCAGTTCGGCCGGGACCATCACGTTTTCAAGCGCGGTAAGGGTGGGGATAAGCTGAAACGTCTGAAACACAAACCCGACATGCTGATTGCGCAGCGCCGCGCGCTCGTCTTCCGTCAACGTCCCCAGCGACTGGCCGCATAGCTCCACGGTGCCCGCGGTGGGCACGTCCAGCCCTGCGCAGAGGCCCAGCAGCGTAGTCTTCCCGCTACCGGACGGCCCGACAATTGCGGTCGTACTCCCGGCAGCTATTTGTAGGGACACATCCTCCAGGACGGTAAGCTGGCGCTCACCGCTCTGGAACGACTTGGTAAGCTGGGCGGTCTGCAAAATGGGATCGCGCATCATAGTACCCGTGGTGTCGTACATCGAATCGCGGCCGGATCTTAGCCGCTACGCCGAGCCGTGTTGTTTCTCTCATTTAGCTCTTAACGTGTATGAAACCGCTATACCTGCCGCGCTTCCTGCGTGTTCTGCTACTCGTCAGCATGTTTACAATTGCCGGCTGCGGATCGGCGGATGAGGCCGACCCGCCCTCGCGCGAGTCCCCAGCAGAGGGCTCCGCCGAAGCGCCTACCGCTCCGGTCCCCGATGCGGCCCCTGACATAGCAGCTGGTGAGGTACATGTCCTGGTGCTGGGCAACAGTATTGCGGCCGGGCTGGGGCTGAGCCCTGAGGAATCCTTTCCGGCGCTCCTGCAAGACCGCGCCGAAGCCCGCGGCTGGCCCGTACAGGTCACCAACGCCGGCGTCAGTGGCGACACCTCGGCCGGCGGCCTGAGCCGCATCGATTGGCTGCTGGATGACCGCGTCGATATCCTGATCATCGAACTGGGCGGCAATGACGGGTTGCGGGGGCTCGACCCCAGTGTGACGCAGCAGAACCTCGGGCAGATCATCGAAACGGCACGCGATAAACAGCCGGGCATCCAAATCATCCTGGGCAGCATGCAGATCCCCCCCAACATGGGGCAGGCGTATACTGCTCGTTTTCGGGGCGTCTATCAGCAGGTGGCTGCGGCCTACGACGTGCCACGGGTACCCATCGTGCCAGACGACCTGGCGAGCGTATCCGACTACATTCAGGATGACGGCATCCACCCTACAGCGGAGGGCCAAGAGCTCATCGCATCAAACGTATGGGAGACACTTGGGCCTATGCTGGAGGCCGCTGTTGAAGAGCGCACCGCCGCTGTGGCCGAATGATGAGCGCTATCCCAGAGCCTTGACCTCGGCCGTGAGTTCACCCACCGATTCCTTCGCGTCGCCGAAGAGCATGCGGGTGTTATCGTTGTAAAACAGGTCATTTTGCACGCCCGAGTACCCCGGGCGCAGGCTGCGCTTGAGTACCACGACGGTGTCGGAGGCGTCAGCATCCAGGATAGGCATGCCGTAGATCGGGCTTCCTTTCTTCGTGCGCGCGGCCGGATTGACAACGTCATTGGCGCCGATAACAAGCGAGACGTCCGTGTTGGGGAATTCAGGGTTGATATCATCCATCTCGTAGAGGTGATCGTACGGCACATTGGCCTCAGCCAGGAGCACGTTCATATGCCCCGGCATGCGTCCGGCTACCGGATGGATGCCATACTTGACGGTCACGCCCCGCCCTTCGAGCACCTCGGCCAGTTCCTGCACCTGATGCTGCGCCTGCGCTACCGCCATCCCATAACCGGGGATGACAACGACTTGCTCTGCATACGTGAGCAAAATGGCCGTATCGGCCGGAGAGGTTTCCCGCACCGTCCCCCCCGTGGCCCCCTCCACAGCGGGTCCATCGCTGTCATCGGCGCCACCGAACCCGCCCAGCAGTACGTTCCAGAGCGAGCGGTTCATGGCATCGCACATGATGCGGGTAAGCATCAGCCCGGAGACGCCGACCAGGGTGCCGCTAATGATGAGCACGATATTGTCCAGCACAAATCCGGTGGCCGCAGCGGCGAGGCCAGAGTATGAGTTGAGGAGAGCCACCACCACGGGCATGTCGGCCCCGCCAATCGGGATGACCAGGAAGATGCCCAGGATCAGGGCCAGCCCGCCCAGCCCCAGCAGCCCGCCCATGAGGAAGGCGGAGTCTTGTGTGAACACATGTGCCCCGTACAGTATGAGGCCGACCGCGGCCGCCACCCCCAATAGCAACAGCACGGTGAGCGCGCGCATCCCCAGAAACTGCGCGGGTTGCCCTGAGATCAGTCCCTTGAGCTTGGCAAACGCTACAAAGCTGCCCGAGAAGGTAACCGTCCCGATCAGCACACTCGCCGCTACCGTTACGGCCAACGTAAGGGTGAGCGGAGCAAGCGGAGGCGCTCCACCCGCCACCGCCTCAGCCGCCGCTGGCGTTTCCGAGAAGTAACGAGCGACCTCGGCGGAGGCCACCAATGCCGAGGCCAGCCCGCCGAAGCCATTAAACACCGCCACCAATTCCGGCATGCTGGTCATTTCCACCCGTCGCGCCAGCACCGCCCCAATGCCCCCGCCAATGACCGTCGCTACGATCATTTCTACAGGTGTCAGGATTTCGTAGAGGAACAGTGTAGCGACCACTGCCACCAGCATGCCCAGGGCGGCCATCTGGTTGCCTTGGCGGGCCGTGACCGGCGATTGCAGCCGCTTCAGCCCCAAAATGAAGAGGCACGCGGAAACGAGATAGGCGAGAGCAATAACGGTGTACACGGGGTGGAAGCTTTAGAGAAGCGGAATAATGGGGCACCTACAAGGGCACGTTAGTCATCACGCGGTGGCCTTGGCTTGCGGGTAAACATCTTCAGCATCCGGTCTGTCACGAGAAAACCACCCACCACGTTGATGGTGGCCACCATGAGCGCCAGCGCACCCAACCACTTGGCTACGGGCGTCCCCACCATACCGGCAGTCACAAGCGCACCCACCATGGTGATGCCGCTGATGGCATTGGCCCCCGACATCAACGGCGTGTGCAGCGTCTGGGGGACTTTGGTCAGGATCTCGACGCCGATGAAGGCCGCCAGCACGAAGATAATTAAGTTTTCCATCAGTCGGGGGAAGCCGGATGAGCGTCAGAAGAAAGAAGGGACTGGACGCGGTCGTTAACAATAGCGCCCTCACGCGTGAGGGCCATTTGTTGAATGACCTCGTCTTCCCAGTCCGGCGCAAAGGCCCCATCGTCATCGAGTGACAATGTCAGGAAGGCCGCAAGCGTGCGGGCGTAGAGCTGACTGGCATGCCCGGGCAGCAGGGCCGGAAGGTTACGCGGACCGAGAATGGTGGTGGTGTATGCGGTGACGGTTTCGCCGGGACGTGTGAGGGCACAGTTGCCGCCGCGGGAGGCGGCCGCGTCAACGATGACACTGCCGTCGGGCATAGCTTCGACAGCCGCTTCCGTGATCACCAACGGCGCCGGACGCCCGGGGATCAGCGCTGTGCTGATGACAACATCGGCCTTGGCCAGATGGGGCACCAGCAGCTCGGTCTGTTGCCGGGCTTTCTCCTGTGCCAGGGCCCGCCCATAGCCCTCCGCGTCCTGGCTTTCCTCAATCTCCACGTCCAGCTCGATAAATGAGGCGCCAAGGCTTTCCACCTCCTCCTGTGCAGCCTCTCGAATGTCGTACCCTTTCACCTTCGCCCCCAGCCGCCGGGCTGTAGCAATGGCCTGCAGACCGGCAACGCCAGCCCCGATGACCACCACCTGCGCCGGCCGAATACTGCCTGCAGCGGTGGAAAGCAGCGGAAAAAAGCGGGGCAGCGCGTTAGCGCCCAGGAGGGCTGCCTTGTAGCCGCTTACCGCCCCCATAGCAGAAAGCGCATCCAGCCGCTGCGCACGCGAGATGCGCGGCACCAGTTCCATGGCAAAGGCCGTCGCACCGGCGTCGGCCAGGGCTGATGCGATCTCCGGGGCATCGAGCGGGTGCAACAGGCCGACGAGGGTAGTGCCGGAGGGAATTTGCCTGATGGTCTCCGCATCAGGCGGCTCCACGCACCACACGACGTCAGCTTGCGCCGCCTCCGCATGGTCTGTGATGGTCGCCCCTGCCTCCTCAAATGCCGCATCTGGGGACAGCGCCTCTGCCCCAGCCCCTGCTTCCACATACACCGTCCACCCTTTTTCTACCCACTCGCCAGCGATCTGGGGCGTGCAGGGCACGCGTGTTTCTTCGGGAGTGGAGGCACGTAAGATTCCAAGGGTAGCAGGCATACAGCGTGGCGGGGTGGATGGGGGACGGCGACAGCAGTGGCTACGTTAGCCTTTCACTGCCTCGAAGTGATCCATGAATTGCACGAGCGCCTCTACGGCTTCTGGCGGACAGGCGTTGTAGATGGAGGCACGGATGCCGCCAACAGAGCGGTGGCCCTTCAGCGCAAGTAAGCCGGCCGCCTCGGCTTCACGGCAGAACTGCACATCCAGCGCCTCGGATGGTGTACTGAAGGTCGCGTTCATCAGCGAGCGATCCGCGATACGGGTGGTGCCGGTGTAGAAGTCCGTGCGGTCGATGCGGTTGTACAGGCGCGCCGCTTTCTGTTCGTTGCGCTGGGCCATGGCCTCTACCCCGCCGTGCGATTCCAGCCAACGCATCACCTTCTCCACCAGGTAAATGGCAAACACGGGCGGCGTGTTGAACCGCTTGCGGGCGTGCGTGCCATAATCCAGCATGGTAGGGAGCGGCTGATTCCGCTGCGCCAGAAAGCTGTCTTTTACAAGCACAATGACGACGCCAGCTGGGCCCACATTTTTCTGCGCGCCAGCGTAAATCAACCCGTAGCGGTCCATATCCATCGGGCGGCTCAGGAAGTCGCTTGAGGCATCTACTACAAGAGGGGCGTCAGCCGCCGGCGCGGTCCGATACTGCGTGCCGTAGATCGTATTGTTGGAGGTGAAGTGGACATACGCAGCCTCCGGATCGAGGACGTCAGGCGTCACCTCTGGGATGTAGGTGTGGTTTTTATCAGCACTGCTGGTTGCGGCCCGGGCCGTGCCCAGCAGTTGCGCCTCCTCCAGTGCATTCTCAGACCAACGCCCGGTTAGCAAGTAATCCGCCGAGCCGTCGGGCGGCAGCATGTTCAGCGGCACTTGATGAAATTGCATTGACGCTCCTCCCTGCAAGAAGAGCACCTGCCAGGTATCGTCCAATCCCAGCAAGCGCTTGATGCGATGCCGGGCTGATTCCTCTACCGCGTCGTAGGCGTCCGACCGGTGGCTGATCTCCAGCATCGATGCACCTTCGCGGTGGTACACCGGAAGCTCTTCCTGAAGCTCCTGCAACACGGGACGAGGGAGCGCTGCCGGGCCTGCACAAAAGTTGTACAGGCGCTGATCGGCCGAACGGGTACGAAGGGCAGCCAGCGGATCGGCAACATCCATGAGCGTACAGCTCGTCTGGTAGGTGGGGATACGGTAAGGTGATACAGCGCCATCCGAAACGAGAGGAACGAGGTCATGCTCCCGGTTCTGGACGGACGGCTGGCGTGAGCGGCCATCGTGTTACGATTTTCACCAATCGCCTGATGCCCTACGCTGTAGCTATGTTTCATCAAATAGGTGAACGAGCAGCCCGCTGCTTAATTTGGGCTCGAACCAGGTGGACTTTGGCGGCATGAGCAGCCCGGCATCTGACACGGCCAGCAATTCCTCAATCGAGGTGGGGTACATGGCAAACGCTGCCTGCGCGGCTCCCCGGTCCACCCGGCGGGCCAGCTCGGCAGGGGGATGACTCCCCCCGACAAAGGCAATGCGCTCGTCGCGGCGCAAGTCTTCGATGCCGAGCAAGGGCTCCAGGACGTGTTCGCTTAGGCGTGCTACGTCGAGCGTGTCCGCCACAGTCTCGCGCTGCGTAGCCGGAAGCGTGAGCACGTACCAACGGCCGTCCAGGTAGAGATGGACCATCCCGGGGGCCTCCGGGCCCGTTGCCGTGGTCTCCTCCCCCCGGGGGCGGACGCTCAGCGCCTGGGCACAGGCCTTCAGGAAGTCAGCCGGCGTGCCCGGCAGGGCCGTCACCAGGCGGTGATAGGGCAAGATCTGCATGTCACCAATGGGGAAGAGCGCAGCAGGGAAATGCTTTACGTTGGCCGCAACGGCAGCGTCGTGCTCGTCCAGGGCATCAGCGACCCGGCTGGCGGCTTTGCAGCGATGGTGTCCATCCGCAATATACAGTGGCGTAATGGCGGAAAACACGTTCACCAGCGCCCCAGGAGCGGCCACCTTCCAGATCCGATGCCGCACGTCGTTGGCTGTGGTCAGATCGTAGAGCGGATCGGCTTGGGTCTCTTCCTGGATCAGCGCCTCTACCTGAGCATCGTCTCGGAAGCACAGCATCACGGGCTCCGCATGCGCACGCTGGGCGAGCATGTGCCGCGTGCGGTCGGCTTCCTTGGCCGGCCGCGTCTTTTCATGCCGCAGGATACCGTCTGCGTTGTACTCGTCTACAGATACGCACCCAAACACGCCGGTCTGGACGTGCGCACCCAGTTGTAGCTGGTAAAGATAAAGGGTTGGCGCCGCGTCGCGCACGCTGATTGGACTGTCGCTGTAGTGCTGCAGGTTTTTAGCACCGTGACGATAGACCGCCGCGTCGTATTCATCTACGTCCGACGGGAGGTCTAACTCCGGGCGAATCACCCGCAAGAAGCTATGCGGCTTTCCCTGCGCAAGCACCCGCGCCTCAGCAAGGTCGATGACGTCATACGGCACAGAGGCAACCGCCTCCGCGTGGGAAGGGAGGGGACGAAGGGCACGAAACGGACGCAAGATAGCCATGAAGCACAGCAGGTAGACAGCAAAGAAAAAGGCGACTCGGTGTGTGAACATCTGCCAAACATGAATGGCAGGGAGCGGTAGCTCGGAAACTCATCGGGCAGTCCACACGTCGGAGCGACTCGAAATAACAACCGATACCGATCAATATCTACCGCCGGCTCCGATTCGCTCAGGCTTCACGCACCAGCGATGACACACGAAGTCTTCACTTGACTTCACATCCAGTCGGCCTTATATTGTGCATTCTATTGCGGGGTGGAGCAGCTGGTAGCTCATCGGGCTCATAACCCGAAGGTCGCAGGTTCGAATCCTGCCCCCGCTACTATCGATTACGCTCCCTGAGCCATGGCTTGGGGAGCGTTTTTTATGGGCACAGTTGTTTGGTGAGCACGGCTGTTCGGTGATGTGAGGCGTCGCGCCAGGTTGCGACGTGCCGAGTGCTAAAAGCTGATGTGAACATGGACCGGTGGGAGCAATGGCGCGGTGGCAGCCGCTGTAGACTCCTGCCACGCAGACGGCGTCACGGCCGCTCGTAGCCAATGCACCGTGAACGCGATCCCGGCGCCCAGCACTGTGCCCACGATCACATCCGACGGATAGTGTACACCCTGCCACACCCGGCTTACCCCCACCCCTATCGCCCACACCACCCCTGGGCCGATGACGTACCACCGGGGGTGGGACAGACTCCATGAGGTCACCTGGGCAGCGGAAAGCGCAGCGTGACCTGAGGGCAGTGCGTAGGAGTCCGACGCAGGGCGGCCTTCGTGGAACTCAGGCGACCGTGACGTGATGGCTTCGTGCGCGTAAAAGGGCCGCGGCCGGCGGGTGAGCCGCTTGATGGCCACCGTAGCGCCCACCGCACCGGCGGAGGCCAGCGTAAGCCGGTAGGCAGGCCCCGGTGATGCGCCCGTGAGCAGGGCACCAGCCCCAGCGGCGACGGGCGCTCCGTAGAATACAGGATAAGCCGTCCGATCCATCCCGCGCAGGACGCTCGTGCCAAGTGGGCTGTCCCATCCGTACACAGCGTAGAGCGTGCGCATCTCCAGCGTCGCGCGCGCCACTTCCTGCCCGGTGGTCGGCACCGGCGCTGCGCTCCACAACACCAGCAGCAGCATAAGGGCCGGCCCTGCAAACCGTGGGGCCATATTACGCGGCCTCTTCTGCCGCTTCCTCTTCCTCGTCTTCTTCCTGCGGCACCAGGCCCATATCCACTTTGATCTGATGCTTGATGGTCTCCCGCTCGTCGTCGTGCTCCTTGAGCCATTCCTTCGTGGCCTCGCGCCCCTGGGCCAGGGTCTCATCGCCATACGAGTACCACGAGCCGCTCTTCGTGATTACGTCGGCCTCCACGCCCAAGTCAATCAGTTCGCCGAGGGATGAAATGCCCTCGCCATAGATGATGTCAAACTCGGCCTCCCGAAAAGGAGGAGCCACCTTGTTTTTCTTGACCCGGACACGGGTGCGGTTGCCGATCACGTCGGTGCCATCTTTGATGGCGCCGATGCGGCGGATGTCCATGCGGATGGAGGCGTAAAACTTTAGGGCGCGGCCTCCGGAGGTCGTCTCGGGGCTGCCGAACATCACGCCAATCTTCATCCGGATCTGGTTGATGAAGATAAGCACCGTCTTCGTCCGGTTGATGATGCCGGCCAGTTTACGCAAGGCCTGGCTCATGAGGCGAGCCTGCAAGCCCACGTGGCTATCGCCCATCTCCCCCTCGATTTCAGCCTGCGGCACGAGCGCGGCCACAGAGTCGATGGCGATGACGTCCAGCGCTCCACTGCGCACAAGCGTCTCCGTAATATTTAGCGCCTGCTCGCCCGTATCGGGCTGCGATACGAGCAAATCATCCACATTAACCCCCAGCTTCCGGGCGTAGTTGGGATCCAGTGCATGCTCGGCATCAATAAACGCACACGTCCCGCCCTCCTTCTGGGCTTCTGCGATGATGTGGGTTGCCAGTGTCGTCTTCCCCGAAGACTCTGGACCATAGATCTCCACAATCCGTCCGCGGGGGACGCCTCCAATACCCAGAGCGTAATCCAGCGTCAGAGAGCCGGTGGAAATGGAATCGATGTTGAGCGGCGGGGTGTCCCCCATCCGCATGATGGACCCCTTGCCAAACTGCTTGTCGATCTGTTTGAGGGCCAGGTCCAGCGCCTTCTTTTTCGGTTCTTTGTTTTTGGAAGCCATGGGGCTTAAAAAATCTATCGGGTAAAAAAGCGGAAGCAGGCTGCTATGCGGTGCGAGGCTATGCGGTGCGAGGCTGTGCGGTGCGAGGATGGCAGGCCGGATGGCTGCGTAGGCGCCCGGAAGGCATACATGCCGAGCCAGCCGGGCAGGCGCACCCTGAATGTGTAAAGTGCGTCCGTCGGTTGTGCGTCACACAATGTAAGGGGCGTGGATGACAACAGCCTGTCACCTCCCCATCACATCCAGCCGACGAGCGCAAAAAAGGTGGAGTTACTTAGCGGCATCCGTCTCAGCGGCAAGGGGCACGCCGACGGTCGGTTCGGCGGCTGCCTGATGCTCCAGCCGCAGTATGTTAAGCGCTTCGGTACAGGTACGGTCCTTGTTGAACAGGCGATCGGACGTAAAAACGAAGTGATGTGCTGCTGTCGTAATGGGCGTCGCGATGCCAATCCACACCGTACCCACGGGTTTTTCCGGCGTGCCGCCCTTAGGCCCGGCGATGCCGGTCGTTGAGAGGCCAATGTCCGTGTTGAGCCGCTCGCGTACGCCCTCGGCCATCTGTTGGGCCACAGCGCCGCTGACCGCGCCATGCTCTTCCAGCATCGCCTCCGGCACCCCAAGCAGTTCGTGCTTCACCTGGTTGCAGTAGGCTACGATGCCTCCACGCAAGTAGTCAGAAGCTCCTGCGACATTGGTCAGCCGGTCCGATAGCAGGCCGCCGGTGCAGCTTTCCGCAACGGCAAGGGTGCGCCCTTCTGCCCGCAGCAACGCCCCGACGATCGCCTCCAGCGACTCCGTGCCTGTGCCGTACACGTACCCCCCCACCCGTGCCCGAATGTGGTCCTCGAACTGTTCCAGGCGGGCTCGCGCTTCCTGGCGCGTGCTGCCCTGCGCGGTGATGCGCAAGCGCACGCCCTTACTGCTGGGCAAGTAAGCCAGCGCGAAGTGGTCATGCGATAGAAATTCGGTGGCATCAATGGCGTCCTGCAGATCCGATTCGCGGATGCCCGCAGTGAGCATGGTGCGCTGGGCGCTGGGCGCAACCGTTACCTTGTCTTTGAGCCTCGGTACGACATGGTCCTGCACAATAGCTTTCAGCTCGCTGGGGACGCCAGGCAGTGCCACCACGAGGACACTGCGGTCGTGTACGGAGGCCATGTAGAGAAGGCCGGGGGCCGTACCGATGGGGTTGGGCAGCACCTCGAAGCCCTCTGGCACCTGCGCCAGGCGCCGGTTACTCTCTGGCGGGCTTTGCCCACGCGCGGCATACCGCTCTTCAATGCGCTGAAACACAGACGCGTCGAAGCACAATTCCGCACCGAAGTAATCGGCCAGGGCCTGCCGCGTCACGTCGTCGTGGGTGGGGCCGATGCCACCACTTACGATAATTACGTCGGCAGCCTCCAGGCTCCGGTCCAGTTCGGCCTGGATGGCCTGTGCATTATCCGCCATTGTCACGACGCGGCCGATGCGTGCGCCCGAGGTGTTGAGCTGTTCCCCCAGCCATGTCGCGTTCGTGTTGACCACCTGGCCAATCAGTAGTTCATCTCCAACAGTAAAAATATCGACGCGCATGAAGCACATGGGGTGGGTGGAAGGCTTACGAGTGGGCGGCGGACCATGCCTCAGGGGCCTGCTGCCAATCAGCTAAGACGGATGCAGCAGCGGGCGAAAGCAACCCTTCGGCGAGGGCCACCGCTTGCAGCGCTTCGAAGTCCGAGAGAACGCTCAGATCAACCTGTGCGTCCGTAAAACGTTGCGCTGTTTCTGGAAAGCCGTACGTAAAGATGGCGACAACCGCTGCCACCTCCGCGCCTGCGGCCCGTAGCGCATCTACGGCCTTCAAAGCGGACCCACCGGTGGAGATCAGGTCCTCCACCAGCAAGACCACATCGCCCGTACGCACCCGGCCTTCAATTTGATTTTCTTTTCCGTGTCCTTTAGGTGCCGAACGTACGTAGGCCATCGGTTTCTCGAGCCGGTCGGCCAGCCAGGCAGCGTGCGGGATGCCTGCTGTTGCCGTACCTGCTACCACGTCCACCGTCCAGTTGTGAGCTGCCACACGGGCAGCAAATGCCGCCGTAATCTGACGCCGGAGGGCGGGATAGCCGAGGGTCTGCCGGTTGTCGCAATAGATGGGCGACTGCAGCCCCGATGCCCAGGTAAACGGGGCATCGGGCGCGAGCGTGACCGCTTTGATGTTTAACAGCGCCTGCGCAAGGTCACGATCCGTCAAAACAGCGGTGTTATCCATGAGGGTCGGCAGGAGCAGCTGGTTTTTGATTGAAGAGGTACAACACCCCGGTGTACAGGGTGATCGCAACGACGATCATCAGCAGCCAAAACAGCAGAGTGGTATCATACAGTAACCAGACCGCCAGGGTACCCGCTTCATCGGGTCGTTGAGCCAACGCAAGGGCTGCCAGCATCACAATCAGAAAGGCCAGTTGGCCAGCTGTTTTCGCCTTGGCGATGTACAGCGTCTGAAGCGTCCATCCCCGCGCCTCGGCCCATGAGCGCAGCAGGGTCACGCCTACATCCCGCGAGGCGATGAGCGCTACCGCCCACCAGGGCACGATTGCAGGCTCCAGCCACGCCAAGGCAATAAACGTACCCAGCACGAGGACCTTGTCAGCCAGCGGATCGAGGAACTGACCAAACCGAGAACTGACCTCCAGCTCCCGTGCCAGCTTGCCATCTACCCAGTCGGAGGCTGCAGCGACCACAAAGAGCAGGAGCGCGCTTGTCACGCCCCAGAAGGTGCCGGTGAACAGTAACACCAGCACGACCGGGGTGAGGATAATGCGGATGATTGTGATGGAATTCGGAACGTGGCGTGCGTACACCATACCGCTGCGGGGTGAGAAGCCGAAGAACTGCGTGCGAGGCATCCGGGGCTGATCAGGAAGATAGGTAAAGAGACAGAGTACAACGGCGCATCGCCGGTGCCGTTCTGCAGAGGTGACAGATGCGCGCGGTAACAGTCGGGGGCGCCTCAAGTCAGGATCGCCGTTCCTGCCACAGCTCTGCCAATGTGACGCAGCATGCCACGCGGCATTGTTCTTGGTCCACCATAGTGTGACGTGTTATCAAAGTTTACACTCGACTATCGACCATAGCTACGCTTTAATCATGGGAAAGATAATAGGCATTGACCTTGGAACCACCAACTCCGTCGTCTCAGTGATGGAGGGCGGCGAGGCCAAAGTAATCGAAAATTCAGAAGGTGCTCGCACGACCCCCTCGGTGGTGGCCTTCAAATCTGATGGCGAGCGGCTCGTGGGGGCGCCCGCAAAGCGCCAGGCGATCACGAATCCAGAAAACACCATCGCGTCAATCAAGCGGTTTATGGGCCGCAAGTACGACGAGGTGAAGGAAGTGAAGGACTCGGTCGCCTACACCATCTCCTCTGGCGAAGGTGGTACGGCCCGCGTCGACATTGACGACCGCAAGTATACGCCGCAAGAGCTCTCGGCCATGATCCTGCAAAAGCTGAAGCAGGAAGCCGAAGAGTACTTGGGTGAGAAGGTCAGTGAAGCGGTGATTACCGTGCCGGCCTACTTCAACGACGCTCAGCGCAAGGCCACGAAAGAGGCGGGCCAGATTGCGGGGCTGAACGTGCGCCGCATTATCAACGAGCCCACCGCTGCTTCGTTAGCCTACGGGCTCGACAAGCAAGACGACGACGTAACCGTAGCCGTGTATGACCTCGGTGGCGGCACATACGACGTGTCCATTCTGGACCTCGGCGACGGCGTCTTTGAAGTAAAAGCTACCTATGGCGACACCGAGCTGGGCGGTGACGACTTCGACCAGCGCCTCATCAACTACATCGCCGACGAGTTCAAGAAGGAGCAGGGCATCGACCTGCGCGACGACGCGATGGCCCTTCAGCGCCTGAAAGAGGCCGCAGAGAAGGCCAAGATCGAGCTGTCGAGTGCGTCCAAGACGACGATCAACCTGCCGTTCGTGACAGCCACGCAGGAAGGGCCGAAGCACCTCAACATGGATGTTACCCGCTCGCAGTTCGAGCAGCTGGTGGATGACCTCATCGAGCGCACCATTCCCCCGATGAAGAAGGCGCTGAACGATGCCGGCATCGACAAGAGTGGCATCGACGAGGTCATCCTCGTGGGGGGCTCCACGCGTATTCCGAAGGTGCAGACTACCGTTGAGGAGTTCTTCGGTCGGAAGCCGAACAAGTCGGTGAACCCGGACGAGGTAGTGGCCATTGGCGCCGCCATTCAGGGCGGCGTGCTGGCCGGCGACGTAGACGATGTGCTGCTGCTTGATGTGACGCCGCTAAGCCTCGGGATCGAGACGCTGGGCGGGGTGACCACCAAGCTCATCGAGGCCAACACCACCATCCCGACACGTGCCCAGGAGACGTTCTCTACGGCGGCCGATAACCAGACGTCGGTCGAGATCCACGTCCTGCAGGGCGAACGCGAGATGGCCCGCGACAACCGCACGATCGGGCGCTTCCACCTCGACGGCCTGCCCCCCGCCCCGCGTGGCGTACCGCAGATCGAGGTCACCTTCGACATCGACGCGGACGGCATCCTGAACGTGTCGGCTAAGGATAAAGCCACCGGCAAGGAGCAGTCCATCCGCATCGAGGCCTCCAGCGGGCTTACCGAGGAGGAAATCAACAAGATGCAAGAAGACGCCAAGGCGCATGCGGAGGAAGACAAGAAGAAGCGCGAGCGCATTGAGGTGAAGAACCAGGCGGACTCGCTGGCCTACTCCACCCAGAAGAACCTGGATGAGTACGGCGAGAAGATCTCCGACGAGAGCCGCTCCACCATCGAAAGCGCGCTGGAGCGCCTGAATGAGGTGAAGGAGCAGGAAGACGCCGAGACCGCGGCCATTCAGTCGGCCATGGACGAGCTCAACGAGGTCTGGAATAACGCCAGCCAGGAGCTGTACCAGGCGCAGCAAGAAGCCGCTGAAGCCGCACAAGAAGCACAAGCGGAAGGCGGTGGCAACGGCGAGGCCGCAGAGGGCGACGTAACCGACGCGGACTACGAGGTCGTGGACGAAGAAGGCGAACAGAAGTAGCACGCGCGTCCTGACCTGCAGCATGTATCAAAGACCCCGGTGGCCAGCTTGGCTGCCGGGGTCTTTTTTTGGCAGCCGCGTTGCGGTTCCATTATCCGCGGCGCCATGCCCCCGCCACCGCCCCTCATCCGCTCAGCAGCGTAGGGGCTTTCGGGTCGATTCCGAAGAGCGTGCGCGCCGTAGCGGTGGTTGTGGCAGCCAGATCGTCCAGCGGCACGCCTTTCACCTCGGCCAGGTACGTGGCCACGTGCCGCACGAAAGCGGGCTCATTGCGCGTCCCGCGGTGAGGCTCCGGCGCGAGGTACGGCGCGTCCGTCTCCACCACCAGCCGATCCAGGGGCACATCGGTCAGCGCCTCATCGACATCGCTGTTTTTGAATGTCAGAATGCCGCCCAGCCCCAGATGAAACCCCAGGTCAAGGATGGCGGCCGCCTCTGCTTGCGAGCCGACAAAGCAGTGGAAGATGCCCCGCAAGCGATCTGGGGCGTCCAGCGCGTCCCGTTCCTCGCCCACAATCCGCACGAGATCGCCCGTGGCTTCTCGATTGTGGAGAATGAGCGGCAAGTCCTTCGCTACCGCCAATCGAATGTGCGCGCGCAGAAACTGCTGCTGGCGATCGTCAAACGACCGGTCCCAGTAGTAATCGAGGCCGCTCTCGCCAACCGCCACCACTGCCTCTTCGTCGCACAGATCAGTCACCTCCTGCAGCTCGCGCTCCGTCGCCTCGTTGGTCTCCGACGGATGAAGTGCCGCCATCGCGTACAGCCCCTCGTGTTTTGCACAGAGCGATAGGGCGGCATGGATGGAGGGCACATCGATGGCAGGGAGTACGATAGCCTCCACGCCAGCCTCACGGGCGCGGTCCAACACCGCGGCACGGTCGTCGGCGAAGGCGTCGAGGTAGAGATGAGCGTGGGTGTCGATGAGCATGGTGCGGAAGCTTCGTTCGGAAAATAGCATAACAAACGGTGGCGGCGGTGCTCTACGAAACACCGTGGGATACGTGCCCATCGTTTCAACGCAACATCCTTTTACCCTGAGACGTTAAGGCGCGTGTATATGCCGTGCTCATGTTATACTTTAGGTGCGGTTATCCTCCGCTTCTCTCCCGGCGTCTCCAAAACTCATGGGTTTTCGTTACACAGCGAGTGCCAGCCTGCTACTCCTCCTAAGCGCGGTATTACTGGTGGATGCTCCGGCGCAGACCGCCGACCTCCGTGTACGCCTGCTCGATCAGCACCTGGTGGACGATGTCACCATCACGGCAGCGGTGCCCCTGAAGGTATACGCCGGCGCCGCGGACAACGTGCTGTTGACCGTTCCGCCCGAAACTCCCCTGCACGTCAACCGGCGCGGCGATGAGCTACGGGCTGCGGCAAACGGCTCCTCTATTTTTGCTCTTGGGCTCGGCGTCAGGGCCGCCGCACAGGAGACGATCAGCGTGAGGAGTAATCGGCTGGAGGCTGCACGGGCGTATACGGGGCGCCTGACGATTGCGCCGGAGCGCGAATCCTTGTCGTCGCTGCAACTCGTCAACCACGTACCGCTGGAAGACTATGTAGCCAGCGTGGTGGCCAGCGAGTACGGCTTTGAGGATCTGGAGGGCGCCAAAGCCATGGCTGTGTTGGTGCGCACGTACGCCTTGCGCAACAAGTTTGGGGACGCCTATGACCACGTCGACCATGTGATGTCGCAGCAGTACGACGGCGCCAACGCCATCACGCCGACCTCGCTCGAAGCCACCCAGGCGACCCAGGGACAGGTGCTGGTGCACGCCGACAGTCTTATCGAAGCCGTTTACTTTTCGGCCAGTGGCGGGCATACGGCCAACAACGAAGACGTGTGGGATGCGCGGCCGCTGCCGTACCTACGCGGCCGCCCGGACCCAACGGGCACCGCCTCACCGCATCAGTCGTGGGAGGCCACCCTCAACCGACAGGCGCTCCTGCAGGCGCTCAGCCGCCACACCGGAGCGAACGTACGAGGCTTCGTGATTGGCGACCGGTCCAGTGAGGGACGCGTCCGCACCATCGAACTGCTTACCGGCACCAACCGGCGGGCGATGCAGGCCAACGCGTTTCGTCTGCTTGCCAACCGGCACGCCGCGGGGCACGGCATCAAAAGCACCTGGTTTGATGCCCGGCGCGAGGGCGACCGCTACGTCTTTACCGGCCGGGGCTTTGGGCACGGGGTGGGCCTGAGTCAGTACGGTGCGCGCGGGCTGTCGGCCCAAGGCTATGCATACACGGACATTCTCGACTACTACTTCACCGATGTCCGCCTGGCGTCCATGGATGACCTTTCGCTGCCCGCGGCCCCCTGGCAGCCTCCCACGCTGGCGGAGGCTCCGCTGCAGGCTGAAGAACCGGCGGAGGAACCCGACGACAAGCCCCGGAAGCAGCGAAGCCGGCGCATCGGGTGGTAGCCCTCCGCCCGTGACGCATGGGTTACGGGCGAACCGCAGTCGCGGCAGTGTATGTAAAGAGCATCCACGCTCAACAATCCCGGCCTGTACCATATGCCTGTTCGGATCCTGCTCGCCAGCGTCGTTTTCCTCCTCATGGCCGCCACCGCGGCCAACGCCCAAGTGCCAGCCGATACCGTCGCGGCTGAGCTTCCTGAGGTGTCCGTAGAAGCGGCGCGCGGGCTGGAGACCTCTGCCAGCGCACCCTTTGCTGTCTCCGTGGTGCAGCGCAGCGATACAGCCCAGCAGCTGGAAGCGCCCGTCTATGTAAACGACGTGGTGCGAGACGTCCCAGGCGTTTGGATGACCGATCGCGGCCACTTTGCGCTGGGCGAGCGCCTGATCATCCGCGGCATGGGGTGGCGGTCGCCCTTTGGCGTGCGCGGCGTGCAGGTGCTCCTGGATGGCATTCCGCTCACCATGCCCGACGGGCAGGCCTTTCTCGACATTGTAGACCCGCTCTTTCTGCGTAGTGCGGAGGCCATCCGGGGCCCCTCCTCCCTCTTCTGGGGGAACGGCAGCGGCGGCACGCTCTTTCTCGACTCCCGCCCGGCCGGTGAGGCACCGCGGGCACAGGTACGGATCGGGGGCGGGGGCAACGGACTCCAGCAGCTGGCCACCGAAGTGGTCGCGCGAACGAACGAACGCACCGTTCGGCTGGCCCTCAGCGATCTCCAACGCAACGGCCACCGCACCAACGGCAACGGCCGCTTCACCCGGGCCCTGCTGAGCGCAGAGACGCCCATCCAAGACCGCGGCCGCCTCCGGCTCATGGGCGCCTTTGTGGACCAAGATGCGCGCAACCCGGGATCGCTGACCCGCGAACAGGTGGAAGATGACCGCTCGCAGGCCAGTGCTCTCTTTGACGCCTTCGGCGCCGGCAAACAGGCCACCCAGGGCCAGCTTGGCGCTAACCTTGTGTACGCCTGGGACACCATGGCCGCCGAGGGTACCGTGTTTGGCGGATTCCGGGACCTGCGCAATCCGCTGCCTTTTGCCTACATCGCCTTCGACCGGGTCTATGGTGGAGGCCGCACGGCCCTCAGTGGACAGGCGCAAGGGATCGCATGGCATCTCGGCGCCGATGTGAACGTCCAGCAAGACGACCGCATCAACCGGGCCACCGACATCCCGAACCGGACGTTCCTCGATACGATCACGCTCGATCAGCAGGAAACCGTCTGGAGCACCGCCGCCTTCGGCTACGCCCAGGTCCCACTCACCTCACGGCTGACGGCCACACTGGGGGCCCGCGTGGACCGGGTCGCGTTCTCGCTGAGCGACAACCTCCTGGCCGACGGGATCGACAACTCCGGCCGCCGCACGTTTAGCGCTGTGAGCCCCGGTGCAGGGCTCGCCTTCGATACCGGTCCGGCGTTGCTTTTTGCCAACTACAACACCGCCTTCGAGACGCCCACCACCACAGAGCTCGTTAACCGGCCCGGGCAACCTGGCGGCTTCAATGAAGACCTCGGCCCACAGCGGACTCAGGGCGTGGAGGTGGGTACCCGCGGCGCGTGGGGCCCCGCCAACCTGACCTTCGACGTGGCCCTCTACTATATGCATGCAGACGATCGCCTTGTGCAACAGGAGATTCCCGACAGCGGGGGCCGCGTGTTTTTCCAAAACCTCGGCACGAACACGCACCGCGGAGGCGAGCTTGCCGTCGCATGGCAGCCGGAGCCCTGGCTCTCGCTGCACGCCGCTTACACGGCGAACCAGGTGGTTTTCGAAGATGACGAGCTGGATGGCAACCAAGTACCCGGGCTGCCCGACCAACGATTCTCAGCCACTGCTCGGGTGGAAGGGCCTGCGGCCTACCTCCGGCTCTCGTGGGATGCCGTAAGCGATTACTTTGCCGATAATGCCAATCAGGTGAAAACCGACGGGTACGCGGTCGCTGATGTGCACGTAGGCCTGACGCGCGTGGAAGCCGGGCCGCTTTCGTTGCAGCCCTACGCAGGCGTCCGCAACCTCTTCGATACCGACTATATTGGCTCCGTTGCCATCAACGCCCGCGGCAACTTTTTTGAGCCGGGCGCCGGACGCGTTCTGGAAGCTGGCGTGACGGTGGCGCTGTAGCTGTGCTTTGCCTGAAGGAACCCCACCCGCACCACACGCATCCCCCCAGCTCCACTTTGAGGAGCAATCCATAGGATTATATATCGCACGTCTTAAGTAGCTATATGCGGTAACAAATTGTAGTCATAGAGGAAGCAGATGTGCGTCTAAAGCATGGACGCTTGATCCCCTGATATGCGCTATTACTGAGTGTAGCGGGAGATCGAGCCTGCAGTACCCTCTCGCTTCATAAACATCCCACCTCGGCAGTTTTTAATAACCCAGATGCCCGTCGTCACCCACCCTAACTTATTAACGGATGGTGACGAAGATGAAAACGCGTTACAGGCAGTATTTTTCTCAATTTAGTCGTGGGCTTTCCCCCGCAACCCTGCGGGCCCCGCTCTGCGTAGCGCTCCTCGCGCTGTGTGGCGTTATGCTGAGCACGGTCACCCCCGTGCAGGCGCAAACCGTGTCGCCGGAATCCATCACGTGCGACGCAGACGACCCCATATGTGACGGCGCATCCAAAACGGAAACCGTGTCGATCACCCTGCCGGTCGGCTCGACGGCCGACAAGGTCGATATTGTGCTCTTGCTGGACGATACCGGGAGCTTTTCCTCTCAGGGTCCGATCGTTGCGGACAACTTCGCCGCTCTCATTGACGACTTGGAGGCGGCACTTCCCGACGTTGATTTTGGATTCGGTGTAACTCGATATGAGGACTTTGGCGGCATCGGACAAGGCTTCGGCGGGAGCACATCTGATCGCCCCTTTATTTTAAACCAGGCCGTCATTACGGTTGAGGACGCCGGCGGAGTGATGGCACGAAACACACTAATTGAGAACGCCCTTGATCGAACGGCTCCCGGATTCGGTGGTGACGGCCCCGAGTCGGCCGCTGAGGGCCTCTTCCAAATCGCTACGGGGCTTGGCTTTGATGCCGAC
>JAAAOI010000089.1 GCA_009908945.1 Bacteroidota bacterium
AAAGAAACCAATAAACACGTGATCGTGCGTACCGCAAAAGCAGCCTTGAAGGGGGAGCAACGCTGGGTGCTGAAAGCGCTAACACATGGCCCCACTCAAACTTCAAGAACGCACATGGTTCGAGTCCAATTTGATAAAAAACAGGCCTTTTACACACCCGCCTTCTGCATTTGAAGGACTGGTTGGGGTGGGTAGCGGCAGACGAATCCTGTGGGGCGAAGGCTACTGGCGCCGTGTACGAAAAAGTACCGTAGCCTCCCGCGGGCTGCAGTGGAGGCCTTCCCCAACGGCGTGCCTGCCGTTAACACCACCCTCGTGGTGATGGGGTTTTACGGGGGCGGCCCGCAGCCCTTCCGGTATGCGACCATGGCCGATGATCTGGCAGCGGCTATGGTGTTTTATGGCTCCTCATCCGAGGTGGGCTTCGACGCCATCCGAGCGCCCATCTATGGATTCTACGGCGAACACGACGAGCGCCCTCCCGGATGAACAGCACGGATCGTCGGCTGCACGGGGCGCGTTGTTTCATTTCGCTATGCTACCTCACGCATTTCCTGCAATGGATCCCTCAACGCGCGGCCCGGTCCTTTCAATCTTCCCGTTTCTGCAGCAGGGCGCTACAGCGTTGCGAGACGCCTTCTTCGAAGCTGCTCAGCCGCGGCGGCTGCCCGCCCATCAGTTCTTGGCAATGGAGGGCGACCCGTGCCATGCCCTGCCTTTGGTCGTGCGTGGACAGGCGCGTGTCTACACCATGGGCGATGAGGGCCGCGAGATCACCCTGTACCGCATCGTTGCCGGTGAGAGCTGTATTCTGACAGCCTCATGCATCCTGGGGGGGCAGCAGTTTCCAGCCTTTGCTCGTGCAGACGACGAAACGGAGCTGCTGCTGGTCCCTTCCGAGACGGTGCACGCCTGGATGCGTGATCATCCAGCGTGGCGCCAGTTTGTATTTGAGCTTATGGCTCGCCGGCTGGCCAGTGTCATCGCTACGGTGGATGAGGTGGCTTTCCAACGGCTTGATGCGCGCCTGGCGGTGTATCTGCTCGACCAGCTGCAGCGGACGGAGGGCCGTACCCTCTCCACTACACATGAGGGCATCGCTTCTGAGCTCGGCAGCGCGCGGGCCGTGATCAGTCGAAAACTGAAATCCTTTGAGCACCGAGGACTTGTGGCTTTGGGACGGGGCCAAATCACGGTGCGCGATGCAGCTGCACTACGCCGTCTCCAGCATACGGCGTAAAAACACGCGCGGTGTGACCTTGTCACAGACAAGCGCACGCAGGCCATCCTATACTGCCTTGCAGCGTCAACCAACGGACGTTTGCGCTAACCCCGCATGACCTATGAACAGACCACCCTTCGGGTAGCACCATGAACATCAATATGGGATCTATCGACCGCACCATCCGCCTCCTGCTTGCCCTCACGGTGGGTGTGCTGTACTTCACGGGCCAGCTTTCAGGCCTTGCCGCCATCATTCTTGGCGTGATGGCCGTCGCGTTCGTGCTGACAAGCACGATCGGGTTCTGCCCCCTGTACGCCCCCTTTGGCTGGTCCACGAAGCGCTCCCGCACAGCCGGCGCCTGAGGAGGCCTTGCAAGCGGGTCTCGCACGCGCATGGGCCTCAACCCTACGGCCCCCTCAGTGGCTGACGGGTTGGCTCCTCGATGCCATGGCAGACAATCTACCCCACCTGTCTTTTAAGCGGCGGGTGAGGTGCTGTGTATATCAGCGCCCGACTGCCGGCAGGGCCGCGCGCATCACGGCGAGGCCTGCCCTGCGGCTACGTCGGCAGCCTCGTGTTCGCGCGACATATCCTCCAGCGTCTTGCCCATCGTCTCCTGGATGTAGCGTTGCACAAAGATGAACGCGAGGACGCCAAACGCCGCATAGATGCCGTACGATACGCCAAGCCCGAGGCTGGCGAGCATAATGGGAAAGGTCATCGTGATGGCGAAGTTCGACAGCCACTGCGTCAGCCCGGCCAGCGCGAGTGCGGCTCCACGGAAGCGGTTGGGAAACATCTCGCCGAGCATAACCCACATGATGGGGCCCCACGAGAAGGCAAAGAATGCAATGTAGGCATTGGCCGCCAGGAGCGCCACAAGGCCGGCGCCGTCACTTAGCATGAGCGCGTCGGCGTCGCCCGAGGCAGCGGTGCCGAAGACGAACGCCATGACCCCCAGCATGGCCGCCTGCCCGAGCGCACCGATGAGCAGCAGCGGCCGCCGCCCCACCTTGTCGATCAGGGCGATGGCCACGAAGGTAAAGAAGACATTGACCGATCCGCTGATGACGTTCTGCATCAGCGCGCTGGATTCGTCGAAGCCGGCCGCCTGCCACAGGGTGGCGCCATAGTAAAAGATGACGTTGATCCCGGTGAACTGCTGCAGCGCCGCAAGGCCGAGGCCCACCCACACGATGGGGTGCACGCGCCCCGTGTGCGTGCTGATAATATCAGAGATGCGCGGTTTGCGCGACTCCAAGACGGTGCTCTTGATGTCAGCAACCGTTTGAACGGCTTGGTCTTTTGCGTTCAACAGTCGCTCCAGCACCTCCTGCGCTCTGTCGGTACGGCCCGCGGCCACGAGGTAGCGGGGGGACTCGGGGATGAAGAGAAGGCTGATCAGGAAGATGGAGCCCGGGACGATCTCCACCCAGTACATCCACCGCCACGCCTGAAAGTCCCACCAGAAAAGTTCAGAGGCGCCCCCGGCGGTCCCCGCGATGAGGTAGTTGCTGAGGAAGGCAATAAACAGCCCGACCACAATCATGAGTTGCTGCAGCGTGGCCATGCGGCCGCGAATGTGGGCGGGGGAGATCTCGCTGATGTAGGCCGGGGCCAACACGCTGGCGGCGCCAACGGCCATGCCCCCCACAATCCGAAAGAAGACAAAGGTTGTAGATCCCCCGGCAAATCCGGATCCCCACGCACTAAAGATGAAGAGGCAGGCCGTGGCAATCATGACCAGCCGGCGCCCAAACTTGTCCGCGATCGTCCCCGCAAAGAAGGCCCCGACGGCGCTCCCGAGGAGCATCGACGCCACGTTGAAGCCGGTGCCTACAGCATCGGAGTTAAAAGCTTCTTGCAAGGCGTCCACGGTACCATTGATCACGCCACTGTCAAACCCAAACAGGAAGCCGCCAAGGGCAGCTGCCAGCGAGATGAAAATAACGAGGAGCGTGTTGCCCTGCCCTTCAGCGGGCGGTGGGAGGTCTACCTCTTGGCCTTGCATAATGCAGGGGAGTTGGTGTAGATGACGTGAACGGGGAAGGGCAGACTACGGAAGGGCTACGACTTTAGCCAATCGCGCGCTGCTGCAAAGGGGCCCGGCTGTGCCTCGCCTTGCGGTGCGGCATCGCCTGGTGGCTGTGGCGCTCAGGTCTGATCACCGGCCCTCGGCAGGCAGCGTGCGGGGCAATCCCCGCTGCCCATCCGGTGCAGACCCCACGCGGGCGAGGCCGGCCGGGCGCGTGGCATACTGGAGTGGTGGCGCTGCGTACGGTGCACCTGCGTACGGTGGCGCTGCGTACGGTAGAGCTACGCCGCCCAGCAGCGGGGCGCCGGTGAGCCGGACGCTGGCATCCAGGGTATCGACCTGTATGCGGAAGCGCCCGGGTTCCACCCTGGGGGTGGCGTCCCGGCCGATGAAGCTAAAGTCATCGCGGGTAAGCTGGAAGGTTAGGGTTTCGGAGGCGCCGGGGGCCAGGTCCACTTTCGCAAACCGCTTCAGCTTCCGTACAGCAGGGGTGACGGAGGCCACCGCATCGCTCAGGAAGAGGTGCACAACGTCCTGTCCCGAACGGCTGCCCGTGTTGGTCACCGTCACGTCCACCGTCACGGACGCGCCGGCCTGCAGCGCGTCTGTGGTCATCACCGAGTCGCGTACGGTCAGGTCGCTGTAGGCGAACGAGGTGTAGGAGAGGCCGTGGCCGAAGGGGAAGAGCGGCTCGGCGCCCCCGGTGCCGAAGTCGGCGGCGAGGCGTTCACTGTTTTTGTGGTCGTACAGCGCGTAGCCGCTGGGGCGGCTGGGGTAGGTGAGCGGCAGGTGGCCGGACGGGTTTACGTCGCCGTAGAGCACATCAGCCAGGGCCTGCCCGCCTTCGGTGCCGGGGTTGTACGCGGTCACGATGGCCTCCGCGGCTTCGTGCACCGGGCCGAGCGTGCGCGGGCGGCCCTGGATCAGCACCAGCACCACGGGCGTTCCCGTAGCGGCCACTTCTTGCAAGAGCAGCCGCTGCGCGGCGGGCAGCATGAGCGACTGCTGCAGGTTGCCTGCCGTTTCGGTATAGGCGCCTTCGCCCAGCGCCACCACCGCAACGTCTGCCTCCCGTGCAGCAGCCACCGCGTCGTCCAGCCCTTCGCTGCGCGTGAGGGTGCTGCCGGGTACGTACGTCATCTGCGCTGCCCCGACGCGTGCGCGGATCGCTTCCATCAGGGTCGGCCGGCCGGCGTGAAAGAGGTCCTGCGCAGCGCCCCCACCCTGCCAGGTGTACGTCCACCCGGTGTTCAGCGCTTGCATCGACTGCGCGGTGGGGCCGGTCACCAACACGCGCTGATCCTCCGAGAGGGGCAGCAGGGTGTCCGTGTTGCGCAGCAGCGTGACCGACTCGTGGGCGGCCTGCAGGGCTACGCGGCGGTCCCGGTTGCTGCCGACCTCCGCGGCGAGTTCGATGCCGGCCAGGGGATCGTCGAACAGGCCGAGTTCAAACTTCAGGCGGAGAATGCGCCGCACCGAGGCGTCGATGCGCGACTCCGGAATCTCGCCGTCTTCTACCAGAGCGACGAGATGCCCGATGAAGGAAACATCCGACGGCACCATGCTCATGTCGATGCCTGCCTCGATGGCCATCTTGGTGGCTTCCCGCTCATCCGCGGCCACCTGGTGCAGCGACACCAGCTTCTTGATGTCGAGCCAGTCGGTCAGGATGAGCCCGTCAAACCCCAGTTCGCCTCGCAGGACGTCGGTCAGGAGGTAGCGGCTGGCGTGTACGGGCACACCGTTGACCTCGCCGGAGTTGACCATCACGGAGGCGGCGCCGGCGTCTACGGCTGCCTGAAACGGCGGAAGGTAGTGCTCGCGCAGGTCGATGTCCGAGATCGTGGCCGGCGTGCGGTCACGCCCGCTGTCGGAGCCGGAGTAGCCGACAAAGTGCTTCAGCGTGGCCGCAACGTGGCGCGGCGACGCGAGGTCAGTGCCCTGCTGGCCGCGTTGCAGCGCCAGCCCGAGGGTGGTGGTCAGGTGGACGTCCTCGCCAAACGTCTCATACAGCCGCGGCCAGCGCGGCTCGCGGCCCACGTCCAGCACGGGTGCAAAATTCCACGGGATGCCGCTGGCCCGCACGTCGCGCGCGGTAATCGCGCCGATCTCTTCTACCAGCGCGGTATTCCATGTCGCTCCCAGCCCTTGGGCCTGTGGAAAGAGGATGGCCTCTTGCGTGTAGTTCGCGCCGTGGATGGCATCGATCCCGAAGAGCACCGGGATGCCCAGCCGCGTTTGCTGGGCCTCATCCTGTATGGCGCGCAGGAGGGCATGCCAGTGGGCAAGCGGAAAGGCTGTATCGACCACGTTGAGCAGCGACCCCACCTGGTGCTCCTGAATTACGCGACGCAACTTCTCTGGGTCGATGGGTTGCGGAAAGGGTTCGGTGTTCGTCACCATGCCCAGCTCCAGCTGGGTCATCTGCCCGACCTTCTCTTCCAGCGTCATCAGCGCCAGCAGCGAGTCCACCCGGGCCTCAACGTTCGGTACCCGGCTCCCGGCGCTATCCGCCACGATCCGGTTGACGTGCGACTGGCTGGAGGCCGAGGACAGCGCGACGGGCGGTGAGCCAATATCCAGCAGCTCTACCGACCGGTCCAGCGGCATCGGCGCGCCATCGGCGGCGGCAAGGGCGCCCGTCTGGCTCAGCGCATTGGACGACAGCGAGGCGGTGTCGTCGTCCTCCGCCGCCGCGGGTGGAGAATCCGACGATTCGGCGGCCGGCTGTGTTTGTGAGCAGCCGGCCAGCACTCCCGTAACAAGCAGCACAAACGCGAACATCAGAAGGGCGGCCGGGGCGAGGCGGGGTAGGGTGCGCATCATGGAAGCGTAAACCAGACGGAAGGAAGAAGAGGGCGCCTGTGAATGGCGCACGGCTATTCGATGGGCTCGTAGAAGCGAACCCAGTCGTACTCGGAGCGGACCGGGAAATTGCTATCGTCAACTTCGCCGGCGAAGCTCGGCGCGCTGGACACCCACAGGTTCATCATGATTTGCATTTCGAGGTCCGGGATCTGTGCAGGATCAGCGCCAGAGACCGTCGCCTGCTTCACCAGCTGGCCATCCCGGTACCACTTGATCTCGCCGGGGAGCCATTCAAAGGCGTAGTTGTGGAACTCCTCTGAGGCGTCATAGCTGTGGCCCACGCCTTCCGGGAAGGGTGGCACCTGGAACGGATCGTTGTTGGCCGCCCCCTCAGGTCCTTCGTTGAAGTAGATGTTGGTAAGCATGGAGCGGTTGTTTTTACCCACGATTTCGATGTCAATTTCTTGCCATGGGTTGAACCGGTAGGCAAAGAAGGACGACACCGTACCGCTGGGCCCGGCCGACTTCATGCGCACCTCGTAGCAGCCGTAGCTGTAGAAGCCCTCGGTGTTGTCCGTGCGCAGCTCAGCGCCGGTGTAGGGCTTGCCGCCAAACTGCTCCTTCTTCAGGTTTAGCACCATCTTGCCGTCCTCGTACGTGATGTTCTCGGGGCGGAACGTGGCCAGGTTGCCGTTGAACGTGGCGTTGCCGCGATCCCAGAACGCCTCGTTCGGCGCGTCGAAGTTGTCTTCAAAGAAGAGCGCGTAGTCGTCCGGGCTGCAGGCGCTCTCAACCATACCATCCCCGGGCCCGAGGTCTTCGCTGGAGTAGATAATATCGTCGATGGTGAGGGTGAAGGCCTCCCCTGGGAGGTTGCCGATAGCGAACACCAGGTTGGCAATGCGCGAGGAGAGCACCCCATCGCCGCCGCTGTTGACCGCGTTATCGTCTTCAAAGGCGCTCAGGGGCACGCTGATGCGTGTGTAGTCAGAGGCGCCTGGCTCAACGAGGTAGGTAAGCTCAAACTCGTCATCTACCGGCCCATTGCCGTCGAAGGTGCCATTGCCGTCCTGATCCTCCTGCAGGTTGATCTCCAACTCGTACGGCTCGGTGGCGTCCGACTTGATGAACATGGTCAGGTAGGGGTCGCTGCTCAGGTCGCTGACGTCAATGCCGTCCACGTCGACCTCACTGGCGACGCCTTTCCCGAAGCCTGCGAAGCCGCCCCCGGCGCCCCCGTCGATGGAGGCCGCAAGCGCCAGCGTGCCATCGCTGCCCATGGGCGTGTCCGTGTTTTCGGCCAGGCCAATGCTGGCGCCGCCGCCTTCAAAGCTGAAGTACTCATCGTCCTGGAGGCCGTCCTCGAAGTCGTCGAAGGTGATGCGGCCGTCGCCGTCGTCATCGCCGCGGAACGCGGTGGTGTCCCCGCCGTCGTCGTCCCCGCCTGTTCCCAGGTCTTCGCTGGAGTAGATGATGTCGTCGATGGTGAGGGTGAAGGCCTCCCCTGGGACCCCGCCGATAGCGAACACCAGGTTGGCAATGCGCGTGGAGAGCACCCCATCGCCGCCGCTGTTGACCGCGTTGTCATCCGTGAAGTCGCTCAGCGGCACGCTGAGGCGCGTGTAGCCCGAGGC
>JAAAOI010000037.1 GCA_009908945.1 Bacteroidota bacterium
CTTGGAATGTTGATCCTCTCGGCCTGGTTGCTGTGAACGGCGCGTTAGCCGGCGCGGCGCTGCTCCAGCGTCTTACTCTTCCAGAGCAGGCCCGCGATGATCCCCCCCAGCCCAAACGCCACCAGCGCCGGGCCAAACGGCAGCGGCGCAAGCCCGAGCACCGTGCTGCCTACCGCCATCGCGAGGCCCACCGTCAGACCAAACAGAAGGCCCTGCACCAACCGCGATTCACTCGTCCAGCTGAGCCATTCCGCCAGCGGAAAGCTCACGGCCGCCACGGCGCCAAATCCCAAGGCGGTGCTGACGTCTACAGCCCCCTCCAGGTAGCCCAGGACCAGCACGCCCACAAACACCCCACCCCCGCCGCTCAGGGCCAGGCGCAGCAGCACGTCGGTGGGGTTCTCAGGGCGCATGGCGTGGCGGGATCAGGACAGCGGAGGGCGGCGCTCTCCAGGCTACGAAGGAAACGCGTGCCACGCAACACCACGCCCTGTGCAGCCCACCCTGTGCACCGCGCACGATCTTCGCACAAAGGCTGCGTGATCTCCGCACCTCAGCCCTCGTCGCGACGTTCATGTCGGCTGTATGTTGCGCGCGGTACACCGTGTATCGCGTGGTAACAGCACACGGTTTGTGTTGACAGGTAGACGCTTGAGCACGTAGCAGAGCGGCTGTTGATGACCGACCCGTTCATGCCCTGAAAAGGGTGCGCCTGCTATTTTTTCTTGGAGATGTATGTCTACTTCGTTCGACCAGTTTGATCTGGCCCCCGCCCTCGTGCAAACCGTAGCTGACCGTGGCTACGCGACCCCGACCCCCATTCAGCGGGCCCTCATTCCGGCCATGCTGGCCGGCCGCGATGTGGTAGGGCAGGCCCAGACGGGCACCGGCAAAACAGCGGCGTTCGCGCTGCCCCTCCTCCACAAGCTTACCCCGGGCCAGGGCCATGTGCAGGCGCTCGTCCTCACCCCTACCCGCGAGCTGGCCAAGCAGGTGGCCGCGGCCGTGTACACGTACGGCGCCGAGGCCGGCGCCCGCGTGCTTCCCATTTACGGGGGCGACTCCATTGGCCGGCAGATCCGGCGCCTGAAGAAGGGCATCGACGTGGTGGTGGGTACGCCCGGCCGCCTGCTCGACCTCATCCGCAGGCGCGAGCTGGACCTCAGTGGCGTGGAGACGGTCGTGCTTGACGAAGCCGACGAAATGCTGAGCATGGGCTTCATCGACGATATCGAGTCGATCCTCTCCGCCACGCCTGCCGATCGGCAGACCGCCTTTTTCTCAGCCACGCTGCCCCAGAGCATCCAGCGCCTGGCCAACCGGCACATGCGCAACCCGGAAACGTGCCGGCTGGAGCCGGGCCAGCGCACCGCCGATACGATCGATCAGCGGTACTACGTGGTGCGTCATCACGAACGGACGGCGGCGCTGCTGCGGCTGCTGCAGGCCGAGCCCACCGACAGCGTGATCGTGTTTGCGCGCACCCGGAAGGGCTCGTTTGACCTGGCCGCCGCGCTGCAACAGCACGGCTACCGGGCCGGCGCCCTCAACGGCGCGATGGACCAGCACGCACGCAACCGCATGTTGGATCGCTTCCGCAACCGGCGCATCGACGTGCTGGTGGGCACGGATGTGGCCTCGCGCGGCCTCGACATCGACCACATCTCGCACGTGGTGAACTACGAGCTGCCACGGGACCCGGAAGTGTACGTCCACCGCGTAGGGCGCACCGGGCGTGCGGGCAATACGGGCGTGGCCATGACGCTCGTCACCAATCGGGAGCAGCGCAAGCTCAAGAAGATTGAGCGCTACACCAAGCGCTCCATGACGCGCACTCCGCTGCCCACGGAGGCCGACCTGCGGGCACTGCGCGATGAGCGCCTGGCCGACCGGCTCACCAAGCGCCTGGCGGATGCTACGCTGGACCGCGAACGCGCCATTGCCGCGACCCTTGTTGCCGAGGGGCACGACCCGCTCGACGTCGCTGCCGCCGCGCTACAATCAGCCCGCCAAAACACCTCCACGAAAGCAGGCGCGAAGGGAGGCTCGCGCACCGCAACACCGCGCACCTCGCGCCCCAGCAACGGCCGCAGCAACGGGCATAGCAATGGCCGCAGGAATGGCCGCAGCACCGGGCACAGCTCGCATGAACAGGGGATGGTACGCCTGACCCTGGATGCCGGCAAAGCCAGCGGCGCCCGCCCGGGCCACGTCGTCAGCACCCTGTCCCACTTCGGCGATATTCCCGGCGGCGCGATCGGCAAGATCACCATCGAGAACCGCCACACGCTCGTCGACGTCCCGGCCGACCTCGTGGACCAACTGCTCGCCCAGAGCGGCAACTACAAGATTAAAAACCAACGCGTACAGCTGGCGCGGGCGTAACTTCCACCCTGTACCCACTACCTGCATTGACCCTGGCTGGTCTTTCCGACCGGCCGGGGGCTTTATGTGGCATGGGCGCGGGGCCGCTGCCCGCCCGCGCTGTCCCGCATCGCTTCGTACCGCATCCACTCGACGGCGCATACGATCAGTTCGGCATCCGTGGCTACGTTGAGCCGGCTCCGCAGCTCCCGCCGGTATGCGGCAGTTGTGGCCATCGAGAGGCACAGGCGGTCGGCAATCTGACGCGGCGTGTAGCCCTCTCCCAGCATCTGAAAGACCGCCAGTTCCTGGTCCGTAAAGGCCTCCGCGAGGCCGTGGGGCACGGAGGCCGCCCCGGGGCCCAGTCCCTGCAGCATCCGCGCGACAACACGCGGAGTGACGTACAGTTGCCCCTCATGCACTTGCCCCAGCGCTTCTGCAAGTTCAGCCGGCCCTCGGGTCTTCATGAGGTACGCGGAGGCCCCAAGGTGCAGAGCTCGGTGGGCGTACACGCGCTCGCTATACCGTGAATACACCACCACCTCCACCGCTGGATGCTGCGCGCTCAACGCGCTAATAAACGTAAACCCGTGCCGGTCCTGCAGATCCAGGTCGGCCACCACCACCGAGACCGGCTTGGCGTCAAGCACTTCCATCGCCTCTGCACCGGAAGGGACCTGGGCCATCAAGCAGAGCGGGGGGCATGTACGGAGCGCTGCTGCAAGCGCATCGCCCACCGCCGGATGGGGGTCGACTAACAGGACGGAGACGCAGGCGTTGGATGACTGGCACATGTGCTGTGGGCGTGTAGGTGATAAGGAAAGCAACATGGGGCGTGTGCGAGCTTAGACCGATGTCGTGCGTGGAGTGCATACGGCTATTTTCTGGCCTTAATCAGCCTGATGGTCGCACAAACGACAAGTGTTTGGCCTCTACTTTCTATTCCTATTACACACCTGAAGCATAGATACCCTATACCTCCATTTGTACATCACATTTTAATATTGTGAACGAATGTGAACAGTTGCACGTAATAGCATTGCGTAGCCCATTACTTCTTAACCAAAACCTTGCGCCCTTTGGTGGCATCCATCACGTGGGTTGAGTTCATTGGTGCACGCAAGAAGCAGCTCCTACCCTGGTTTCGCATCTGTCCTCTAAATCAATGTTGACAGCTTCTGCCTCGCCTATCATGCCCGTTCCCTTGAGGCCTCGCCGCTCAGCTGCGCCCACGGGCGGCGTTTCCTTCGTCCATACCGTATCCGCTCATGCCTGACGATACCCCTCAGCCGTCGCTACGCAACGGCTTCCTGCTCAACGACTGGATGGTGGAGCCCGCGCTGAACCGGCTCAGCAGTGACGACGAGGAGCACCAGTTGGAGCCAAAGGTGATGGCGGTGCTCGTGCTCCTGGCTGAGCACGCGGGTAGGGTAGTGCGCAAAGACACCTTCTTCGAGCGCGTGTGGGCAGACACCGTGGTGTCTGAGGATGCCCTCTCACGGTGCGTCTCACAGCTCCGGAAGGCGCTGGGCGATGATGCCACCGACCCCACCTACATCGAAACCATCCGCAAGACCGGATACCGCCTGATTGCCCCGGTGGAAGTCCTAAAGCCCCCCGCAGAACCCCCAACACAGCCAGGCAGCCCACCTCAGGATTCCACCTCCAAAGACGAGGGCGCGGAAGCCAACCGTCCCAAGCGGCGCCTCTTTGATGACCTGGCCCAGGCTATCTTCTCAACCGAAGACGCATCCGTGATCGTCGCTGGAGCCGCTATCAAGAACCGCACCCTCTGGCTTATCGCTGGGGGAGCGCTGGTGCTTGTAGGCGGCGTGCTGGCCGTGTTTCTCTGGAGCCTGCGCCCCAGCGCTGGGCCGCCCTCGAACCCGCTCAGCGCGGTGCCCCTCATGAGCCTGTCGGGCCTGCAGCACACGCCGGCCCTCTCGCCCGATGGACAACAGGTCGCGTTCTCGTGGAAAGCAGAAAAAGACGCGGCCGCCAACCTCTACCTGAAGCAACAGGGAGCGGAGGAGCCGCTCCAGCTCACCACGACGGAGGCCATCGATCATACCCCGGCGTGGGCACCCAATGGGCGGTTTATCGCCTTTGTGCGCTCCTCAGCGACAGGGGACGCTTTACACACGGTGTCTTCTATCGGGGGAAGCGAACAACGCATCGCCTCCTTCGGCCCGCATGAGGTGCAGGGCCTCTCCTGGGACCCGGAGACGGACGATCCGGCGTTTGTCGTGTCGCTGCGGCCGCACACCCATCGCTCCGCCCAACTCTACCTTCTCGCCTCCGGCAGCGATAGCCTGCAGGCCCTCACCACGCCCTCCCCTGCCCTCGACGGGGGCGACACGTATCCGCGCTACGCGCCGGATGGACGCCGCATCGCCTTTATTCGGGCCGCCGCACCGGGGGTGCAGGATCTTTTCGTGTACGACCTTGCGGACGAACGCCTCACCCAGGTTACGACCGACAGCGCCCGGGTGTGGGGCCTGGACTGGTCTGCCGATGGTGAGGAGCTGCTGTTTTCTGCCACCCGCCACGGCGTGACCGGGCTGCGCCGCGTTGTGGCGACGGGGGGCGACTCGGAATGGATGACCACGGTTAGCCGCGATCGGCGCGTGGCTCACCCATCGGTTTCGCGTTTGCGCCCCAGGCTGGCGTACGCCCTGCAGTCGGAGGAGCATACGCTGTTGCAGCTCCAATCGCCCGTATCGGGCCCCACCCTGGAGATGCTTCCGGTGGCCCGCCAGGAAGATACGGATCCGGCCATTTCGCCCACCGGTGACGCGGTCGCGTTCATATCGACGCGTTCCGGCTACCCCGAACTCTGGGCGACGGCCGCGGCGGCGACCGGCGGCACACAACTTACCTCATTTGAGGGGCCGGACACGGGCATGCCCCGCTGGTCGCCTGACGGCACCCGCCTGGCGCTGATCTCTCGAGCGGAAGGAGCGGGCCACCTGTATGTGGTGAACCGCGACGGCTCGCAGCTGAAACAGCTGACGTCTGGCGGGGGGGAGCATCTGGCGCCAGCCTGGGCGCCCGACGGTGGCGCGCTGTACGTCTCCTCCAACCGCAGTGGGCGGTGGGAGATCTGGCGCGTCCCCATCGACGGCACGCCCCCAGCCCAGGTCACGCGCGGGGGCGCGATGGCCGCCCAGCCCCACCCGGATGGGGACCACCTGCTCGTCGTGCGCCCCGACGCGCCGGGCATCTGGCAGGTGCCGCTCGCGTCCACCGCCAGCGGCTATCCCCTCACCGCTGCCACCCGCGCGGATTCGCTGCTGCTCCCGCGGCCCCGGGCTATCCCGGCCGCCCCGGTTGCGCCGCAGCGGCTGGTGGCCTCCCTCGACGTGCGTGACGCCTTCAACTGGGTCGTCACTCCGCAAGGGATCTACTTTTTGGAGCGCACCGACCAGGCAGAGGCCTCGCTCACGTTCTACCGCTTTTCCGTCGGCCGCATCAGTCCGGTCTTTCCCCTGGGCCCTGTACCGTTCGCAGCCAGTCTGGCCGCCCATCCGTCAGGCGACTGGTTTGTGTTCATCCGGCACCAGCTGACGGCCAGCGAGACGCTGGTAGCTGAAGACTTTTAGAGCCCTTTCGGTGCGGCACTTCGCGGGCAGTACGCGGGCGGGCCGAACGCTTTTGTCTGGCGCGCATGGCTTACCTGCACCGCAGTTACGGCCCATCAGAGGGAGAGGCACGGGGCTTTCACGGGGCTTTCGCGCTCACCGCCATCGCAGGCCGTGTTTTCGAGCCACGCTGCCCTCAGCGCCCTGAGGGCAGGGCGTAGGCCCAATCATCAGGAAAGCATCGGGGAAGCCGCAGCCCTTCCTAAGACACTCTGCTGCGGTGACAGGTTGAGAGAGGTACCTGCGACGGGCTATTGCGGCCCGGTCACGCCTTACCCTCTGCGACCTACCCTCTGCTTTTCTCTATGGACGTCCCCTCCACCGCTGCTGATGAGGCCCTCGAGCCTCGCACATTGCACCACACGGATCGCGCCGAGCAGGGCGTGGCCTCCCCAGCCCCCACCGGCACCACGCCAGGCTCTGCGTTGGTTATCACCCCCACGCCCGACAGCCAAGCGAACCTCTTGCGTGGGCTTCGGCATCAGGGTTACGAGGTGACCACCGCGCGCTCCCGCCGTGAAGCCAGCCGGGCCTTGCTGACGCCGCCGTATGCCGTGGTGCTCGTCGACCTCACCACGGATGCCACTCCCGCCGACTGGTGGCCGTCGCTTCGCCGCTTGGATGCTGTGGCCGCCCTGCCGTGCATTGCCCTCCTCTCCCCGCGCGACCCGCGCCACGTGGCCTACTGCGAGGTCGTGGGCGCTGGGGACTTTCTCGTGTCCCCCTTCTCGATGGCCGAACTGGAGGCGCGCGTCATGCTGGCCCAGCAGCGCACGCGGGTGGCACCTCGCACCGAGCCGCGAGCGCGCGGACTCCGGATGGACCTCGACCGCCGGGTGTGCTACCGCGACGGCCGCTGCGTCCCCTTGACTACGCGCGAGTTCGACCTGCTGGCGTACCTGTTCAACCAGCGCCGGCAGACGGTCTCGCGGGAGGAGCTGGCGGCCGAGGTCTGGTCTGCAGAAAACCCGATCCGGCCGCGCACCATCGACCGCCACGTGACCTCCATCCGGAAAAAGATCGAAGAGGACCCTTCCGCCCCCGTGTACTTGCAGACGGTATACGGCAAGGGCTACCGGTTCATGCCGGCGTGATCCATCCGCGTACCCTACGCGTTTTTCTCCTCTGCCCTAACGTTCCCATGCGTTCCCTCATCACCTACACCGGCACCCCAACCTCTGCTGAGCAGCAGCGCCTCCACGCAGGCTTTGATGATTTGGAGCGTCGATACGGACTGGGGGCGAAGACCCCGGCCATCGGCTCTCCGTGGATTGTGATTATGCGCAAGCTCAAAAGCCGGGAGACGATCTGGATCGCCAACCGCTTTGGTATCCCCATCACGATTACAGCCCGCTCCCTCGACATGCTGATGCGCCGGGTGAAGAAGGTCGTGGCGACCCACGAGGTTCAACCGGCTACGGAGAATCCATCGGGGGGCTCCAACCCGCCGCAGCCATCAGGCACGCCCACCGTGTGACCCGCGCGCCACCCGCACCCGTGGTGCCCGATGTGGCGGGCGTGGCCGATCACCTGAAGGCATAGCTGCAGCCTCGTAGCGGATACGCTACGGGCTTGGTGTAAACAAGCCGCGATATGTGTGGCGAAGCTACCCCAACGC
>JAAAOI010000247.1 GCA_009908945.1 Bacteroidota bacterium
AACGGGGGCGGGACCTGGCGCACCGGCCCGGCAAACGGTACCGGGCTCGCCCGACGGCTCAGCATGGGGTCCGTCAGCAGCGTAAGGCCAGGCACCTGTATGTAGAGCGTGGCATGGCCGAGCCAGGTCACCCGCATCCGCCCGGGCGCAGTGCGGAGCTGGGCGAGGTCCACCGGCTGGTGAGGGGCGGGCCGATGCCGTCGCGGCACGAGGGCGCGCCGAAGCAGCCAAGGCGTGACCTCCAGCAGGGAGGCGGGCGCCTGGGAGCTACCCGGTGTGCGGAAGCCGTTGGCCGTGTGATGGGTCTGCGTGTACCAGGGCGCCGTGTGGACGGTGAAGGAGCGGGTCCGCGCCATGAGGGACGAAAGGCAATGATACAGAAGGCAATGATACAGAAGGCAATGGTGCCGGGCGGAACGGGGCAAAACGCGACATGACGAGCGCTCTTACTTGCCGTCTGGCCGGTCCGATCCCTGCCCACTGCAGCGAAACAATCGCTTTTCGTCACAGGTTGCTCCACCGCCTCTTGCGGCGGCGCTACGCCTCCTCCCATGCCGTGCCCGGCCCTTCCGCTCTACCACCTGTCCATCGCCCTATGTCTGTTCGCTATACGACGCTTGGCCGCACCGATACGATCGGTGCCAGCTGTCACTTCCTTTCCATCCACGGCACCGGTGTTGCGCTGGATGCCGGGCTCGACCCGGAGGAGGACGGGCCGGCCAGCACGCCAGATTTTCGCATCATCAAGCAGGAGCCGGACTGGTACATCGACCACGTCCTCGTGACCCACGCGCACCACGACCACCTGGGCGGGCTGCCTGTGCTCTTCCGCGAGTTTCCCCATGCCCTGGCGCACATGACGCCGGCCACACGCAAACTGGCCGACGTCCTCCTGCCCGCCTCCGCACGCTTGCAGCGCCGCCGCATGCGCGAAGGTTCGTCGGCCTACGACCCACTGTTCGACGAGGAAGATGTAGAGCTCCATAGCTACCTCTACCTCACACACGATCCGGGCGACCCGTTCGACGTCACAGGGCTGAACGGGCAAACTACCGTGACAGCGGAATTCTTTGATGCCGGGCACATTCTGGGTTCGGCCGGGGTCCTGCTCACCTACGAGGACGAAGGCACCGAGCGGCGCCTCTTCTACACGGGGGACACCAACCCCAACGCGCAAACCATCATCCCGGGCGGCACGTACCCGGAGCCGCCCATCGACACGCTGCTGCTGGAGTCCACCCTCGGCGCCGATCCGGAGGCGGAGCAGACCACGCGCCGGGAGGAAGAGCGCAAGCTGCGGGATGCCGTGGTGCGTGTGCTGGAGCGCGGCGGCAACGTCGTGATCCCGGTCTTCGCCATCGGCCGCGCCCAGGAAATCCTGGCCCTCATCGATCGCTACAAGCAGCGCGGCGCCATCGACGCCGACGTGCCCGTCTACACGGCGGGGCTGCAGCGGGCCATTTCCGACATCTACGACAAGACGCGCACGCACACCCCTCGCCTGAACAGCGAATTCCGCGTCTACGGGGTCGACCAAGAGCGCGTCCCCCGGAGCTCACAGGGCAAGCGGCGCGGCCTGCACGAGCCGTCCATCTACGTAGTGACCAGCGGGATGATGTTCGAGGGCACCCTCTCCAACTGGTTTGCGCAACGCATCGTAGAGGACGAGGACAGCAGCGTCATCCTGGTCGGTTTCTCGAAGGAAGGCTCGCCGGCCGACCGGCTGTTGAGCGCGGCGGAATCTGAAGAGGCGATGCACGTGGTGTTGGACGAGCTGGTGGGGCCGCAGCAGCTGCGGTGCGAGGTGCAGCGGCTGCGCTTTAGCGGCCATGGGACACGGCGCGACCTGCTCGACATCGTCGGCGAGCTGCAGCCCGCGCACGTCGTGCTCGTTCACGGAGACGCCGACGCCCGCACCTGGATGGCCGACAACCTCTCCCACTTCTACCCCGATGTAAAGGTTACAAACTCGAAAACAGGACAGACGCTCACGCTCTAAGTGGCTCAGGCGCCACGAACACATGCAAGATCCGTTCATGCAGGGACCCGTATCCCTTTGTTTTAGTTGAGATTACAACCGTCACATACGCGTCCCTGAACGCACGCCCGCGGCTAACGGATACCTGCTCTGCCGTATGGCAGGAGGGTGAGAGGCGACCGTATATAGCTCTATCTCGTGCGGCCGCTAAAAGCCCTCATGTGGCGGGAGGTCCCCACCGTACTGCTGCTCGTGCACCCTTCCACACTCAGCCTGCGCCTTCCATGCTTGCCACGTCCACTTCCGAGCGCATGCGCGATCTGGCCCAAACGCTCCGCCCGCAGATTGACGGAGAGCTGCGCGTTGACGCAATGACGAACGCGCTCTACGCCACAGATGCGAGCCTCTACGAGATGCAACCCCTGGGCTTGCTGCTGCCCAAGACGGCAGCGGATGTGCAGGCCGCGCTCGAAGCGTGCGCGCAACACCAGATTCCTGTGCTGCCGCGTGGCGGTGGGTCGTCGCTCTCGGGGCAGACGGTGGCTGAGGCGCTCGTCATCGACTGCTCGCGCTACCTGGATGCCATCCTGGAGATCAACGCGGAGGAGCAGTGGGTGCGGGTGCAGCCGGGCCTCACGCTGGACCGGCTTAACCTGGCCCTCAAGCCGCACGGACTGATGGTAGGGCCCGACCCCGCCAGTGGCAGCCGCGCCACGCTGGGCGGCATGGTGGCCAACAATTCCACCGGCACGCACTCCATCTTGTACGGCAACACCATCGACCATGTGGAGGCGCTGGAGGTACTGCTGGCCGATGGCACGCCCGCCACGTTCCAGCCCCTTACCCGCGCCGAATGGAAGGCCCACGCCGACCGGCCCGGCCTGGTAGGCGATGTCTTTTTTGGGCTGCACCAGCTCTTGAAGGAGCACGCCGAGGTGATCCAGCGGGACACCCCCGATCACTGGCGCCTCAACAGTGGCTACCGGCTGGAGCGCCTGCTCCCCAACGGCAAGGCACCGAATACCGCCAAGCGCAACCCCGCGCAGCTTCTCTGCGGCAGCGAGGGCACGCTGGCCTTCACCACCGAAATTACCCTGCGCGTGGTGCCGCGCCCAACCCGGACCGCCCTGGCCATCGTGCATTACGACACACGCGATGAAGCCCTGCGCTCCGTCACGACGATCCTCGACACCGACCCTGCAGCGGTGGAGCTGTTCGATGGGACGGCCATTGAGCGCACGCGCCAGGCGCCGGGCTTTGCGCCACGCCTCACGTTTGTGGAAGGCACGCCGGGGGCCGTCCTCATCACCGAGTACTACGGAGATACCAAAGCTGAACTGAATGGGCGGCTGGACGCACTGCAACAAACCCTGCAGGCTGCTGGTGAGGGCTACGCCATCGTGACCACACAAGACCCAGCGCAGATCGACAACGTCTGGACGGTGCGCAAAGAGGGCTTGGGCATTGTGATGGGCGTGAAGGGCGATTTCAAGCCGGTGGCCGTCATCGAGGACGCCTCGGTGCCGGTGGAGCACCTCGCCGACTACATCGCCGACCTCGATGCCATGCTGCAGGCGCAGGATACCGACGCCGTCTACTACGCGCATGCCTCCGCCGGCTGCCTGCACGTCCGCCCCTTTGTCAACACCAAGAACGCCGATGGCGCTCGCAAGCTGGAGGCCATCAGCCAGGGGTCGATGGAGCTCGTGGCCAAGTACGGTGGCGCCATCGCCTCGGAGCATGGCGACGGCATCGTGCGCGGCTGGCTCAACGAGCAGTTCCTCGGCACCGAGCTCTGCGACGTGTACCGCCGCCTGAAGCACCTCTTCGACCCGCAAGGCATCCTCAACCCCGGCAAGATCATCGACACGCCGGCCGCAAGCGAACACCTGCGGATGGGTCCCGAATACGACACGATTCCCGTATTGGAAGAGCTCGACTGGTCGGCCGACGGTGGGTTTGCGCGCTCTGTGGAGCTGTGCAACGGCAACGGGGCGTGCCGCAAGCTGGAGAGCGGCACCATGTGCCCCAGCTTTATGGTGACGCGCGAGGAAGAACACTCCACCCGCGGCCGGGCGAACGCCCTGCGGGCCGCGCTCTCGGGCGCGCTGCCCCGCGAAGAGCTGACGGGCGAGCGCATGCACGAGGTGATGGACCTGTGCATCCAGTGCAAGGCCTGCAAGACGGAGTGCCCGTCGAATGTGGATATGGCCAAGATGAAGACGGAGTGGCTCTCCAAGGTGTGGAAAACGAAGCGCCCGCCGCTGCGCACGCGCCTGTTTGCCGAGCAGCCGCACCTGGCGCGCTGGGTGGCGGGCACGCCGCTGGCCTCGGTGGTCAACGCGGTAAACAAGCTGAAGCCCCTCCGCTGGCTCATGGACCGGACGCTGGGCATCAGCCAGCGCCGCGACCTCCCCGGGTTTGCGCGGCGCACCTTCACGCAGGACTTCGCAGCCCGCAACGGGCACGCCGATGCGCCTACCAACGGCACGGCCGTAGATCGCCAAGTCGTCTTCTTCGCTGATACCTTCAACAACTGCCACCGGCCGGACACCGCGGGCGCTGCCGCTGCGTTCCTGGAGAAGGCCGGCTACGAGGTGATTGTGCCGGAGGCCTCGCTGTGCTGCGGGCGCACCTATATCTCGAAGGGCTTCATCACGAAGGCGCAGCAGCAGGCCCTCACCATGGTAGACCACCTGCACGACTACGTGCGGCGGGGGCTGCCCATCGTGGGACTGGAGCCGAGCTGTATCCTCACGCTGGCCGATGAGTTCACGTCGCTGCTCCCGGGCGACCTCCGGGCGAAGGAGCTGGCCGGGGCGGCGCAGACGTTCGAGACGTTCATCGCCTCCGAAGCCGACGCCGGGCGACTCGATCACCTCACGTGGAAAGATGAGCAGCGCACGGTGCTGCTGCACGGCCACTGCCATCAGAAGGCGCTCGACGGCACTGGGCCGTCGGAGCGCACGCTGGGCCTGCCGCCCGGCTACACGGTGCAGACGCTCGACACGAGCTGCTGCGGCATGGCGGGCGCGTTCGGCTACGAATCGGAGCACGTCGACATCTCCCTGAAGATGGCCGAGCGCCGCCTGGCCCCCGCAGTGCGCGAAGCAGACCCCGACGTCCTGATCGCCGCCGCCGGTTTCTCCTGCCGCAGCCAGATCAAGGACGCCACCGACCGCGAAGCGCTCCACCCGGCGGAGATTTTGTTGGAGGCGCTGGCTGAGTAAAGCACTGGAATGATTGCGCCTTCCCGTCCATCGCTACCGCGGCACCTCTCACTCCTCTCGTTGCGTCCGTCTCGGGCGCAACGCACCCGCAGCGCCGTCCCGGCCCAGTGTGGCGGTTGGCTTAGGGTGTGGGGTTGCAGCTGCGTTCGGACGATCCGGCAAGTCCCCACTGTTCGCCTCGACGCAGCGCGCTGCGTCGCTACAAGGGATTGGTTCAATGCTGCCATCCACCGGCGTTCACGGGCACGGGCATGATTTCGAATCCCGGCATTGCCACACACGGGGATACTGGGAAGGAGGCTACCATCTTTCGCTGCCTGGCACCCTCTCCCACCGAAGTCATCCTCGCGGAGGCGAGACACGAGCGCTCTGCGCGACTGATGTCAATAATCCATGGTGCGATTCCACGAGGCAGCCTTACAGAGGGCTACCCACATGTGGAAGCGAGGCACGCAGCCCCCATGCAAGGCCTCGAGGCCAGTGCTTCGTACAGCGCTGGGTATGGATCCTCGATTAGCTCCGCTTCCGCTCCGTGAGTCGGCCTCCGGCCTCGTTTCTCGATCAGGTCGAGGATGACTGGTTGGGGAGAACGACGGTCATCGCAGATGCAGTGTCCGCCGGGTCGGTTGGCAGTGGTAGAAGGGGGGCAAATGTAAAACCGCGGCCCGACCATCCATCAGTTACTCCCGCCGGTAAAGCCGAAGTGCCCGGTTGATCGGCAGTAGCGGCAAATCAGGAGGTGGCTCGAGGTCGCGCGTGCCGAGGACCAGCACGCCGCCGGGGAGCAGCCGGTCGGTGAGGTGGGCGAGGCAGTGGCGTCGTACCTCCGCATCGAAGTACATCAGCACGTACCGGCAGCAGATGAGGTGGAAGGGCTGCGTAGGCGGGGGCGTGCGCACATCGTGGAGCGCCAACTGCACGGGGGCGCGGAAGCGAGGCTTGAGGCTGTAGCACAACCCGTCAGGCCCGGCGGCGCGGTCGAACGCGAGGCGCACCAGGGGGGCGGGAAGCTCCTTCAGTGAGCCGCCCTCGTACACGGCAGTTGCCGCACGCCCCAGCATGTGCGTCTGCGCGTCGGTGGCCAGGATGCGCAGGCGTTGCGTCCCATCCCCCGGCTGTACCGCTTGGTGCCATAGCAGGACCAACGTGTAAGCTTCCTCCCCTGAGGCCGCCCCCGCGCTCCAGCAGCGCAGCGTGCCGTGAGCCCGAGCCATCAGCCGGGGAAGCTCGTCGGCCCTTAGCCGATCAAACACCGGAGCGCCGCGGTAGAAGCGGGAGATCGTGATGCGGCTGCAGGCGTCAACAGTCTCCCATTCGTCCGGGTGCTCCCGCAGATAGTCGCGGTACGCATCAAACGAGCGAAGATCCAGCGTCGTCAGGCGATCGACAAGACATCGGCACACCTGTTGCTGTACCGGACGAAAGCCCGTCCATCGCTTGCCCAGCCGGGGCAGGGCCCATCGCAAGAAGCGGGTACACGCGGGTTGGGGCATCCGATGGACCTCGGGTGCGATGATTCGTACAAGAAAAAAGACATCACAAGCCTGCTGAGGTAAGAGACATGCGCAAACTGTTTGTGTTGCTGATACTGGTCGGCGTGCTCGGGTGGCTGGGGTATAGCTACGTGTTCCAGCCGTATGCGGCCCCGTTCGTAGAGGTTACCTCTACCTGGAGCGCGCTCAACGAGGACGTGGAAAATCAGACGGCATTTGAGCCGCCGCCCGACCGCGTGCTCACGGACGACCAGATCGCGCGCTATCAGCAGGTGCAGGAAGAGCTGCGCACGGAGGTGCGGGGCGTCTGGCGTGAAACGTGGGGCGCCCTGCGGAGCGCGGCACAGCAGGTACAGGCAGGCGAAGCGCAGTTCAATAGCGCAGAGCTGGCCGCCGTAGCGCGGCAGGCACGAGATGGGCTGGTGCAGATGAAACAGGCCCAGGTGCGCGCCCTCAACCGGCACGGGTTCTCGGTAGAGGAGTACGCCTGGGTGCAGCGGGAGATGTACCGCTCGGTGGGCCTGTCGCTTCCTGAGGGTGGCATCGCCGATGTGCTGCGCCGCCTCACCGGTGGCCGCACGCAAGACCTCACGGAGGAGATGAGCGCGGGCGTGGATCCCAATGTCGTGCCTTCCACCAACCGCGAGCGCTTGCAGCGCCATGCCGACTGGCTGAAGGAGCACGCGGATCTGGCGTTTCTCGGACTGTAAGTTGGTGATGCGCTATCCCTCACGGCTTCGGTGCCGGATGAACTGCCAGCGAAGTTTTTTTTGGCGATGGCTTGACACTCTCCTGAACGATTGATACCCTACGTGTTCATGACGCAGATTTCTCTC
>JAAAOI010000091.1 GCA_009908945.1 Bacteroidota bacterium
CTCCATGCGTGCACGTGCGTCCATTTTGAACGGCCCTGAGACCTACGACGCGATCGTCGTGGGCTCGGGCATCTCCGGTGGCATTGCCGCTAAAGAACTGACGGAAAAAGGCCTAAAGACCCTGGTGTTGGAGCGGGGACGCAACGTAGAACACTCGGTCGATTACGTGACCGAGGAGGACCGCCCCTGGGACGTGCCGTTTCGGGGGGAGACCGATCGCCGCAAGATGCAGGAGGAGCAGTACGTGCAGTCGCAGGCCGGACCGGTGAACGAGAGCAACGCCCACTTTTTCGTGAACGACCGGGAGAACCCTTACACCCTCGCCGAGGACAGCGACTTCCTCTGGATTCGGGGCCATCAGGTAGGGGGGCGCTCCCTCACCTGGGGCCGGCAGTGCTACCGCCTCAGCGACCTGGACCTGAAGGCGGCCTCGCGGGACGGGCACGGCATTGACTGGCCGATCGATTACGACGAGCTCGCGCCCTGGTATGGCTACGTTGAAGACTACGTGGGCATCAGCGGGCAGGCGGAGGGCATCCCGCACCTGCCGGATAGCAACTTCCTGCCGCCCATGAACATGAACTGCGTGGAGCAGGATCTGCGTGCGGGGATTGAGGACAACTTCCCGGGCCGCACCATGACGATCGGGCGGACGGCCATGCTCACCCAACCCCACAATGGACGCGGGGCCTGTCAGTACCGCAACCTGTGCTCGCGCGGCTGCTCCTACGGCGCGTATTACTCCTCACAGGTAGGGGGGCTGCGGAGTGCGCGCGAGACCGGCAACATGACGCTGCGCCCCCACAGCATCGTCACCGAGGTGCTCTACGATGCCGAGACGGGCCGCGCCCGCGGCGTCCGCGTGATCGATGCGGAAACGGAGGAGACCGTGGAGTTTCATGCGCGCCTTGTTTTCCTCTGTGCCTCCGCGCTCGGCTCCACACGCATCCTGCTTAACTCGACCTCCACCGCCTTCCCCAACGGGCTGGCCAACTCCAGCGGGGTACTGGGGCATTACCTGATGGACCACCCGTTCAAGGCGGGGGCGTTTGCTGAGATGCCGGGCTATGAAGACCAGTACTACCACGGGCGCCGCGCCAACGGGATCTACATCCCGCGCTTCCGCAACATCGGCGATGATCAGCAGGACGGCTTCCTGCGGGGCTACGGCTATCAGGGCGGCGCCTCGCGCGCCGGCTGGGCTCGGGGCATAGGGTCGGATAGCTTCGGGGTTGACTTCAAAGAGTCGCTGCGGGAGCCCGGGCCCTGGTCGATGTACTTGCTGGGCTTTGGGGAGATGCTGCCGCGCTACGAGAACTACGTGGAACTGGACCCCGAGGTGACCGACCGCTGGGGGCAGCCCGTGTTGCGCTTCCATGCTTCCTTGAGCGAGAACGAGCAGAATATGCGGCAGGACATGGCCGAGCAAGCGGCCGAGATGCTGGAGGCCTGCGGTGGAACGAACGTGACGCCGTTCCTGAACGACTACGCGGTGGGCGAGGGCATCCACGAGATGGGGACGGCTCGGATGGGCGCAGACCCCGAGACATCGGTCCTTAACGGCCGTAACCAAGCCCACGACGTCCCCAACCTGTTTGTCACCGACGGCGCCTGCATGACCTCAGCCGGCTGCCAGAACCCGTCCCTGACGTACATGGCGCTGACCGCCCGCGCCGTTGACTACGCCGTGGCGCAGGTCAACAATGGCACGCTGTAGCCCTGTATTCAGCCCTGTATTCAGTCCTGTGTGCTTGTTTTCCTTCCGTTTCCTCATGCCTCCGATATGAACCGACGTGAAGCCCTTACCCGCATTGCCTTCCTGACCGGTGGTGCGCTTTCCTTTTCGACCGTGGCCGGCGTGATGAGCGGCTGCCAGGCGCCGGAGGCCGACGGCTGGACGCCTGAGACGCTCTCGGCAGATGCGGCTGAGCGCCTGCGGCTGCTGGCGGATACCATCATCCCGTCCACCGACACGCCCGGCGCAGGCGATGTGGGCGTCGAGCGGTTCATCGACCAGATGCTCACGTACTGGATGGTCCCGGACGAGCGCGCGCACTTCGTCGACGGGCTCGAGGAAGCGGACGCTATGGCGAGGTCGTCTTTTGAACACGGCATTAGCGGGCTGACGTCCGAGGAGCGCACGACGCTAATGCAGCAGCTTGTGGACGCGGCCAACGGGCAATTGCCCCAGACTGTGGTGGTGGAGATGGACGCCGCCTGGGCCACCTACAGCGCGCCGACGGAGGTGGTGGAGGGCACCCGGCAGCCCTCGGAGCTGGAGGTGACGCTGATGCCGTTCTTCTACAAACTGAAAGAGCTGACGATGGTGGGCTACTACACCTCGGAGCCGGGGGCTACAGAGGAGCTGCAGTACGTGCACGTACCGGGGCGCTACGACGGCTGCGAGCCGCTGGAGGCGATCGGCCGGACGTGGGCTGTGTGATTGATGGATGCGCTTACCCGTGGCCCCTTTCCCATCCCCCTTGCGCTATGAACCGCCGCACCTTTCTCACCACCTCCGCGCTAACGGCCCTTGGCGCCAGCGCCCTCGGGGTTGCCGCGTGCAACGGCACCCCGGACGCGGCCGAACGGGATGCTGCCGGCGAAGCCCTGCGCCGTCGCCCCTTCGCCATGGGCGTTCAGCTCTACACGCTCCGCACCTTGTTGGATGAAGACGTGCCCGGCACGCTCGCGGCGCTGGGCGCGATCGGGTACGAGGAAGTGGAAACGGCCGGCTACCATGGCCTGTCGCCTGCCGACTTTCGAGCTGCGCTGGACGCGGCCGGCCTCCGCGCGCCGGCGGGCCACCGCCAGCTTGAGCAACTCACGCCCGACGCGCTGCCCCAAACGCTCGACGAGGCGCAGGCGCTGGGCTATGAGTATATCGTCTGCCCCTGGATTCAGGAAGAGGACCGGCAGACGCTGGACGACTACCGCGCGCTGGCCGATACGTTTAACGCCATCGGATCGCGCTGCGCCGAGGCAGGGCTGCAGTTCGCCTTCCACAACCACGACTTCGAGTTTGAGGCCATCGACGGGACGGTGCCGTACGACGTGCTGCTGGAGCGTACGGACCCGTCGCTGGTCGGCTACGAGCTGGATCTCTTCTGGGTGGTGGCCGCCGGCTTCGATCCGATCGCCTACCTCGAAGCCCATCCGGGGCGCTTCCCGCTGTATCACGTCAAGGATTATGCGCCTGCTGACGATCCGTCGATGGTGGCCGTGGGCGCGGGGACGATCCCGTTTGCGGATATCTTCGAAGCCGCGCAGGCGCAGGGCCGCATCGCGCACGCCTTCGTGGAGCACGACAACCCGAGCGATCCCCTCACGAGCGTCACGGACAGCTACACCTACCTCACCACTCTTTTCAACTAACCCCCCGCCCGCACGGTATGCCCCTCAACAGAACGCTCCGCTACGGCATGGTCGGTGGTGGCCCTGGCGCCTTCATCGGTGAGGTCCACCGCAAAGCCATCGGGATGGACGGGCTGGCCGAACTGGTGGCCGGCTGCTTCTCTAACGTGCCCGAGGAATCGCGTGCGCAGGGCAAGAACCTCCATTTGGACCCGGCACGCGTGTATGAGTCGCACGAGGAGATGGCCGCGCAAGAGGCCGCCTTGCCGAAGAGCGAGCGCATCGACGTGGTTGTCATCGTGACGCCCAACTTCCTGCACTACCCGATGGCGCGCACGTTTCTGGAGGCCGGCTTCCACGTGGTGTGCGAGAAACCCATGACCACCACGGTAGAAGAAGCCGAACACCTCTGCCGGCTCGTGGCAGAGCACGACCGTGTGTTCTTGCTCATGCACAACTACTCCGGCTACCCGCTGGTGAAGCAGGCCCGACAGCTCGTTGCTGACGGCACGCTGGGCACGGTTCGCAAGGTCGTGGCCGAGTACGCGCAGGGCTGGCTGGCTACCAAGATTGAGGATGAGGGCTCGCGGCAGGCCGAGTGGCGCACCGACCCCGACCGCGCGGGCGTCTCGTCTGCCATTGGGGATATTGGCACACACGCCGAGCACCTGGCCCGTTACGTCACCGGGCTGGAGATCGACGAGCTGTGTGCCGATCTCTCCACCTTCGTGCCGGGCCGAGCCCTGGAGGACGATGCGAACATGCTGGTGCGGTACAAGGGCGGTGCGCGCGGAATACTGTACGCCTCGCAGGTCTCGGCCGGGGAAGAAAACAACCTGCGCCTGCGCGTCTATGGCACCAAGGGCGCGCTGGAGTGGGCCCAGCAGGAGCCCAACACGCTCATCTTCCGGCCGCTGGAAGGCCCGCAGCAGATCTACCGCGCCGGGCACGCCTATCTGCACCCCACCGCCAGCCGCCTGGAGCGCACCCCAGCCGGCCATCCCGAAGGATTTTTGGAAGCCTTCGCCAACCTCTACAGCAACGCGCTGCGCACCATCGCCGCCCACGAGCGCGGCGAGGCGCCCGACCCGGCCGACCTCGACTTCCCCACCGTGCAAGACGGCGCCCGGGGCGTGCACTTTATCCACACCGCCGTGCGGAGCGGCAAGGACAGCTCCTGGGTGGATGCTGCCTACACACCGCCGGCGTAACCGCGCCGCTGATCTTTCGCTAACTACGCCGCATGTAATGTTATGAGTGATTCCCTCTCCCGCCGCTCTTTTCTTGGACGCGCGGCCCTGGCCGGGCTGGGCGCAACGTTGGTGCCCCGCCACGTACTGGGCGGCGCCGCCTACCAGGCGCCCAGCGACACCATCGGTATTGCCGGCGTGGGGGTCGGCGGCGTCGGCCACAACAAGATCCGCGCGATGGACAGCGAGCAGATCGTCGCGCTCTGCGACATCGACCTGCACCATGCCCGTGAGGCGTTCGCCGACTACCCGGATGCGGCCGTGTATCAGGACTACCGCCGCATGCTGGACGAGATGGACGAGGCGATCGACGCTGTCGTGATTGCCACGCCTGACCACACCCACGCGGTGATTGCGCAGGAGGCCATGCGGCGCGGCAAGCACGTGTATGTGGAAAAACCCCTCACCTGGTCCATCGACGAAGCCCACACCCTTGCGCAGGTAGCTGATGACACCGGGGTGGTAGCCGCCATGGGCAACCAGGGCCACTCGCTGGATGATGCCCGTCTGGTGAATGAATACCTGCAGGATGGCGCCATCGGCTCGGTGCGCGAGGTCCACGCGTGGACGAACCGGCCCATCTGGCCCCAGGGCATCGCGCAACCGGAGGTCCTCAAGCGGAAGCCGCAGCACATCAACTGGGACCTGTTCCTGGGGCCCGCCCCTGAGATCCCGTACGACCCGGCCTATCACCCGTTTGCCTGGCGGGGCTGGTTCGACTTCGGCACCGGCGCGCTCGGCGACATGGGCGCCCACCTCATCGACCACCCCGTATGGGCGCTGGACCTCGGCTACCCGGACACCATCGAAACGCGGTCGACGGCGTTCAACGGCGCGTCCTGGCCGCATGCATCGACCACGTACTTCACGTTTCCCGCGCGGGGCGACCAACCTCCGGTGAAGCTCACGTGGTACGATGGCGGGCTGCAGCCGCCACGGCCTGAGGGGCTGCCGGAGGATGAATCACTCAACGCGCTCGGCGGGGTCATCTACGTCGGGGACGAAGGAACGCTCATGCACGAAACCTATGGCCGCAACCCACGCCTCTTGCCGGCAGAGCGGATGGCCGCCTATGGCACCCCGCCCGAGCGCTACCGGCGCATCCCGGACGAGAGCCATGAGATGAACTGGGTGCGGGCCATCAGGGGCGAAGAGGAGCTGTCGCAGGACTTTGGCTACGCCGCACGCCTCACCCAGCTCATGCTGCTGGGCGTGGTGTCCATGCGGGCGGGCAACCGCCGCATCCACTGGGATGCCGAGGCCCGCCGCGTGACCAACCTGCCGGAGGCCAATGCCTACCTCGCCCGCGAAGATGTGCGCGAGGGCTGGGCGCTGTAGCCACCCGCGTCCCGGGAGCCGCCCCTTTTCGTTTGCTGTTTGACTGACCACTGGATGACCTATGGCACGACCTGTGACGCTGTTTACCGGACAATGGGCAGATATGCCGCTCGACGAGCTTGCTGCGAAGGCGGCCTCGTGGGGCTACGATGGCCTGGAGCTGGCCTGCTGGGGCGATCACTTCAACGTGCAGCGGGCCCTTGCGGACCCGGCCTACTGTCAGAAGCGCCACGACCTGCTGGCCGCGCACGGCCTGCGCGTCTTCGCCATCAGCAACCATCTCGTAGGGCAGGCCGTCTGCGACCGTATCGATGCCCGGCATGAAGACATCCTCCCGGATCGCGTCTGGGGCGATGGCGACCCCGAGGGCGTACGGCAGCGCGCCGCCGATGAAATGAAGGCCACGGCGCGCGCGGCGGCAAAGCTGGGCGTAGACGTAGTAAACGGCTTCACAGGCAGCTCCATCTGGCATCTGCTCTACGCCTTCCCGCCGCTCAAGCCGGGCATGATTGACGCCGGGTTTGAGGACTTTGCCGAGCGCTGGCATCCCATCCTCGATGTCTTCGACGAGGAGGGCATCCGCTTTGCGCTGGAGGTGCACCCTACCGAAATCGCCTTCGACATCCGCTCTGCCGAGCGTGCATTGGAAGCCATCGACCACCGGAACGCCTTCGGGTTTAACTTCGACCCAAGCCATCTGGGCTATCAGGGCGTCGACTATGTGGCGTTTATCCACCGCTTCGGCGCTCGCATCTACCACGCCCACATGAAGGACGTCTGGTGGGCTGACACCCCGCGCCCTGTCGGCGTTTTCGGGGGGCATACCGCCTTTGGCGACCGGGACCGCTACTGGGACTTCCGCTCCATTGGGCGGGGCTCCATCCAGTTTGAGGAGGTGATCCGTGCGCTCAACCGGGTGGGCTACACCGGGCCGCTATCCATCGAGTGGGAAGACAGCGGCATGGACCGGGAGCATGGCGCGGCGGAGGCGTGTGCTGAGGTGAAGGCGTTTGATTTCCCGCCCACGGAGGCGACGTTTGACAAGGTGTTCGACAAAAAGGAGCAGGCCGCTGGCTGATCCGGAGCTATCCCTCGCGTGTGGGATGGAGGCCATGCCGGCCCGAGGACCCGATGGTGCGAATCAGGACCACGCCGTTCATGCCCCGGACGCCGTACAGCGCGGTATCCTCAGGATTTTTGAGCACGCGAATGGACTCGACATCACGCGGGTTGATGCCCCACAGGCCACCGCGTCGGCTTTCCACCGGCATCCCGTCCACGATGTACAGCGGGCTGGTGTCGCCGTATATCGTGCCAGGCCCGCGGATGGTGACGCGGATCCCGCCGCCGGGAAGCTCCTCCACGCGCACACCAGCGACCCGGCCAATCAGCAGCTGCTCGACCTGGTGCGATCGCGCCTTGGCCGTCTCCAGGTCCTGACCCGTAAGCTCGCCGCGCTGTTGGGCGTCAATCGCAGCATCGGTTGCGCCGCCACTACTTCCGCAGCCCACGAGTAGGAGGGGCGCGAGAAGTAGCACAAGCATGGAGATGCTGCGTGCGAGAG
>JAAAOI010000203.1 GCA_009908945.1 Bacteroidota bacterium
GGGAGATTCTGCAGGAGGCTGGGTTTCGAGTAGAGACGGCTGAACATGGAGCGCATGCGCTCGCATGCCTCGGACGCGACGGCGAGGCCTTTGATGTGGTACTGACCGACTTGATGATGCCCGAGATGGACGGCCGCACCCTTATCCGTAAGCTCCGAGCGACGCAGCCCCATCTCCCGATTGTGGCCATGAGCGGCGTAGCGGATGTGGAAATTGACACCGTCATGGATGAGGGTGCCGACGCGTACCTTGCCAAGCCGTTCACCGCAGAGAAACTACAGGAGGCCCTCCACGCCGCGGTGACGGCCCGGGCCGCAGCCCTGGCATAAGCCCGCTCTCGTATCACCCAGCCTGATGTGGCCCGCATGCCGCGATTCCGTGACCGCCGGTGTCTTGGGTTGCATGGCAGCTAAACGCTTACAGGCTCGTCACGAACTATGGTTGAAAGCTGATCGTTGCATCGACGGTTTCATTTCAGACACTAATTTCCCGTTGCTCTATGGGTTGGATTGACGCGCTCGTTCCTCGCAAAGACGCTACACTAAACACGCGCTCTGAACCGATCCCGGTAACGGAAAATGCCCCCCATGCTGTGGTCATTGGCGCCGGCTTTGGCGGCCTGTCGGCGGCGGTGCGGCTGGCGGCCCGGGGGTACCGCGTGACGGTGGTCGATAAGCTGGAGCAGCCCGGCGGCCGGGCTCGTGTGTTTGAGCAAGACGGCTTTCGCTTTGACGCAGGGCCCACGGTGGTCACGGCGCCGTTTCTGTTCGAGGAGCTATGGCGCCTGGCCGGCCGCGAGATGACCGACGACGTCGAGCTGCGGCCGGTGGATCCGTTCTACCGCATCCGGTTCGATGATGGGACGCACTTCGACTACAACGGTGATCCCGAACAGATGAAGCGGGAAATCGCCAAGTTCGCCCCGGAGGACGTGGCAGGATATGAGCGCTTCTTCGACAAGAGTCAGGATATTTTCAAGGTCGGCTTTGAAGAGCTCGCGCACGTGCCCTTCAACAAGCCGTCGCACATGGCGAAAATCGCCCCTGCGATGATGAAGCTGGAGAGCTTCCGTACGGTGTATGGCCTGGTATCGAAGTACGTGAAGCACCCCAAGATTCGGCAGGTGCTCTCCTTCCACCCGCTGCTGGTGGGCGGCAACCCGTTCAACACCACCTCCATCTACACCCTCATCGCCTTCCTGGAGCGGAAGTGGGGCGTGCACTACGCCATGGGGGGCACCACATCGCTCGTACACGGGCTGGTAGATCTGATTGAGGGGCTGGACGGCACGATGCGGCTGGGCGCCGAAGTGAAGGAGATCACGCTGGAAGGCCAGCGGGCAAGCGGGGTGCGGCTGGCGTCTGGCGAGGTGATCGATGCCGACCTGGTCGTGTCCAATGCGGATGTTGGGTGGACCTACCGGTACCTGCTGCCAGAGTATGCCCGCAGCCGGTGGACGAACAAGCGCGTGGAGAACGCCCGGTACTCGATGAGCCTCTTCGTGTGGTACTTCGGTACGGACCGCCACTACGACGAGGTGAAGCACCACACCATCCTGCTCGGGCCGCGCTACAAGGAGCTGCTCGATGATATTTTCGAGCACAAGCACCTGGCCGACGACTTCTCGCTCTACCTGCACCGGCCCAACGCTACCGATCCTTCGATGGCGCCAGAGGGCCACGACGCCTTCTACGTCCTCTCGCCCGTTCCGCATCTCGACAGCGGGACCGACTGGCACGCTCAGGCAGAGTCCTACCGGCAGTCAGTGGAGGACTACCTTGCACGCACGATTCTCCCCGACCTGGGCGAGCATCTCGTGACCTCTCGGGTGCTGACGCCCCAGGGGTTCCTCGATGATTACCTCTCCTTTAAGGGTTCAGCCTTCAGCATCGAGCCGGTGCTGACGCAAAGTGCGTACTTTCGCCCCCACAACAAGAGCGAGGACATCGACGGGCTGTACTTTGCTGGCGCCGGTACGCATCCGGGCGCAGGCATGCCGGGCGTGATTTCGTCGGCGCGCGTGTTGGACACCCTGCTGCCCGATGCCCCCGCTTACGAACGCCCTCCCCACATGCGCGCAACCGCGTAGCCTCCTGCAGGTGGGGGCTGTGCGCGACGCGGCATCCGCAGGGCATGCGCGCCCCTACAGGTTCACTCTTGCTTCCATGCTTCCATCGTATCTTCGTGCGTACCGGACAGCGTTCGAGCAGGTTACGGCCAACGTGGAATCGCTGACGCTGGGCCTTTCACAGGAGCAGTTCAACTGGGCGCCCGCGCCTGAGGTATGGTCGGTAGGGCAGGGGCTGGTGCATCTAAACAAGGCCAGCGAAGCGTTGCTGCCAAATGTGGAGAAGGCGCTGCGGCATGCACAGGCGTACGGCCCCTTCGGCACGGGTCCGTTCACCTACGGCCCGCTGAGCCGCCTCTTCATTTGGTCCGTACGGCCGTCGTCGCCCCGCCTGCCCGCGCCCGGGGCCTACCGGCCAGGGCCTTCCTTGCTCGATCGGGACGCCACGCTGCAGGCCTTTCGCACGCTGCAGGTACGCTGGATGGGGGCGGTCGAAGGCGCCAAGGGCATTGACCTCCGAGAACTCAAGGCGGCCTCCGAGGCCGCACCGCTGGTGCGCCTCAGCGTTGGGACGTGGTTCGAAGCCACACCGCTCCATCAGATGCGCCACGTGGAGCAGGCGCAGCGGGTGCTGCTGACGCACGGGTACCCGGTAAAGCGGCCGTAGAATCGTAGCGCGGGCGGCGGGCCAGCAAGGTGCTCTACAATAAGGACCGCCACCTCTCAACGGACGCCGGCAGCTACTACATCCGACCGGGAGGCCTGTACTCACCTCAGGCATCCTCAGTGAGGTGTCTTCCACCGGTCTGGCGTGCTTCGCCCTGTGAATCCGCGGTCGTGCCCCGGTCAAACAAAGGTAGCCTCACCTCGTCTGTACAAGGCCACGGTACCATGAAGCGAAAGAGGCAGCATGTCGTTCTGATCGGATAAATAATATTACACGCCCTGCGATGAGGATCTTACCCCACGTACTCCTTTGCACCCTCCTAAGCCTCAGCGCCTGGGGCCTGCCGTTTGCCGCGGAAGCGACAGCCCAGGAGCGCGTGCTTGGGGAAGAACGGGTTGAGCCGGGTATTCAGTTCATCTTTGAGGCCGCACCCGCAGATGACGTCACGCCCTACGATCAAAATCTGTCAGAGGAAGCCACCGACATCCACCTGGAAGTGCTTGTGGGCTGGTCGGAGGACGCGGAGGTGGACGTGCCGGAGGGCGTAACCCGGGGAGGTTTTGTCGGCTACCTGGAGTTTTTTGCGACGGTTACGAACGAGCGGACCGGGCAGGAGACCAAGGTGGATTTTATCCCGCATCTTACGTTGGGCGACGCCATGCACTACGCGCGCAACATCGCGCTCCCGGGCGCTCCGGACGATCCGTACACCATCGCGATTGACGTGCGCCCGCCGAGTGAAACCACGGTCGCCTTCCATCGGAGCTGGCGCGAGGCCCACGGGACGCCGCTGTTTGAGCCGCAGACCTACACCTATGAGGGGCTCGACCTGGCAGCAGTAGCTGCAGCCACCCGGCGCTAAAGCAGTGGGCCGCGGGAATCGATGCATCAAGCAGGCGCTGAATAGACCTCCCGTGCGGGCAGCCGGTTGACGGTTTTCCTGGTGCCCTACGACCTCGAGGGAGGGTAGGAACGCTTCTCTTGGGCGGGTCTGGCCTAAACCTGGAGCACCAGATACCGCATGGTGCCCTCTCGGAGGACATGGGCTACGACGGTGGTGCCACGGCCCGTGGCCTCCAGTGCGGCGCGGAGCTGTTCGGGGCCATCGATGGAGTGGCCATCGACGGTGTAGATGACGTCGCCCACCTGGAGCCGGTCGCCCCAGGGCGTAGGGGGCTGGTTGCTGGCCGCAACCACGGCACCCGTCGAAAGCCGGCGGTTCGTCAGCACGCTGGAGATGCGGTCGGTGAGGGGCAAGGCAAGAATGCCCAGGGGGCGCACCAGATGGTCTTGAGGGTCGGCCAATGCAGCAAACTGTGCGCGCTGATCCTCTCGCTGAACGACGCGAACGCTTGTCTCAAATACGCGGTCGCCACGGACAACCTCCAGCCGCGCCAGCGAGCCGAGGGCGCCGTAGATGTTTACATGGAACTGGCGCCCGTTACGCATGGGCTTGCCATTCAGGCGGGTGATGATATCGCCCGCGCGCAACCCGGCGCGCTCAGCCGGGCTCCCAGGTAACACATCGGCAAGGATCACCCGGTACGGTCCATCAACGTCCAGGGCGTCCGTCAGCTCGCGCGTGAGCGTCTGGGCATTGACGCCGATGATGCCGCGGCGCACGCGCCCGTGCGCACGGATCTGTTCGTAGACCGCATTGACGATATTGCTCGGGCCAGCAAACCCGACGCCGCTGCTGGCTCCTGAGCTGGACACGATAAAGGTGTTGATGCCGACGACCTCGCCGGTGGTATTCACGAGCGGGCCGCCGCTACTTCCGGGGTTTATGGAGGCGTCGGTTTGCACGTAAATCATGGGATCCCCGGTCCGCATTTGCCGCGCTGTCGCGCTGACGACGCCCAGGCTTGCGGAGTTACTGAGGCCCATTGGCGCGCCAAAGGCAACCACAAGCTGGCCACTCCGCAGTGCATCGGAGTCGCCAAACGGGAGTGTGGGATAGCCCTCCCCTGGGACTTTCAGTACCGCGACGTCGGTTTCGGTGTCAATGCCGACCACCGTGGCTTCTAACCGTTCACCGCGCTTACGCAGGATGGATTTCTCGCCGGGGGGCGGGGGCGGAGGGGTGGCGAGCTGGACCCGCACCTGGTTCGCACCCGCCACCACATGGGCATTCGTGATGATATACCCGGCGCCGTCCACGATGAAGCCAGAGCCGCCGCTGCGCGTCTCGTCAAGCTCGGCCCTGCCGTAGGGGGCTTGCCGAAGGCCCCCCACCTTATTGACCTCAACTTCTACGATGGCGCCCCGTACCTGACGCGACAAGGCTTGGAGGCCTTCACTCGTGGCGCTTAAGGCCTCAACGGCCGCTGGGCTGGTTGTTGCCTGCCCGTAGGTCGGGAGTGGAAGAAGAACGGCGATAAGCAGGACGGAGGCGAGCAGCCGTGGGGCGTAGCGTACCATGGGCATCCGGAATGTGCGAGGGCAAGCGTAGCATAGCGATGCTTCGTACAGCAGCAGGCTCCCGTGTTACGCGTCCGCCGCTGTCGGCGTACGGCTCAAGCGCAGCAACTGCCAGGCTTCCAGCAGTTGCGCCACGCCCCAGGCCTGGGCTGGAGCGCCGCGGGCGGCAAAAGGTGCGTCACCGTCGAAAATCTCGCTGATGGTGCTCCCGCAGCCACCGCCGCCGAGGTGCCGCAGCAGGGGCGTGAGGAACGACTGGGCGGTCGCCGGATCGTCGTACACGCGCAGGTGGGCTTGCACAAACGGACCGAGCAGCCAGCTCCACACGGTGCCCTGATGATAGGCGGCGTCGCGGTCGTGGGGGGAGCCGCCATAGATGCCACGGTAGTTCGGATTATCCGGGGCCAGGCTGCGGAGGCCGTGGGGCGTAAGCAGCGCGGCCCCACACGCCTCGACCACCGCACGCTGCTGCTCGGCGTCGAGCGGGCTGTGCGGAAGTGACACGGCGAGGAGCTGGTTTGGGCGCAGGGCCGGATCGTCGCCGTCTGGCCCGTCGATTACATCGACGCAGTAGCCGCGGTCCGCATCCCAGAAGCGGTTGAACTGCGCTTCGACCTGTGCCGCTCGCTCGGTGAAAGGACCCGCCGGTTCGTCGAGCACGTCGGCGAAAGCTTCGAGGCTGCGGAGGGCGTTGTACCAGAGGGCGTTGACCTCCACGGGCTTGCCCATGCGCGGGGTGACGACCCAATCGCCCACCTTGGCGTCCATCCATGTCAGTTGCACCCCGCGTTCGCCGGCGCGAAGGAGACCGTCCTCGGGATCGACCTGAATGCCATACCGCGTCCCGCGCTCGTGCCAGTCAATGATGTCCTTGAGCACCGGAAAGAGATCGCGCAGCAGGTCGTGGTCACCGGTCGCATCGACATAGGCGCGGATCGCTTCCACGTACCAGAGGGTCGCATCCACGGTGTTGTACTCCGGGGTTTCGCTTTGGTCGGGAAAGCGGTTCGGGATCATGCCGCGGTCCACGTACTGTCCGTACGTGCGCAAGATGGTAGCCGCGACGGCGGGGCGTCCGGTGACGAGTGTCAGGCCCGGGAGGGCCATCATCGTGTCACGTCCCCAGTCCCCAAACCAGGGGTACCCGGCAATGATCGACCGTCCGTCCGGCACGTCGTCCGTTGAGCGGGCCACGACGAACTGATCGGCGGCGCGGATGAGCTGCTGGATATATGCAGGCCCGTCTCCAAGGTCGGCCTGTTGCAGCAGCTGCTCGTCGCGGGCGTACGTTTGCTGCAGGGCTGCCGCGCCATCGAGAGGAGCATCAGCCTCGGTGCTTAATACCAGCGTGACAGAGGCCCCTGGCGTCAGCTCGGCCCGAAACGTGGCCGCGTGGAGGTGGTCTTCCTGGGCGTCGAGCCCGCGGTAGGCTTCAGTGGCGAGGTAGAAGTCGTGGTACCAGTCGTGCGCTGGCGTAGCATCCGCGGCGGTGCACTTCAGAAAGAGAGGCGCCGCGCCGTCGAACGCCTGCACCTGCACCCCGTCGTCCACAGGTGAGACGTCCATCGTCCAGCCGCCTGCCTGCGTCGTGGCGTGATGGTCGCGGTGGTTGACGAGCGTCTTTACCCGAAGCTGTACCGGTGAACGCCCGCGAACCAGCGTGTAGCGGACGTACGTGGTGTTCGCTCCGTGGGCCATCCAGAGGCGTTTTTCTATGAGCGCATCACACAGCGTGTACGTCCACACCGGCATCCCGCGGTCCAGGCGGAAGCGGTCCAGATGGACGAACCCGCGCGGATCGGTTGTGCCATCCGCCCACTGATGCGCTGCCAGCGGATACGCTGTGTCATCCACCGTGACGGCCGCATCCGTCCCTGCCACCAGTACCGTGCGCCCGAGGGGCGGGTCGAGGGCAGCCACGAGCAGGCCGTGGTAGCAGCGCGCACGCACGCCACTGATGGTGCCCATGGCGTAGCCGCCAAGGCCGTTGGTCACCAGCCATTCGCGCTGGGTGGATACGTGGGGATCACTACAGAGGGCGCGCCCGAAATCGGTCATCGGTTGTGGAAGTGAGGTGAAGAAGATCAGCGGTTGCAAAGAGTGGAGGGACGTCCAGACCCAGCGATGGCGCCGCGTAGAGCAGTACACCGGCAGGGGGAAGAGTTACCTCGCCCTGCGCCGTGTGAACGGGCACGCCGTCGTATGCGGCCGGCGGCTTCGTGGTGATGACCTGCACATCGGCGCCCTAAGCCCGGAGGCGCTGCGCCGCGACGAGCCCGCCGCCCCTGTTGCCGCCAGTGC
>JAAAOI010000199.1 GCA_009908945.1 Bacteroidota bacterium
AAGGTGGTCACGCAGGATAGCCCCCGCAGCGTGGCGGAGACGCTGCAGCGCGAGCTCGACGACCGCACGCGCTTCTACCTCTGCTTCCCCGTGCCGGAGCACAAGGACACCACCCTCACCGACGAGCTCACCGCCCTGCTGGAGCGCGGCTACTTCCGCCTGATCCTCCTGCCCACCGAAAAGCAGGCGGCCGATGGCAAGCGGCCGGAGGTGCTGGACCTCAACGAAACGCCGCCGGAGAAGGCCATCTACTACGGCAGCGACCGGCTCCTCGTGCTGGCCGACCGCCTGGCCGTCCGCAAGGGCAACGAAGAGACCCTCACCCGCATCGCCGATTCCACCGAGCACGCCTTCCGGGAGGGCAGCGGACGTTGCCTTGTGCAGGTGATGCCGGGCGATAGCGACGTGCCCACGCCCGAGCCGCGGCGCTTCAGCGAGCACTTCGAGCGCGACGGGATGACCTTCAAAGAGCCCACCCCGCAACTCTTCGCCTTCAACAGTCCGCTCGGCGCCTGCCCCGAGTGCGAGGGCTTCGGCAGCGTGCCGGGCATCGACGAAGACCTCGTGGTGCCCAACAAAGACCTGAGCATCCGGCAGGGCGCGCTCGCCCCCTTCCGCACCGACAAGTGGAGCAAGCACTTCCGCACGCTCATCCGCGTCTGTGCGGAGGAGGGCATCGACATCGACACGCCCTACCGCGATCTGCCGGACGACGTCCGCACCCTGCTGTGGGAAGGCCGTGGCGATTACATCGGGCTCACGCCGTTCTTCGAGTTTCTCTCCAAGAAGGCGTACAAGATGCACTATCGCATCTTCCGCGCGCGCTTCCGCGGGTACTTCCCGTGCCCGGCGTGCGACGGCTACCGGCTGCGCGACGAAGCACTGTACGTGCAGGTGGGCGGCAAGCACATCGGCGAAGTCTCGGCCATGACTACCGCCGAGGCGCGGGCCTTCTTCGAGAACGTCAGCCTCACATCCTACGAGGAGGAGGTGGCCGGCCGCGTGCTTGAGGAGATCCGCAAGCGGCTGAAGTACCTGGTGGAGGTCGGCCTCGATTACCTCACGCTCGACCGCCTGGCGCAGACGCTCTCCGGCGGCGAGGCGCAGCGCATCAACCTGTCGACCTCGCTGGGCTCCTCGCTCGTCGGCTCCCTCTACGTGCTCGATGAGCCCACCATCGGCCTCCACCCGCGCGACATCGACCGCCTCACGTCCATTCTCGAGAACCTGCGCGACATTGGCAACACGGTGATCGTGGTGGAGCACGAGCCCGAGCTGATGCGCCGCGCCGATGTGCTGGTGGACCTCGGGCCGGGCTCCGGGCGCTATGGTGGCACCGTCACCTTTCAGGGGTCCTACGAGGAGATCCGGGGCGATGACGAAAGCCTCACCGGCGCGTACCTGAGCGGCCGAAAAAATGTGCCTGTGCCCACGGAGCGTCGGCCGTTCGACCCCGAGCGCGTGATTCGGGTGGAGGGCGCCCGGCAGCACAACCTCAAAAATATCGATGTGGAGTTTCCGCTTGGGATGATCTGCTGTGTGACGGGCGTCTCCGGCACCGGGAAGTCGACGCTCGTGCACCAGACGCTCTACCAGGCGCTGCTCCGCCGCATGGGGCAGCAGAGCGACGAAAAGATGGGCGCCCACGATGCGGTGCGCGGGCATGCGCATATCGACCAGGTGGAGATGGTGGACCAGAGCCCGATCGGCCGCACGCCGCGCTCCAACCCGGCCACCTACACCAATGCGTTCGACGGCATCCGCGACCTGCTGAGCGACACATACCAGGCGCGCCTGCGTGGCCTCAAGCCCGGCTACTTTTCCTTCAACGTGCCGGGCGGCCGCTGCGAGCAGTGCAAGGGCGAGGGCGTGGTGAAGGTGGAGATGCAGTTCCTGGCCGACCTCTACCTCGAGTGCGAGGCGTGCGATGGCAAGCGCTACAAACAAGATGTGCTCGACATCACCTACAACGGCAAGAACGTGCACGACATCCTGTCGATGACGGTCGATGAAGCGGCGGAGTTCTTCGCTGACGAAGCCACGGTCGTCAACCGCCTGACGCCGCTGCAGGCCGTGGGCCTCGGCTACCTGACGCTCGGCCAGCCCTCCACCACGCTCTCCGGCGGCGAGGCGCAGCGCATCAAGCTGGCCTCCCACCTCAGCAAAGGCCGCAGCCGCAGCGCCTCCGACCGCACGCTCTACCTGTTCGACGAACCCACCACCGGCCTCCACTTCGACGACATCCGCAAGCTAATGGACGCCTTCAACGCGCTCGTCGACGAAGGCCACTCCGTCATCATCGTAGAGCACAACCTGGACGTACTGAAGGGCGCCGACTGGATCGTGGACCTCGGCCCGGAAGGCGGCGTCAACGGCGGCGAAGTGGTCGCCGCCGGCACGCCGGAGGATCTGGCGGCCATCGACGAGAGCCATACGGGGCGGTGGCTGCGCGGGGCGTTGTGAGTGTGGGCGTGTTTTATTGAAACGACGAGACGAGGAAACGAAAGATGTTGATCGCGCACGCGTGACGTTCGACCCCAACGGGGTCAAACACTGCAGCCCAAGGTTACATCCCTGGGTGAACGCGCCAACCCAATGACCGGCACGGAATCGAGGTCAGCGCCGTGACCGTGGATGGGGCGCGCGTTCGGGAAACGATGAACCGAAGAAACGACGAATCGAGGATCGTGCGTACGCCCCCGCCGCACCACACCAATTCACCCCCCGCATGCCTGCCGCAGCGCCCGGCGGTCGGCGGCGGTGAGACGGGCGAGGCCTTCGTTGCGGTCGGTGACCTGGTGATGCATAAGCGCGGCCGCGCTGGTGACATGCGAGATGCCGAGGGCGTGCCCCAGTTCGTGGGCCAGCACCTGCCGCAGGTCGTCGCGGTCGCGGAACTGAAACACCGTGATGGCGCGCTCCACGGTGCGGCCGTCGCGCGTGTAGGTGTACACGCCCTTGTTGTAGCCTCCGCCGCGGGCGTACTGCCGGTTGAAGCGGCGCACCTGCCGGTTCAACGCGGCCGTCGCCTGGTTGACCGCTTCCACATGGCGGTTGAACCGCTGCCGCAGGGCTTCAACGCTCTCGGCCTGGGCGTCCACGCGGCGGCGTAGCTGCGCCAGCGCCTCCCGCTCCTCCTGTAGTGCCTGGGCGCGCTCGTCGGTGTGCTCCACCTCGCCCCGGTTCCAGGCCCGCACGGCCCGGTTATGGCGCGCCAGCCGCCGCGCCAGGGAGGCGGCCTCCTGCTCATAAACGGCCTGCGCGGTGGTCAGGCGGTGCCGGCGTGCGTCGTGGGCCTCCACTCGCTCCGCATGCCGCGCGCGGGCGCGCTCCAGCGCCACCTCTGCCCGCTGCTGGGCCTCCCACGTGCCCTGGCGCTCGTCGTACGTCAGGTCAATCGTCAACTCCCCATCCGGCGCGTAAGCAAACAATCGATCGGCGGCCCCTGCCTCCCACAGTGCTACCGCCTCACGCGTTACCTTCCGTAACGCCTCGGTCGAAAGCCCAAAGCGCGGATCTACCTCCCCAATGCGGTACGTGAGCGGCACATCGCACGTCGCATCAGGCCTTGCCCCGGTGCCATCCTGGGCTACCCCAGTCCCAACCACCCACAGCCCGGCCCCCAGAAGCACTACACTCAGCGAGAGGAAAGATACAGCGTGTCGCATGGCGCAGGAAACGATTTGAAGGAAGCGATGATAAGCACAAAAAACGTTCCGCGGGAAAATGACAGCTTCGATACACGTCTTACGGCTGATGCCTGCCACCCTGCAGCGCTTCACTCGTTGAGACAATATGCATAGTTTACGAGTACTTTTGGGAGATTTATCTTATGTCAACAACAGCGCAGGCAACCCTCGGCGGTGGATGTTTTTGGTGCCTGGAGGCCGTCTACCAGGAAGTGGCCGGGGTACACGAGGTCGTCTCCGGATACGCCGGCGGGCATGTCGAGGACCCGTCTTACCGGGCCGTGTGCAATGGCACGACGGGGCACGCGGAGGTCGTGCAGGTGACGTTCGACCCAGCGGTGATTTCGTTTCGGGAGCTCCTGGAAATCTTTTTCGTGATTCACGACCCCACGCAGCGCAACCGCCAAGGCAACGACGTGGGCCCGCAGTACCGCTCCATCATCCTCTATCATAACGATGAGCAGAAGGCCCTTGCGAAAGAAGTGATGGAGGAGGTCAATGCTTCCGGCGCGTATGATGCTCCCGTCGTTACGGAACTCACGCCGCTGGACACCTTCTACCCGGCCGAAACCACGCATCAGGATTACTACCAGAACAATGCCTGGCAGCCCTATTGCCAGGTGGTCATCAAGCCCAAGCTGCGAAAATTCCGGGAGACGTTTAAAGCCAAGCAGAAGGCGTAGGCGGTCAGGGGCCCACGTCTCGCCAGGGCGAAACGTAACGACTCTGTACCCTGCGTTACTTCTACATGGGGGCGTGCGGCTACGTTGGCCTACCTATACTGCACACCGTACCTGTACCGCACATCAGTTGTAAAGGGGCAAGGTAGGCGGTAGATCGGAACGGCCGCTTGCCCCTTTCATAGCGGCGCAGCATCTATTCATCCGGGCTTTGCCATGACGACTCCCCTACCACATCGGGCTTCCAGCAGCACCACAGGGGCCGGTCCGTCTGCGCTACGGCTGGCCCTTTTCGCTGGAGCCTACAACCATGTGGCGGATGGTGTCTCGCTAACCTTGAACCGGCTGGTAGCCTACCTGGAGGCTCAGGGGGTACCGGTGCGTGTGGTGGCGCCCACAACCAACAGCCCGGCCGTAGACCACGCCGGCACGCTCTTGCCGGCCCCTTCCGTTCCTGCCCCCGGGCGGTCGGACTACCGCCTCACCTACAGCCTTTCCCGCGATATTGAGGAGGCGCTGGCCCGGTTCAGCCCCACGCTCATTCAGGTGGCCACGCCAGACCTTCTGGGGCTGCAGGCGCTCCGCCTCTCAAAGCGCTGGGGCATCCCGCGGGTGGCCTCGTACCACACGCACTTCAGTTCCTATTTGAAGTACTACAAGCTGAGCCTCATGGAGCCAGCGCTGTGGGGGTACCTGCGATGGTTCTACAACCAGTTTCAGCAGGTGTATGTGCCGTCCCATTCCATGATGGATGTGTTGCAGGAGCAAGGCTTTACGTCCGACCTTCGCCTGTGGGCGCGCGGGATCAACACGGAGACGTTCCATCCTGCGCAGCGCTCGATGGACTGGCGCCGTGGCCATGGCATTGCGGATGACGAGGTAGTGGTCACGTTTGTATCCCGGCTCGTCTGGGAGAAGGGCCTCGACACACTGGCCGATACGCTGCAAACGCTGGAGCGCCACGCCGTCCCGCACCGCAGCGTCGTGGTGGGCGATGGCCCGGCGTACGAAGCCCTGCGCACCCGGCTGCCCCATACGATCTTTACCGGCTACCTCAGCGGCGACGCGCTGGGAACGGCGTATGCGTCCTCCGATATCTTCCTTTTCCCAAGCGACACCGAAACGTTTGGGAACGTCGTCCTGGAAGCAGCGGCCAGCGGCCTACCCGCTGTTTGTGCCGACGCTACCGGTAGCCGCTCGCTGGTGCGCGATGGCGAGACGGGGTTCCTCGTTCCGCCCGGTAACACGCCCGCCTTTGCCGAACGGCTGCGGACGCTTATTCTGGATGGGGCCCTGCGCCGTCAATTTGGCGAGGCAGCCCTGGAGCGCTCTACGCACTACCGATGGGATCGCGTGCTGAGCCGCCTGCATGCCCATTACCACGAGGCTGTAGGCCTGCCGCAGCCTGCGCCGGCTCCGGTCTCTCCCGCTCTCTCTGTTGATCATTAACACCCCCACCTCGTGCGCATTCTTTTTGTATCTCACAGTTTTCCGCCTGCGGGCCGCCCCATGGCAAATGTCGGCGGCATGCAGCGCGTAGCGATGGAGCTCTTCCATTCGCTGGATGGGCACCAAGCCGTAACGGTAGAACCGCTGGTCCTGCGCAGCGCCTGGCGGTGGACGCCGCTCCTGTCGATTCCCTTTATGGCCAAAGCCATCTTCCAGATTCGCAAGAAGGCCCGCGAAGGCACCATCGACGCTGTCATTTTTTCGTCGATGGTCACGGGCTCCCTGGCGGTTGCCCTGCAGTCGGTGCTGCGCCCGCTCGGCGTGCCCATGACCATCATTGCCCACGGGCAAGATGTGACGTTGCCGTTCCCGCCCTATCAGTGGCTGGTGCCGCGCACGTTCGCGGCGGTTGATGCGGTGCTGCCCGTGAGTACCGCTACCGCCCAGGCCTGCCTGGAGCGCGGCATCGCTCCGGAGAAAGTGACCGTGGTGCCCAACGGCGTGGACCTCACCCGCTTCGACCAGCCCCGCAGCCGCGAAACGGCCCGGCGTGCCCTCATCAAGGGCTTTGGAAACCGGACCGGCCTCCCGCGCACCCCCGACGAAGGGCTGCTGCTCTGCAGCGTGGGCCGCCATGTGGAACGCAAAGGGTTTAGCTGGTTCATCAACCATGTGATGCCGTTGCTGCCGGAAAACGTGCACTACTGGGTTGCAGGCTCTGGTCCGGAAACAGAAAGTCTCGAAGCCGCGGTAGCGCGCAGGCAGCTGGGCGACCGCGTGCGGCTCCTGGGGCGTATTCCAGAGCGTGAGCTCCGGCTTTTGTACCGCGGTGCCGACCTGTTCATCATGCCCAACATCCCCGTAGCGGGCGACATGGAAGGGTTTGGGGTGGTTATGCTCGAAGCCGGGCTCTCGGGGCTGCCCGTGGTGGCCGCCCGCCTGGAGGGCATCACCGACGTCATAGACGATGGGGTGAACGGCCGCCTGGTGGAGAGTGGCAACGCATGGGCGTTTGCCGAAGAAATTCTCCGCTACCACCACCAGCCGGACCGGCTTCAGCAAGCCGCCGACCGCGCAGCTTCGCATACCGCTGACACGTTTAGCTGGGAGGCGATTGCGCGGCGCTACATTGCGGTACTGCGCACCCTACGGCATCCAACCGTTCCCATCTCGGGCGATGGCATCGCCGGCGGTGACGGCGCCTCCGAGCCTACTCTGCTGGACGGGGAGCGCGTGTGGCCCTCTGGGGCGTGAGCATAGCTGCGGCTTTTCTCACGCAGGACGGCTGCGGGTGGTGCGTAGGCCACCTGCTCTACGAGACCCGCTCTACGAGACGGGCGTTGCAAGACGCGCGGGGCTTATCATGTGTGCGGTGGCCCGTCTACCTCGGCAGGAGTCTGGGCCTGTGGCGCTACCTCGCCGTCAGCACCGTCTCCGGAAACGGCAGTGCGGGTGGAATCCGTCGCTTCTGCCTCATGCAGGCGCTGCTCCCGATCTTCCAGCCACTGCAGCAGGGCCGGTAGAAAGAGGAGCGCCGAGAACAACGTGGTGCCAATCCCGATGACGGCCAGCACGCCAATGCTGCTGATGCCGGGATGGAAGCTGAGCAGGAGCCCGCCAAACCCGATCATGGTGGTG
>JAAAOI010000239.1 GCA_009908945.1 Bacteroidota bacterium
ACCACTTCCGACCTTTCGCTCCAGCTCAACCACGCGTCCGTGATGACGGCCGCGCTGGACGACGCGGTGGCCTTCTACGTAGACCTCCTGGGGCTAACGCTGCGCGTCGTTGAGGACGACCCCATTCGGGAGGGGCGGCAGCGCGCCATGCTCACCGATGAGGCCGGCCGCGACATCCTGGAAATCATCGAGATGCGCGAGCTGGCCCACCCGTCGGTGCCGGGCCGCGGTAGCATTCACCACCTCGGTTTTGAGCTCACCTCCGACGCCTACACGGCTCTCCGCTCTCGGCTTGACGCCGCGGGGCACGCGTATCAGGAAACCAAACAGCGCCTCTTTGTCCGCGACGTGGATGGCCTGGTGCTCGAAATTGAGCCGAAGGGGTAGCAGGCACGAACCCGCACCAGGCAGCCGGGCTGGGGCAGGATCTCGGTCTGCCGTATACCCTCGCCGGTCAATCCCCGGGGTACACGCGCAGGTGATTGGCCAGCTCGTTGCGTTCAGCTCCTGGCCGCTCTACCCCTTGCCTGCGCAGCATATCCCCACACATCGCGATAGCCTCCACCAGCCCCTCCGCCACGCGGTCCTGCTGAATGCCCTCCCGGATCCGCTCGATCACCGCGATCCAGTCGTCAGGCTCGACCAGCGCGTTGATGCCCACGTCGCCCAGTACCTCGATGCGGTGCTCCCAGACGGAGATGTAGATGAGGGTCCCGATGCGGTCGTTCGTGCTGAACACCTCCTCCTCCACGAATGCCTGCATGGCGCGGCGGTGCACCTTACGCGCCATGAGGTCTGTGGGCGTCAGGAGGCGTTTCACCGCGGGCACGTACGCCGTGATGACCGCCCCGAGCGTCCCGGCCAGGGTAGCCACTACCGCCACGCCCCAGCCCGCGTAGAGCCACGTCAGGCCCCAGCCGTCGTAGAGCTGAAACACCAGCATCACGCCCACGAGTGAGAGCACCCCGCACAGGCTGGCGGCTCGCCACACGGCCTCACCATACTGCCCGCTGTTGCGCGCGATGACGGGGACAATCTCCCCTGCGGTCTTTACCTCCGCTGCATCAACGGCATCCTTGATCTGGCGAAGCTCGTCTTCAGAAAAATGGAGCGGCATAGCGGGGCACGGGGTTCGTGATGGTCAGTGGCGCAAACGGTTACACGCCTGCCGATGCAAAGGCGTCCTGCACGATGCCCTGCGCCTCGCGGAGCAGCGCCTCCAGATGCTCCCCCCCGTTGAAGCTCTCGGCGTAGATCTTGTAGATGGCCTCCGTGCCCGAGGGCCGGGCGGCAAACCAGCCGTTCTCGGTGACCACCTTGAGCCCGCCGATGGGAGCATCGTTACCGGGCGCATGCGTAAGCTTAGCCTCAATGGGTTCACCGGCCAATGCGTGGGCCGTGATGGCGTCGGGCGAGAGGCTCTTGAGGGCCGCTTTCTGGTCGGGTGAGGCCGGCGCATCGATCCGCTTGTAGACCGGCTCCGCAAACGACGCCGTCAGCTCCGCATAGTGTATGCCGGGGTCCTTGCCCGTGACGGCCGTGATTTCGGCGGCCAGGAGGTTCAGGATGATGCCATCCTTGTCGGTGGTCCACACGGTGCCGTCCTTCCGCAGGAACGACGCTCCTGCGCTCTCTTCCCCGCCAAACACGATCGCGCTGTTGAGCAGGTCATCCACAAACCACTTGAAGCCTACCGGTACTTCACGCACGGTGCGGTCGAGGCTGCGGACGACGCGGTCGATCATGGAGCTGGAGACGAGCGTCTTGCCCACCTGCGCGTCGGCGGGCCAATCGGGGCGATGTGTGAGCAGGTACCGGATGGCCACTGCCAGGTAGTGATTCGGATTCATCAGACCCACGCTGGGCGTCACGATGCCGTGGCGATCGTAATCGGGGTCGTTGCCAAAGGCGATGTCGAACCGATCTTTCAGGTCCACCAGCCCGGCCATGGCGTAGGGCGAGGAGCAGTCCATGCGGATCTTGCCGTCCTTGTCCACGCGCATGAACCGAAAGGTGGGGTCCACATGCGGGTTCACCACCTCAAGGTCCAGCCCATAGGTCTCCGCGATGGGCTTCCAGTAGGCAATGCCGGAGCCGCCCATGGGGTCGACCCCGATGGATAGCCCGGCCTCGGCAATCGCCTCCATGTTGACGACCGACGACAGGTCGTCGACGTACGGCTGCACGTAATCATGTGCCGTCGCCGCCTCTTCCGCGTCGGCCAGCGACACCCGCTGCACACCGTCAAGGTTGTGCTCCAGCAGTTCGTTCGCCCGGTCCTCGATGCGCTGCGTGAGGGCTCCTCCGGCCGGTCCTCCGGTGGGCGGGTTGTACTTGAAGCCCCCATCCCGCGGCGGATTGTGCGACGGCGTGATGACCACGCCATCCGCTTGCCCGCCGTTGTGGTCGCGGTTGTGCGTCAGGATGGCGTGCGAGATGACGGGCGTGGGCGTGTAGCCGCCGTCCTGCTGGATCACCACGTCCACGCCGTTGGCCACGAGCACCTGCAGCGCCGTGGCCTGCGCCGCCGTTGACAGGGCGTGCGTGTCCATCCCCAGAAAGAGCGGCCCGGTCACCCCTTCCGCTGCGCGCACCTCTGCCACGGCCTGGCTCACCGCCAAGATATGGGCCTCGTTAAAGGTCACCTCCAGCGCCGACCCGCGATGCCCCGACGTGCCAAAGCTGACGCGCTGCCCGCGCTCCGATGGGTCTGGCGTGCGGGTGTAGTACGCCGTCATTAAATCCGGGATGGGCGTCAGCAGATCAGCAGGGGCGGGCGTGCCGGCGAGCTCGTGGAGGGCCATAGGATAGAGGGGGTCCGGTGATGGTGACGATGACAAGGCAAGCTATGGCATGCGCCCCTCTTTCGCCAACGCCTCGGCGGCCCTCAGGGAATTGTTACAGCGCAGCGGATCCCCGCGCGACGGCCAAGGGAGGCAGTGCGCCCGGCATCCTCCGATCACCCTGGGCTACCGATCCGTGATCTCCGCACACTGCGGCCCCTCCCCTCCACAATCGCAATAGGTCTGCTGGCAGGCATTGGACGCTCGCCACAGGGCCTCTCCTTCATGGTTGTCCACCGCCGACTGGATGCAATCCACAAACGCCACACCGCAGGCCGTCCAGCGCGGCTCCGGGTTCGCGATACCCAGCGGTTCCAGATCCACCCGGAGCTTTCGCAAGTGCCCATGCGTGGTGCGGTAGTACAGATGCCCGTCGCGCACATCAAATGCATTGGCGCCACCACCCGCTTCCTCCAGCGGAATGGTGGCGACGGCCTCGCCATCCGGCCGAAATACATACACCGTATGCGCCCGCGTCGAATCCACGCTGCCGCCCAGCACAAACGCATGGCCATGCGCCACGGCTACCCCGCGGATTAGCGGTTCGGGCGACTCGTCGGCATAAAATATGGGTGGGATGTCACTGAACGGGATCTCGTCCGGCAGAACCTCAGGCACGTCACCGGGCAACCGGGTCACCACGCGGTACACCGCCTCCCCCGAGCTATCGAACAGATCAATGGTATTGTTGAAGAAATAAGCATAGACCTGAAGATTCTCATCGCCGGCCAGCAGCCCCAGTTGCGCCGCTGGGTCCTCGTGCACGGTCGTGCGCCGACTGAGCGGCTGATACGCGGCAAACGCCCCGTCGCCATACTGCTTCAGCGTGATCCTCCAGCTCTCTGGATCAAGCACCGCAGCCAGGACCTGGTCACCGAAGGCCGCCATACCGAAAAATACACCATTGACATCAATCCGCTCTTGCACCTGCAACTCCTCATCATGGACGAGAATGGAAGGGTCGGTGAAACCGGCACTGGTGTACACCCGCTGCCCGGCGACCGCCACCTGCTGCACCGGTTGCGAGACGTCACCAATCCCTTGCCCCTGCACCGCGACGCGCTGCAGCAGGTGGCCTACCGGTGAATAGCGGTGGACCTCAGACGTGGACTGGTTGGCCATGTAGATACGACCGTCGTCGGCGACCGCTAATTGGTGCTCGGGCCCATCCCCTCCCAGGTCCTTGCTGAAAACGATCTCCGTCGCAAGCGCAGGAAGTGGGTCTGGCGTATCGCCTGGCCCATCATGCGACGCGGTTACCCCGACCGCTACCAGTATCCCAAACCCGATCAGAGCCGGTAGTATACCAAAAGAGAGACGCATAATTTTCAGGTGCCGGTTGGTGGATTGGGCAGGACTAACACCCATAAGCACCCGTAGTATACTAACACCATCCACAGCAATCAACTGTGAAAGGCAAAAAAATAAAGGCGGGGAAGACTCACGCGTCAATGAAATGACCGGGGTGTTTTCTGGCCGTAGGAGAAGCCAGTGCCGGGACGATCGGGCACGAGCCACAGCTGGTCGTAGTGCTCTACCACGGCCTCGTGGTTCTCCTCCACGTGGTCCATCCCCTGACGGCCGCGCTGATGGGTTGCTTCTCTCCACCGGCATACGCTGGCTGCCGGCGACGGTACACGAAACCCCGAGTACCGGCAGCCGTTGAGGCCCTTTCCTGTTGCAGAATTACCCCCCAAGGGTATGTCCCTTCGTCGCCTTACCAAAATACTGACCTCAGCGACGGCGCTCCTGCTCTTGTTGAGCGTGGTGGGGCCGTCGATGCAGCATGTGTGCGCCCAGCTGGGCATGGACGTGGTGTGTCCTGTTATGGGGCATGAGGTCCCAGATGCGTCCAGCAGCGACGCGGCCCCGCCGTGCCATGGCGAGGACGATACCCAAGCCCCCACGGGCGATGGAACCGCCATGGCATGCTGCGATGCCTCGCTGGCGCAGCTGGTAGCGCCGGATGCGCTGGTATCGGACCGCCTGGTGGATGCCCTGCACGGGGCTGTGGCTACGGCCATGCTCTTGCCTCCCCCAGTGGCGGTCTCTCCTGAGCAACACACAAGAAGTACCATCCACGACCGGGCCCCACCCGCTCCGGATGCGCCTCTCTTTCTCTTGCACGCCTCGTTGCTGAACTGAGGCGGCTCGTCGTCTTGCGCTCGTACGGCCGGATCTGTCTGATCCGCTCGCCTGCGGGCGTTTTCTCGTGTGTCCCCCCTGGCCGTGGTGCGTCTTGTCGCCACGCCTCTACCCCAACCCCACGCCTATCCCATGCGCTCTACGCTTCTCTTCTCGCTGCTTGCCGCCTTCCTGCTCACCGCCTGCGGAGTCGACGCCCCCGATGCGTCAGCCGACGAGCAGGTCATCGAAATCGACGTTACCAACCGGGGCTACGCCCCCGCTCAGATTGAACTGACAGCAGGCGTACCCACGCGTCTCGTTGTCACCCGCACGGGCGATTCGGCCTGCGCCTCACAGCTGCAGATTCCGGACATGGACATCGCGCCGACCGACCTGCCCTTGGATAAGTCGGTGGAGTTTGCCTTCACGCCCACCGAGGAAGGCACCTACGCCTTTACCTGCGGGATGGACATGCTCACGGGCACGCTCAGCGTGCAATCGTAACCGCCCGCTCCCCGCTGACCCTCCTGTTGCCTCATGGGCCTCACGGACCGCATCATCGCCTTCTTCCTCGACAACAAGCTGGTGGCCACGTTGCTGCTCCTGGCGCTCGTCGGCTGGGGCGTCGCTACCGCACCGTTCGACTGGGACCTCGACCTGATCCCGCGCGATCCGGTGCCGGTGGACGCCATCCCCGACATCGGGGAGAACCAGCAGATCGTGTTCACCGCGTGGGAGGGCCGCTCCCCGCAAGACGTCGAGGATCAGATCACCTACCCCCTCACCACCGCACTGCTCGGCCTTCCCGGCGTGGACGCGGTGCGCTCCAGCTCGATGTTTGGCTTCTCTTCCATCACCATCATTTTCGAGGAGGACATCGAGTTTTACTGGAGCCGCACGCGCATCCTCGAGAAGCTGAACGCCCTCCCCGGTGGCACCCTGCCCGAGGGCGTGCAGCCGACGCTGGGGCCGGATGCCACCGGGCTGGGGCAGATCTTCTGGTACACGCTGGAAGGCAGGAGCGCGGACGGCACCCCCACTGGCGGCTGGGACCTGCACGAGCTACGCACGATTCAGGATTTCCAGGTGCGCTACGGCCTCTCCTCGGCCAGAGGCGTGGCGGAGGTGGCGAGCATTGGCGGGCACGTGCAGGAATATCAGGTGGACATCGACCCGACGCTGATGCGCGAGTATGGCGTGTCGGTGCGAGATATCGCCTCGGCGGTGCGGAAGAGCAACCGGGACGTGGGCGCCCGCACCCTTGAGATGAACCGGGCTGAATATGTGGTGCGCGGGCGCGGCTACATCCGCGAGCTGTCTGACCTGGAGGCGAGCGTGGTGGACGTGCGCGACGGCACCACCCCCGTCCGTATCCGTGATGTCGCCCGCGTGAACCTGGGTCCGGCGCAGCGACGCGGGATGCTCGATAAGGCCGGTGCGGAAGCGGTGGGCGGGGTGGTGGTCGCGCGGTATGGGGAAAATCCGCTGGAGGTGATCGAAAGCGTCAACGCCAAGATCGCGGAATTGCAGGCCGGGATGCCCTCGAAAACCCTCGCGGATGGCACCGTCTCCACCGTGCAGATCGTGCCGTTTTACGACCGCAGCGGGCTCATCTACGAAACGCTCGGTACGCTGGAGGAGGCCCTCTCGCTGCAGATCCTCATCACCATCATCGTCATCATGGTGATGGTGATGCACCTGCGGGCCTCGTTTATCGTCTCGGCGCTGCTGCCGGTGGCGGTGCTGATGGCGTTCATCATGATGCGTTACGTGGGCGTGGATGCCAACGTGGTGGCGCTGGCCGGTATCGCCATCTCGATCGGTACGGTGGTGGATATGGGCATCATCATGACGGAGAACATGCTCCGGCATCTGGATGAAGCCCCCGGAGAGGAAGCGCGGCGCGATGTCATCTTTCGGGCGGCAAGCGAGGTGAGTCCGGCGGTGGTGACCGCTCTCACCACCACCATTGTGAGCTTCCTGCCTGTGTTTATGCTGCAGGCCGCTGAAGGTCGGCTGTTCGGGCCGCTGGCGTGGACCAAGACGTTTGTGTTGGTGGCAGCGCTCATCATCACCATCGCCCTGATCCCGCCGTTTGCACACGGGCTCTTCACCAAAACGATGGGCGTGGGCCGCTGGCGCACGGTGCGGAACGGCGCGCTCGTAGCCGGTGGGCTTGCGCTATTGTTTTACATGCCGTGGGCTGGCTGGGTACTGCTCGGCCTCGGGTTACTAAACCTCGCCGTGCAATTCGCCGATCGGCAGTCGGTGGTGGCGCCCGATCAGTTGCGCCGCTGGCATCCGTGGCTGGCGGTGGGGATCATCGTGCTCGGGATCAGCTGGCTGCTGGCGGATCTGTGGCTGCCCCTCGGCCCGCAGAATCCGATCGTGGCCAGCGCGCTGTTTGTGATTGTGGCGGTGGTGATCGTCCTCGGCGCGTTTCTGCTCTTT
>JAAAOI010000243.1 GCA_009908945.1 Bacteroidota bacterium
CTTATCCGGGTACGCCATGCCCTTACGCTGCATGGCTCACTGTTATCATCTCACGTACGCTGCTGCTGATGCGTCTTCTGCTGGTGCTTCTGCTTATGGCCTGTGCGGTGGGGGTGCCACGTGCCTCAGCGCAGGACCTGGCCCCCGTGCGAGGGGTGACGTGGGCGGTACCCGCGGACCCGTCAGCGGCGGCTGCAGAGCTGGAGGCCATCGCGGCCACAGGGGCTACGGCGGTCCATACCGGTATCGTCACCAACACGCAGCTTCTTGCGCAGGCGGATACGCTCGGGCTGGTGTTTTATCAGCAGGTGCCCCTGCGCGGCCTGTCGGCTCGGCAACTGCGGGGCCAGGTGGGCGCCGTGGTGGAGGATGTGGTGCCGGGCGTCCGGGAGCGGGCGGCGGCGCATCCGTCGGCGCGGTACATCGGGCTGGCGCACACGGTAGACACCGGCGCCCAGGCCACCTGCGCGGCGCTGCAGCCCCTGGTTCAGGCCCTACGGGCGCCGGGTGCCGCAGCTGCCGACCTCACGCTCTTCTACACAACGGCGCTGCTGGAGGGCGATCGATGCCATCCCCTCGTAGATCACGTACTGCTGGACGCCCGTGCGGCCGCGCCCGGCTTGCGATTGGCGCGCTGGCAGGCGGCACATGAAACCCCGGGCGGTGTGGTCATCGGCTACGCCCGCGCACCTGGCCAGCCAAGCGGAACGGCGGCCGATGAAGCCCAGGCCCACATGCTCGAAGCCGCCCTGCGGACTGTGGCTGCCCGCCCGCATGCCGCCGTGTTTGTGCACCGGTGGCACGACCTGGCGGCGCAGGCGCAACAAACGGTGGGTGGCCTGCTGCCGCGCCATGTAGGACGAGCGGGCCCCCAGGGCCTGCACACGGCCGACGGAACTGCGCGCTCGGCGCTGCGGGTTGTCACCGGGTTCTTTACGGGGCAGCAGCGTGTGTTTGCTTTCGATCCACCGCTCTCCGAACGGTCGGGGGTGCCCTACGCCCTCATCGTGGCCGTCTGGGTGCTGCTGGGCGCGCTTGGCGTTGTGTATCGATTTTCGCTGGCGTTCCGTCAACTGCTCGCCCGATACTTCTTCACGCCCCGGTTTTTCTACGAGTCGGTGCGGGAAGGGCGGGAGCTTGGGGCTGACGTGTATGGTGTGGCGCTGGCGCTGATGGCCTGCTCGGCGGGGCTGCTGGCCGCGGCGCTGGCCGTCATGCTCGCCTCCCCTCTGGCCTCCGCGGTGGCGCTCCGCTGGGGCGTGTGGGCTGGGAGTGACGCCGCGGCGCTGCTTCAGCAGCCCGTGGCGGTGGGCGCGGTGGCCGCAGCGGGCAGCACGCTGAGCGCGCTGCTCTGGAGCGGCGTGCTGTGGGGCCTGGGCCAGGAGGGCCGCCCGCTGCGGGCGCCGCAAGCCCTGACGCTGGTCGTCTGGCCACGGTGGGCCGTCGGCGTCCTCTTCGGAGCCAGCCTCGTCGTGCTGACCCTCCCTGCACCGGGGCGCCGGTATGGCCTGTTGGCGCTGGTGGGCCTCTGGGCCGTGGCGTGGCTGCTGCGCACCGCCCGCACCCTGCAGTCCTTCCTACAGATCACCACGCTTACACCCCGGCGCCTTGGGCTGGCCTTTTTGTTAAGTCCGTTGCTGCCGGCGGTCGTGCTGCTGGCGCTCGGCCTGTATTATCGCACGGAGCTTCTCTTCCTCGTGCGGCTGGTGCTGGAGGGTCCGTTCTGAGCGGACGCCAGGTGGCCCCTCAGCGTGAAGAGGCTGCCGGGGAAGGCTGCGGGGTATTGGGTACCACCCGGTCAGGCCCCTCCTCTTCGAGCTGCCGCCAGATGCGGTTGGCAAACGTGTAGAACGGCTCTTTCTGATGCAGCCATCCGAAGTGTACCACGAAGGGCGTCACCTCCAGAAAGTCGCCACAGCCGGGCAGGCGGGTAGCACTCCGGATCAGCGCCTCTCGAAGCCTCCGCTGCGCAAGCCCACGAAGCCCGTACACAAAGCCCGTGGTGTGGTACTGGCAGGTGACGTTATAGAAGTCGGCGTCGTGGGTCGTAAGGCTGTCGATGTAGTCCAGCTGGGGGCTCTCGTGCCCCTGCAGCCAGGGAAAGATGGGCAGCTCCAGCCGGCTCATGGCCATCGCCAGGCTCCACTCACACGTTTCCTCGCTGCGCCCCTCGTCGAGGCGGCTGCGGAAGTGGGTATCGGTTCGCTCGTCCAAAAACCGACGGGCGTGGCGGCACACCGCGTCGCCCACCTGCCGGTCCTGCAGGTAGATCATGCCCGCCTGCACCCGGGGCAGGTACGTCAGCCCGAACCGCCGCAGGGTGCGCCCGCGCCGGTTCAAGAGGATATCGAGCAGCACACCGGCACCCTTTGGGCCGCCAAAGAAGAAGTCTGCCTTGGGGAGGCCCGTAGCGGTGAAGGCGAACGTCGAAAGCCGAGTCCACAGCGGGTCCGGGTTGCGGCACCAGATCATGTCAGCATCCACGAACAGCGACCGGTCGAAGGGCGCAAACTGGGGCAGATGATGCTTGAAGCCGACGATGGATTGGTGCGCGGGCGGCAGCGGGGCCAGATGCTGAAAGAGGTCGGTGAGGCCCTGCTGCTCCAGCACGTCCTGATGGGCGCGTGGGCAGAAGAGCGCGACCGGCCGCGTGGTGTCGTAGCGCCGAAGCGTAACCACAGAAGCTACCGCATGCCGAAGGTATCGCGGCGGGCCGTACGTGTGCAGTACGTAGCCTTCAACAGGGGCGTCCATGGCGGCGGTAAGGATCCAAATAGCGGGTGCCTGCGCCTACGCAGCGTAGAGAGGCAGGTTCGGCCACCGCAGCCCCAGAAACACCACGGCCCCGCCTCGTACGCGAGGCCGGGCCGGATAACCAAAGCAGGGCTGGGGCGGCGGGTTACCGCGTGTTTTCCTCAGCGTCTTCGCGGGCACGAGCGCGACGGTTTTCAAGGCTGTTCATCAGCGCGTCAAACCCGCGTCGGTTGATGATGCGGCGGAAGGAGCGCTCGTAGCCGCCGACGGTGCTGACCTCGTCCAGCACGATATCGTGCACGAACCAGTCCCCGTCGGTCTGCCCCATGTAATACTCCACCTTCGTAGGCGTGCCCCGGTAGATGGTGTTGGTGTTGACGTATGCGCTGTCGCCGTCAACGACGATTTCTTCGTAGGACACCTCAGAGTTATATACCCCGAGGTCGGAGAGGGACTGCAGCCGGACGATGTCGCTAAAGACGTCCACAAACTGGTTGCGCTGGGTATCGGAAATCTCGCGCCAGTGGGGGCCCAGCGCCTGCCGGCCCATCTCGCGAAAGTTGATGACCCCGTTGACGAGATCCATCAGCTCATCCCGCTGCGCCTGGGTAAACGAGTCGCGGTTGCCCAGGATGTCCTTAATCTCGCGGTCGCGCTCGGTCAGCATCTCGCGGATCTCCTGTGCTTCATCCTGTGCCTCATCCTGCGCCGGATCTCCTGTGCTTCATCCTGTGCCTCATCCTGTGCCGCATCCTGCGCATGGGCCAGGGCCGGTACTGCCAGCCCCCCAAGCAACAGCAGTACGGCGAGAAGGCTACCAAGCGAGCGGTTCATAATTCCTTTGTTCAACATAGCAGACAGGGACGTATGGTAAGCAATCCGTAAGTGGGGCGGGTGCGTTGGGTGCACCGGTGGGCATCGCCACCCGGTACACCACCTCGTTAGTCAACAAGCGTGCCGCTTCGTGTGCGGTCGACGAGGGTGCCGGAGGCGCGGTGCAGGCGGAGGATAGCCATGTTGTAACTCCGTACGGCTTCGTTGTACCGAATGCGCTGTTCGAGATTGGTTTCAACGGCCTCGATGAGGTTGCCCGTATCGCCAAAGTCGAGGTCGAAGTTAATCTGTTCTTCGCGTAGCCAGCGCCGGCTGATGGCCAGGGCCTCTTCTTCGGCTTCCAGTGCTACGGTGGCGGCCTCCAGGGAGCGGTAAGCTTCCTCGACCTCAAACAGGGCCAGCTGCTCAGCGGCCTCCAATTGGAAGTCCACCTTGCGCACGTCGGCGCGGGCCTGTTCGACGCGGGCGCGGGTCTGGAAGAAGTTGATGTTAAACTGCAGGCCAAGCCCGGCGCGAAGGGAGCGCCCATCGAAGGAGTCGCTTACAAACGGGTTCGGTTGCCGAAAGCGGCCCCGCGCAAACCGATAGTTGGCCTGCACGCCGGCAAAGAGCTTGGGATAGTAGTCGGAGCGGGCAACCGTTACCTGCTCCTGGCGGGCCTGCCGGCCGGCACGGGCTTGCTGGAGCTCGGCCCGCTGGTCTATGGCGTCGGCCGCGTAGGCCTCCAGGTCACGCGGCGCAAACGCGAGGGCCTCCAGAAACTCCGGTGCCGGGAGTACGGCGTCGCGCTCGGGCAGGCCCAGCTGCCGGGCAAACGCCGACCGCAGCGTTTGCTGTTGCTGCAGCACCTCGGCCCGCTGGCGCTTCAGCTCTTGCTCGCTGAGGGCCAGCTTGTACTCGTCGGCGCTATCCACGTCGGGGTCGCCTTCGTCCAGCAGCCGCTCCACCTCAGTGCGGGCTTGCTGCAGCACATCCTCGGCCTCGTCGGCCACGCGGGCCAGCTCGTTGGTAAGCAGGACCGCGAAGTACAGCTCCGCGGTACGGAAGGCCACGTTTGCTTCTTCCCCGCGGACGCGTGCGGCTTCCACGTCCACGCCATGCCGAGCCGCGCGCACAGTACCGCCCAGCTCGCCCCAGGTATAAATAGGCTGCAGCAGGTCTACCTCCAACTGATTGAAGGGGCGGACGTCTTCCCAGTCGTTTCGCACCTCCGGGTCCAAGTAGAGCTCCTCCGCAGGCACGTCATTGGGGTTGTCGATGCCCGGCGCGATGGCGTGGGCGGTCTGGGCATTGAACATCGTCCCGAATCGGCTGGCCTGGGCCAGGCTACTCCGGGCCTCGGCACGGGCGCGGTCGGACGCTACGATGCCTACCTCAGGGCTCGCCTCCAGTGCCTGCAGGAGGGCGGCGTTCAGGTCGAACCGGACGGTATCGGTCGCGCTGCTGGTGGCGGCCACGGGTGCGCCGGGCTGAGCACGTTCAGCAGGAGCGCTCCACGCGAGCAGGAGCAGAACGAGAGGAAAGAGCAGGGCGGTTTGAAGGAGGCGCATGGGCGGAGGGAGCAGGTGCATCGGGGCAAAAGAGCAAAGAGGGCCAGCGGTGCGGATGCTGAGGCAGCCGCGCGCGCCGGCGGCAGAGTAACGGCGGGACAAGGGCTTCCAAGGCGGGTCCCAACCGATGGGGGCGCGTGGAACGACCACGCCTCCCAAGGGTGCCAACATCATACCAGCCTGCCCCTGGCCCGTCCGTTCTTCTCTTTTTTAGCGCACATTAGCCGCCATGGCCTTTGGTAACAAACCCCAACCGCTGGGCGAGGTGCTGCAGGAGCTTATCGAAAAGATGGGCCTGCAGCATCGCATTGATGGCGCGCGGGTCGTGGAAGCCTGGGCGTTTGTGGCGGGGCCGCAGGTCAACGCTGTGACGGACAACGCGTGGTACCGGAAGGGAAAGCTGTACGTCCGCATCCGATCGGCGGCCTGGCGGCATGAACTGCACCTCCGCCGCAACGAATGGCTGCGCCGCGTAAACGACGAGCTCGGGCGCGACATCGTACAGGAGATCGTGTTTCGGTGAGCGCGGGATGCTTTTCCAGGGAGCCACCCGCTCAGGCCTGCAAAAAATGCCCGACGCGACAGAAGCGCATCGGGCATTCAAGTGCTGCAGCGGGCAACCGGGTGGTCACGCCGTAAACTTGCGGAACGCTACCGAGGTGTTGTGGCCGCCAAAGCCGAAAGCATTGCTGATGGCCACATCTACCGTCCGGTCTTCTGGTTCGTTGAAGGTGTAGTTCAGGTCGCAATCCGGATCGGGTGTTTCGAAGTTGATGGTTGGAGGCACGCGGTTGTTGCGCACGGCCAAGATGGTAGCGATAGCTTCCACCGCGCCGGCAGCCCCCAGCAGGTGGCCGATCATGCTCTTAGTCGATGAGAGGTTCATCTTGTAGGCATGGTCGCCAAAGACATTCTTGACCGCAATCGTTTCGGCTACGTCCCCCAGTGGCGTCGATGTCCCGTGCATGTTGAGGTAATCCACCTCCTCCGGCTTCAAGCTGGCATCCTGCAGGAGGTTGTTCATCGCCAGGCTGGCGCCGGTGCCATCCGGGTGTGGGGCCGTCATGTGGTGCGCATCCGCCGACATTCCGATGCCGATGATTTCGGCGTAGATTTTCGCGCCGCGGGCCTGGGCGTGCTCCAGCGACTCCAGCATAAGCGCGCCGCCCCCTTCGCCCAGCACGAAGCCATCGCGGTCCTTGTCGAAGGGCCGGCTGGCCTTTGCGGGCTCGTCGTTGCGGGTGGAGAGCGCGCGGAGGGCGTTAAAGCCACCGATGCCCAGCTCTGCTACGCACGCTTCTGAGCCGCCGCACAGCATGGCATCGGCTGTGCCGCGCTGGATGAGCATGAAGGCGTCGCCGATGTTGTTGTTGCCGGTAGCACAGGCGGAGATGACACAATAGTTGGGGCCACGAAAGCCATACTCCATCGAGATCAGCCCGGGCGCCATGTCCGGAATGAAGAGCGGGATAAAGAAGGGCGAGAGCCGGCGGGGGCCGTGCTCGTTGTGCACGGTCACCTGGTCGTGGAAGAGCTGCATCCCGCCGATACCACTGCCAAACGTAACCCCGATGCGGCCGCGCTGCTCGTCGGTCAGGTTCTCGTAGTCCAGCCCCGAATCCAGCACGGCCTGCTGGGCGACGCCCATGGCAAACTGCGCGTAGGGGTCGAGGCGGCGCGCCATCTTGCGATCCACATAATCGTTGGCGTCAAACCCGTGTACCTCACAGGCAAACTTCGTGTCGAACGCTTCCGTGTCGAAGCTTGTGATGGAGGCAGCGCCGCTCTCGCTCCGCATCATGGCCTCCCAAAAGGTATCCACACTAAGCCCCAAGGGGGTGATAGCGCCCATACCGGTGACGACAACCCTACGCGATGGTGTAGACATGGTGTACCCTGTGATGATGCAATACGGCGGAGAGGGAGGAGCGCCCGGGTCTACAGCAGCAGTTACAGCAGCAATGCGGGGCGCACGTGGGGGAGCCACGCCGGGCGGTGCAGCCTAAGATCCTAAGATTACGCTACCGCACGTCGCCGATGCGGAGGCATCGATGCGAAGGCGCGAAACACGCGCCATCCGAGACCTGCGCCCTGTGGCGGCAAGCCGCAGGCGTGTGCCTGCACCGCTGGGCCCGTCTCGGTGTGAAGGCGCGCGATCCGGAGGGCGGGTTAGCTGGTGTGCTCTTGCAGGTAGGACACCGCGTCGCCCACGGTGGCAATTTTCTCAGCGTCTTCGTCCGGAATGGTCAGATCAAACTCCTTCTCGAACTCCATAATGAGCTCTACGGTGTCCAGCGAGTCGGCGCCGAGATCGTTGGTGAAGGAGGCTTCGGGGGCGATATCGGACTCATCCACCCCGAGTTTGTCTGCGATAATAGCGTGTACTTTTTCTGCGAGATCGTTTGCCATGGGCGTGCAGCCTCTTGCGTGAGGAATAGGATAAACGTAAAAAAATGAACGTGTAAAGGGAGGCAGTGCCTCCACAGTTCCGTTGCCGTGCGCCGCAACCTGCACGCGAGCGCCCCGGCTGTTGAACGGAAGCTACAACAGACACACGGCAGAAGCAACGCCGGAGCCATGCCTCATCTCGCGTTCTGCGGTAGCGGGTGATATAGACGTTTGCTCACCTTTCGTTCCTGCAGGACGTAGCCTCCGGCGAACCATGGGGCAAAGGTAGCGTTGCAGGTCCTCTTTCTATGCTCGCTACGTACCCTCATCAAGGACCGCTGTTATCCTCATGGCTTACCTGTTCACGTCAGAGTCCGTCTCGGAAGGACATCCGGACAAAATCGCCGATCAGATCTCCGACGCCATTCTGGATGCTCTTCTCAGCCAAGACAAGCAGAGCCGCGTAGCGGTGGAGACGCTGGTGACGACCGGGCTGGTGGTGCTCTCGGGTGAGGTGCGCACGGACGCCTACGTGGACATGCAGGAGATCGCCCGGGAGGTCATCCGGGACATCGGCTACATCGATCCGCTCCTGCGCTTTGATGCCGACTCCTGTGGCGTACTGACCAGCATCCACGAGCAGAGCCGGGACATTGCGCAAGGGGTGGATGCCGACAGCGACACCATCGACCAGGGGGCAGGCGACCAGGGCATGATGTTCGGATACGCTACCGACGAGACGCCCGAGTACATGCCGATGCCCATCAGCTTTGCGCATCGCCTCGTACGCGAGCTGGCCACGATCCGGAAGTCGACCGACAAGATGCCCTACCTGCGCCCGGATGCAAAGAGCCAGGTCACCATCGAATACGCAGACGACCGAAAGACGCCGCGCCGCGTGCACACCATTGTGGTCTCCACGCAGCACGATGAGGAAGTGACGCAGGCTCAGATCGCCCGTGACGTGCGCGAGATCCTCATCCCCCGCGTGATTCCTGCGGAGCTGCTGGACGACGACCTCATCCTGCATGTGAATCCCACCGGGCGCTTTGTCATCGGTGGACCGCACGGCGATACGGGGCTCACGGGGCGAAAGATCATCGTGGATACCTACGGCGGAAAAGGTGCCCACGGTGGGGGCGCGTTTAGTGGCAAGGACCCCTCCAAAGTGGATCGCTCGGGCGCGTACGCTGCCCGCCACGTGGCCAAGAACATTGTGGCAAGCGGCCTGGCCCACGAGGCCGAGGTGCAGCTGGCCTACGCCATTGGCGTGGCCGAGCCTGTATCTGTCGATGTCCAAACGCACGGCTCGGGGACGCTCTCCGACAAGGCGCTGGTGCAGATCGTGCGGGATACCTTCGACCTGCGCCCGGCGGCCATTACGGCGCGGTTTGGGCTGCAGGAGGTAGCCTACCGGCGCACGGCGGCCTACGGCCACTTTGGCCGCCTGGAGTTTCCGTGGGAGCAGCTGGATTACGTCGACCAGCTGAAGAGCGCCGCACGGCAGAACGGTGCGACGGTGGCGTAGCGCCAGGCCTGGGGAATGAGCCACGTGGATGCCATAGGTGGTCCTTAAGGCCGACGGAGGGGGCTTCGAAGCGCACCTTCTAACCACCTCCGGGAAGGATTATTTTCCTCAGGTGGTGATATTGGACGTACAGCCGCGTATATTTTGAGGGCCGTCCCTTCTTCTCCTAACGCCCCGTACGATTCCATGCGTCATCTGCTACTTCTCTCGCTGGCCACGGCTGTACTCATGCTACTCGGTGGGTGCTACAGTGCAGATCAGGCCATCAACGGAAGCTCAGATCGCAGCGTATTGACGCAGGAGGACTTCGGCACAGCCTCGTACCGAACCGCGTACGCTGCAATAGAGTCGCTGCGCCCGCGGTGGCTGCGCTCGCGGGGGCAGGGGAGCTTTCGCGGAAGCTCCCAGGTGCAGGTATACGTTGATGATAGCCGGGTGGGCGGGGTAGAACAGCTGCGCTACATCGCGATCAGCGCCGTGGAGTCCATGCGCTACATCGATGCTAACGCAGCTACTGCGCGGTGGGGGTTAGATCACGAAGATGGGGCCATCTACGTGCTGTCCATCCGCTAAGTCGCCCCGCCCCACAGCGAAGGTGGCGACGCGACGATCCATATCGACCGGTCCATGTCTCGGATCGGATAGCCCCCCGCTGCCCCTCACCGGTGTGACTGTGCGAGGGAACGGATGGGCGTAACTGCCCAAATCACATGAGTCTGGGGTCCCCCACCTCCGTTACGTCTATGTTGTGAAGATTGAATTAATACAAAATGATGGTTGTGTGATTGTCGGTCAGGTTCTGCATATTGCGCTCGTGTTACGCCCCACCGTCACATCTCTGTTACACCGCTTTGGTTGCTGCGCATCAGTTCAGGCTCCCGGTTCAGGGTCTTTGGCGCGCGTTTCTATGCGTTGCGCCTTGTGGGCTGCAGTGTTCCCAGCTACGGGATGCCGTGTGCTGTGATAGACTTGTGATTAGCATCCGCCACTTCCACGAAGAAAATCTTACAGAGGTCACTATATGAGACTTCGATTGTTACTGCTCACTTTTTTGCTTGCCTTCATTGTCCCTGTGGTTTCGCATGCCCAGGAGCAGGAAACGACTAATGCAGCCGTCATCAGTGGTACCGTGACGGATCAGGAGGATGTTACGTTGCCCGGAACAGCGGTGTACGTACAGGGACGGGAAAACATTGGAACCAGCACGGATGCTGAGGGAAGGTACCGTCTGGAGTTACCCCGCAGCTTTATCGGGCAGACCATCACGCTGGAGGCTCGATTCGTCGGATACAAGACCGGGGCGCAGCAGGTCACCGTGGAGCAGCGCATCCAGTCGGTCAACTTTGTCCTGGAAGATAGCCAGCTATCCCTTGATGAGTTGGTAGTAACGGGCGTTTCTGATCCCATTGCGGGCGAAAAAGTGCCGTTTACGGTAAGCAGGGTAAGCCGTGCCAACATCGCAACGGTGCCTACGACAAACTCTGCGCTGGCATCAATTCAAGGAAAGGTGGCGGGTGTACAGATTACCCGGCCGAGCGGACAGCCGGGCACTGGCGTATTTGTGGAAATTCGGTCCAGTCCCACTATCCTTGGAGATGGCTCCCCGCTCTTTGTTGTGGACGGGGTCATCCTGGGCCAGTCCTTTGGTGGCACGACGACGGACCTGGCCTCTTTGGATATCGAGTCGATTGAGGTGTTGAAGGGGGCGGCTGCTACCTCGTTGTACGGCTCGCGTGCGGCGGCCGGCGTAATCCAGATTACGACTGCGCGAGGAAGCAACATCGGCCTCGGCGAGACGCGTGTTCAGTACCGCTCTGAACTTGGGGCCAGCCAGTTGCCCAATAATCGCGTGCCAACAGCACGGCACCACCGCTTTCTGGTGAACGATGCGGGGGAGTACGTAGATGAGGACGGCAACGTGGTGGAGCGCACCGACCGAGTGGCGCCCGACGACGCTGTAGCGTTTCAGGATAACCCGTATCCGCAAATCTACGACAACGTGGATGCGTTGTATCAGCCAGGCCGCTTCATGACGCACTCACTCAGCATCAGCTCCAACCTGGAAGACACCAACTTCCGGATCTCGGGCAATTACTACGATGAGCGAGGATCTGTCGAGAATAACGATGGCTTCCAACGCTATAATGGCCGGATAAATGTCGATCACTCCCTCAGCGACAAGATCGACCTGGCGCTGAGCGTCTATCACAACCGCTCCACGCGCGACGACTTGTCAGGGGACCCGTTTTTCAGCCTGATGAACTATGATCCGGATGTCGACCTCAGCCAGAGGGATTCGACTGGCGCTTACCAGCGTTTCCCCAATGCGGACTTCACAGGTACGGAGAACCCGATCTGGCGCCAGAGCACGCGCGACAACAACCGCAAGACCGCCCGCACCCTCGCCAACGCGTCCGGCACATACTATCCGCTTGGGTGGCTGCGCTTCTCCGGACAGTACAGTTACGACCGAGCCGACATCCGCAATCAGATTTACGTTCCGCGTGGAGTAGACAGCGGGGATCCGGGCACGCAGGACGTCACGCAGGGGCGGCTCCGCTACGCTCTTGACGCGGTGGACACACAGAATGCCAACGTGAGCGCCCGCCTGGGCAAGCGCTTTGGCAAGCTCAATCCGCGGCTTACATTGAACGCCTCGCTGGAACGAGAGTCGGGCGTTTTTGCTGCGGTTGATGGAGAAGACTTTGCCGTGACGGGCATCAAGGACGCTGATGTGCTTCGGGACCCGGTCGTGGGCTCCAGCGATTACTCGATTCGCACCAACAGCTACCTGGCGAATCTTGGCCTGGACTATGGCGGGAAGTACATCGGCGACTTTCTGATCCGGCGCGACGGTAGTTCGCTGTTTGGCCCCAATGAGCGGTGGCAGACGTATTACCGCTCGGCCCTTGCCTACATCGTGAGCGACGAGGCGTGGTGGCCCCTGGAAAACTCCATCACGCTCTTCAAGCCGCGCTTTGCTATTGGTACCGCTGGCGGACGTCCGGGCTACAGCTTCCAATATGAGACCTTCGGCGTCAGCGTCTCCAGCGACGGCGAGAATGTATCATTTTCCCGAGGCAACTTTGGCAATCGCTCGCTGAAGCCAGAAAAGCAAACCGAGATTGATCTTGGGCTGGATGTGGCGCTGTTCGACCGCGTCTCGGGCCAGTTTAGCTACGTGCGCCAGGTAAACGACGGCCAGATCCTGCAGGCCGTGCCGTACGGTGCAACGGGTTTCTTCTCGCAGTATGACAATATTGGGCAGATGACGGCAACAGCACTGGAGGCTACCCTTGAAGCCGCCATTGTGACCCGCCCAGACATGCAGTGGTCTGCCACTGTCGTCGCCGACCGCGTGACCAGTGAGATTACTGAGTTCGACCGGCCCAGCTACCCTGTGGCGCGGGGGCAGATTGGAGATGAGTCCAACCTGTATGCGGTCTGGGGGAATCGCTACCTCACCGGCCTGGACGAGCTACAGGCCCAGGACTTACAGGGCCGTGCCAGCGAGTTCGACGTGAACGACGAGGGATACGTCGTTTGGGTCGGCGAGGGCAATACGTGGCGCGATGGAATCGCCAAGGAGCTGTGGGGAACGTCCACCGTCATCGACGGCGTGCGGTACGAGTGGGGCTACCCGGTGTTTGAACGCGACGAAGAGGGAATCGTCTACCAGCAAATTGGAGACTATTCCCCTGACCTCAGCTTTGGGATCTTGCAGAACTTCCGGTACAAGGGGTTCAATGCGCACCTGCACCTGCGCGGCCAGCTGGGCGGTGACATCTACAACGGTACGCGGCAAAGCATGTACCGGAGCGGGCGCCTCTCGCACGGCGATGTAGACCAGGCCGGCAAGCCAGAGGCAGAGAAAAAGCCCGTTGGGTATTACACCAACCTGTACAACGGATTTGGGGTCACCAACTACTTCATCGAGGATGCCAGCTTCTTCAAAATTCAGGCGCTGGAGATGTCGTACGCCTTCAATAACAACCAGCTGCAGCGCTGGATCGGAAGTGCAGCCCCAGAATCCGTTCGCCTGGGCATCATCGGGCGCAATCTGTACACCTTCACCGGGTACTCGGGCTTCGATCCTGACGTTGGCTCCCCGAGCAGCCGGTACGACTACTTCGTCTACCCGAACACGCGTACCTGGACGGGATCACTACAGGTCACGTTCTAACGCTGCCCCATGATCGGGATGCTCTCCGGCGGGCACGCCTTACAGCTCGTCGGAGAGATCCCTGATCTGCCGCCCTGTGGCGAAGTCTTCCACCACAGCGCAGGTCTCACTTTCAACACCTGCCTACTGACCACGGTATCTTTTCGATGAACACACGCTACAGCATCTCTTCGATGAACAGAAAAAAGCTCGCCGCCCTCCCTCTCCTCTCTGCTGCCTTGGTGCTTGTACTGGTTCTTTCGGGGTGCCAAGACTTGCTGGTTGAAAACAACGAGGACCCGAATATAGAGAATGTGCTTGCGAATCCTCAGGATGCGCAGACGCTCATTTCCTCGACCTGGGGTCAGTTCTGGACCCGGACGCAGGATTACACCACCATTTTTGAGGAGCTGCCGATAATCGCCGACGAAGGCACGTCGGGGAATTCTCGCTACAATGGCGCAGCAGAAGTGCCGCGGGTGGAATATCCGAACAATTACAGCCTTTCGTCCCGGTTTGTCTCACAAAACCCGTGGTATAACTGGTACGAAATGGCTGAAAATGCCGCTGCTGCCATTGATGGTATAGAAAACAATGATTTACGTATCATTGTGGCAGATGATGGCGAGGAGGAGGCTACAGATAAGACACCGCGTGCGCGCGCCTTCGCTTACTTTACCCATGGGTTGGCGTACGCCTACATCGCAAACATTTACGACAAAGCGTCGACGCTGAGTATCACAGCCGACCGTGACGACCCCGAATCGTTTGCGTACCGTCCATACCCAGAGGTGCTTTCGTTTGCCCTGGAGTCGCTTGACAAGGCTGTGGAAGTTGCCGAGGACAGTGAGCCCTTCCAAACCCCTCCGTCGTGGATGGGCGGCATATCCGTAGACAATGACGGGCTGGCCCGTATGGCCCGCTCGTATGCTGCACGCGCTATCGTCTACAATGCACGGACCCCGCAGGAGCGCCAAAATCTGGATTGGGGCCGGGTGCTCAGCTACTTCGAGGGTGGCGTGATTCAGGAAGACATTGCGCCGACGATCTCCACCGATGGCATTCGGTCACTGTACATCGCCTATGGCCAGCTCCGCATCGGCAGCGCTAACAAGGCAGACTACAAGCTGATTGGCCCAGCGGATGTGTCGGGCGCTTACGCCGAGTGGTTCCAGGCCCCGATTGCGGAGAAGGACACGTTTCTTGTGGTTACGCCGGACCGCCGCATCACGGGCGTTGACGCAGAAGGCAATCCCGATCCGAAGAGCGACGGCACGTACTTTCGGTATCGCCCGGTGCGCTACTCGTCCGCTACCCCGAGCTACCTGCAGGGCACGTACCAGTGGTCACGAGAGGGAGGGCGCTATCAGAATGGCACGAAGCGTATCTTGACGGTGGAAGAGATGGACCTGCTCCATGCCGAGGCGCTGATTCGTGGCAACAGCCCGGATCTTAGTGCCGCCGTTGCTCTCATCAATAACTCGCGGGTTGGGAATGGCCAACTGGCCCCACTAACGGAGAGCGGCGTGCCGGGCGACCTTTCGAGTTGCGTGCCGCGGACCATGGACGGCCAAGCCTGTGGCGGCCTGCTCGACGCGCTGCACTACGAGCGGATGATCGAAGGGGCCTACGCGGACGCTCATCGGGCCTGGTTTGACCGCCGCGGCTTCGGAACGCTGAAGGAAGGCACCTATTATCATCTGCCTATCCCTGTTCGCGAGCTTCAAGCCTTCGCGGAGCCGTTCTACACCTTTGGTGGAGAAGGCAACGATGGCGCGGCCGATGCGAGTGAATTAGTGGAGTAAGGAGCACAGACGATAGAGCGCTTGCCGTAAGCCGCACGCAGGATCCATGGATCTTCGTGCGGCTTACTTTTCTTAACCGTTCATATTCTGGTATCCCCATGCCCCATTTCCGCATTGCCTCTGACGGCATGCTCGCCTCCTTGCTACGTCAAAGAGCCCTCCTGTTCGTTGCCCTGGCGGCGCTCATGCTCGGTACCGCATGCGCTGGAAGCGGCTCATCGCGTGGGCTCTCAGACCGGGGCATCTACACGGTGCGGTTGGGCGTCGCAAGCTTGAGCGCCATCAACCGCGAGGCGCGGCCTATCTTCAGCCGCTATGGGTACACGGTGGAACGGCGCGACGTGTATGGAAACGACCAACTCCGCTTGCGCACGGAGTGGAGGACGCGCTCAGTATTTGCTGATGAACAAGCGCAAGGGTATACCCAAGCTCAAACCCGACTGTTTTTGCTCACGCGTCCAAGCACCGGCCTCTCGGGCACCCGTGTTTCCCTTCAGAGCGAGACGCGATATAAGCGCGAAGAAGGGGGGAATTGGCAGAGTGCGGCCATCACCGAAGAAGCCAAGCGCCGCATTGATGAGATCGCACGGGAATTCCGGGACATCTTTCAGGTGGAAGGGCTGAATTAGGCCGGGTGGACAGTGAGGGGCGCTTGGTCATGACCGACGCTACAGATGGCGTGACGGCCCTGTCATCCCCTGCGGTCTTCTCCTGTGGTCTGCTGCGGTCTTCTCCTGTCGTGTGGCGACGCGCCGGTAGGGTGTAATCCGACCAGAGAACCGCTCAGCCTTGGTCCGCTCCGCATGCACGTGCGGATCAGTAGGTGCGCCCGCCGCTCCAATTTTGCTTGGGGGGAATCACAACGGTGGCGCCCCAAGCCTCAGTGATCCGGATCAGCGTGTCGGCACCGAACGTGTGGCCGGGTGCGCCATGACCAGCCCATGCGACTGGTCCACCGCACAGCGTTTATGAAGAAGGGAGTGGCCCGCGCGGCTACGCCTTGGTCGGTCGATGCCCAAAAGCGGGCGCGCGATTCGGATAAACGCCTCAGTGATGATTTCGTGTTGTGCCATGGCACGGAGCGGCGGGAATGCGAGGGCCGCGTGGCGCTACCCCATGCTCGAAAGTAATGGTCCAGGCGACCTAAGTCGCCCCACAGCAAATGTAGTGAAGCGACGGTCCATATCTTAGATCGGTCCACGTCTTGGACCGGAGAGCCCCTGCAACGCCTCGGCGAGTTGACCGCCCAGGAAGCGCGTAGAATAGCCGGGGAGTAGACGCCAATGGCTTACCGCCATACGTTCAGCTTGCCCATGCCTTCATTACGTCCGCACTGTAAATATCTGGTTAATACAGAGTGATGGTTGTGTGATTGGCGGTTCTGTTACGCATATTGCGCAAGTGTTACGCCCCACCGTCACATCTCTGTTACGCCGTCCTGGAGCCGCTGTGCACCAAATGCAGGCTGCAGGTCCAAGCTGCCGGACGCATGTGCCTGTGCGTTGCATCTTGCCGCCCGTAGTGTTTCTGACTACGGGATGCACTGTGCTGTGATAGACTTGTGATTAGCATCCACCACTTCCACGAAGAAAATCTTACAGAGGTCACTATATGAGACTTCGATCGTTACTACTCACTTTTATGATGGCCTTTGGGATGCCGGCGCTGGTGTTTGCGCAGGACGGTATGCTGGAGGGCACGATTACCGGGGCCGATACGGGCGAGCCCTTACCCGGCGCGACCGTGTTTGTAAGCGCCCTGCAGTCCGGTACGTCGACCAACATTGACGGCGAATACAGCCTTGAGCTGGCCGCCGGAGAGTATGACGTCCGGTTTACGTACGTCGGCTTCCAAACGCAAGTTGAGCGCGTCACCATCAGCGCTGGTGAAACCACCACGCTGGACATCGCCATGGAGCTCGACCTTGTCGGGCTCGATGACGTGGTCGTGACGGGCTACGGTGAGGTGCCGAAGCGCAATGTCACGGGCTCGATTGCTTCGATCCGCGGCCGCGAGGTTAACCGGCTGGACGTGCAGTCGGTGGATCAGGCCATGCAGGGCCGCCTGCCCGGGGTGCGCGTAACCAACACCAGTGGCCAGCCCGGTGGTGGGGTGCACGTGCGCATCCGTGGCCTCGGCTCCATCTCGGGAGGGAACGCGCCCCTTTATGTGGTAGACGGTGTGCCGATCTCCTTCACCGATCAGTCAAGCCAGGTGTCCTCCAACCCATTGGCGGGTATTAACCCGCGCGACATCGAGTCGATTGAGGTCCTGAAAGACGCCGCCGCAGCGTCCATCTACGGCGCGCAGGCCTCCAACGGTGTGGTGCTTGTTACCACGAAGACGGGCGTCGAAGGCCCCACGCGGTTTACGCTGTCCTCCAGTGTGGGGCGCGTAGGGGAACTGGGCCGGCATGATATGATCAAGGGACCCGAGTGGCTTGAGCTGCAACTGGAGGCCTACGAATGGTGGGGCCAGTTCCTGTTCAACAACCCAGAAGGCGGACGGCAGTTTGGCGCCGATTCGTTCGGTTTCCCAGAAGCTACCGAAGAAGGGTTTGACTTCCAAGCCGAGGTGCCCCACTACGACTATCAGGAAGAGCTGATGCGCACGGGCGTGAACCGAAATCTTAACCTCTCGGCACGCGGTGGAAATAGCAGCACGCGCTTTTACATTGCGGGAGGATATACCTTTGAGGAGGGGACTACCATTCGCTCGGACTTTCAGCGGCTCAACCTGCGCACAAACGTTGAGCACGATGCCAGCGACTTCCTGACGCTCGAGACAAGCATCAACCTGTCCACGTCAAGCTCGGAAGGCGCCCTCTCTGATGGCTTCTTTCTCGGGAGTCCGTTCTTTGCTGGGCAATTTGCGAACCCTATCACGCCCATCTTCAACGAAGATGGGACGTTCAACCAGGTTAACGCATTTAACTACAACCCGGTGGACGTGAACGTCCTGGATGACCGGGAGAACTCCGTGAACCAGATGCTGCTGAATGGCGGCGTGCGGCTGAACCTGATCGACGGACTGACCTTCCGTAGCTTCTACGGACTGGACTATCGCAACACGCGGGATCTGAACTACCAGAGCCCCGAGTCCTCAGCAGGCCCTCCTGGAGGCTCCCTCTTCCAGGCGGATCGCCAGGTGACTAACTTCACCACCAACCAGGTCTTCAACTACGACGCAGACGTGCGCGGCAGTGCCTTCCGTGGGATTGCGGGTTTTGAATACCGCCACGAAAATCGCTGGACGACGTCCATGTCGGGCGAAGGCTTCCCAAGTGGCCTCTTCCGTACGATGCAAAATGCGGCAGAGCCAACAGGCGTCACGGGCTTTGGATCGGAGTACAAGACGGCCGGTGTGTTCGGGCAGGCCCAGTATGACTTCCTGGACCGCTACCTCCTCTCCGTCACAGGCCGCTACGACGGGTCCTCACGCTTTGGAGCCGATCGTCGCTGGGGGCTCTTCGGCTCGGGTGCCGTTGCCTGGGTACTCACCGAAGAGGCGTTCATGGACTGGAGCTCCAACTGGCTCGATGACCTGAAGGTGCGCCTCAGCTACGGCACGACGGGTAACCAGTCGGGCATTAGCAACTTCGCGCCGCGGACCCTCTTCGTTTCCGGAGGTACCTACGACGGCCAGCCGGCACTTCGCCCGGGGGGCCTTGGCAACAACGTGCTGACCTGGGAAGCGGCTGAAACGGCCAACCTGGGCATCGACTGGAGCATCCTCCAAGGGCGCGTCTATGGCGTTGCGGAGATTTACCGGCGCGATACCGACCGCCTGCTACTCAGCCGTCAGCTACCCTCCGACAGTGGCTTTGGGTCCCTGACCGAAAATGTGGGTGGCGTGCGCAACGAAGGCATTGAGCTGGAGCTTGGCGCGGTGCTCGTCAATACGAACAACGTACGCTGGACCTCCGACTTCAACATCACGTGGCTGCGCAACGAAGTGCTGGCCCTGGCGGATGGGGAAGATCGCCTCGGCACCTCCATTGTGGTGGGGCGCTCGCTGAGTTCCTACTACATGTACCGCTACGCGGGGGTAAACCCGGCAACAGGCCTGCCGATGTTCTACGATCGCAACGGCAATATTACCTACACCCCACGGGCGACCGGTGACTTTGAAACCGATGACCGTGAGTTTGTAGGGACGTCCTTGCCCTCCTCGCTCGGCGGCTGGAACAACCGCGTCACGGTGGGCAACTTCACGCTGGATGCGCTGGTGCAGTTTAACTTCGGCCAGACGACCTACGATAGCTTCCAGGGGTCCTTCACGGATGGGGCGTTCTTCCGTGAAGCCGGGCTGCTCGAAAGCTCCCGCGAGCGCTGGACCGAGCCGGGGCAGATCACCCGCGTCGAGCGGGCCTACGTGAACAGCTCCTATCCAGGACGCACGACGGGCTTTACCACGTCAACGCGCTTCCTGGACGATGCCTCGTACATACGACTGAAGAACGTGCAGCTGACCTACGCGCTGCCGATTAGCCTGACGCAGCGTATTGGCTTCCAGGGCGCAGCCGTGTACGTGCAGGGGACCAATCTCCTGACCCTCTCAAACTACAACGGTATCGATCCTGAGATTCTGGGGACAAACAACGCGATTTATCCCCAGCCGCGCATCATCACGACAGGTATTGAGCTCAACTTCTGACCCAGAGCTTGTAGGCAACCGACGTCGACTACCCACTCTTTTACGATAGATCTATGACCTTTCGAACCGTACCAGCGCTCGTGCTGGCCGCCCTCCTGGTGGTACTCACCGGGTGTGATAGCCTGCTGGATACCGAGCCGCAACAATCCGTGAGCACCGAAGTGGGCACGTCGAGTCCCGAAGGGATTCGCGCGCTCTACACCAGTACCTACAACCGCCTCACCAGCGCAGCCTACTACGGGCAGCGCCTGGTGATGGCGGGTGATGTGTTAGCCGACAACGCCGTTCTTCACCCGTCCAACTCGGGGCGCTACACCGGCGAAGTCGTAACCTCGCTCGGGTCTGGAATTGGCGGCTGGGGCCGCTACACACAGATCAACGAGATCAACTTCGCCCTCAAATTCGCCCCCGAGATAGAGGACATCCCGCAGGCCGAGCGCACCCGTATCCAGGGGGAGATGCACTTCCTCCGGGCGCTGGCCTACCACGACCTCATGAAGGTGTATGCCTACGAGCCCAACCAAGTCGTGGATGGGTTTGATCTCGGTGTGATCATACGCACCGAGCCAACCGAAACCGTTGATCAGGCAGACTTCCGCACGCGGGCTACGGTCGAGGAAGTCTACAACCTGATTGAGTCGGACCTGCTCACGGCGATCGACCTGCTGAGCCAGGAAGACCGGGGCGATCGGTTCTTCGGAAACCTTGCCGCAGCCGAAGCGCTGCTGGCGCGGGTCTACCTGTACGCTGAAAACTGGGAAGGCGCCGAGACCTACGCCACGCGCGCCATGAACAACACCACCGCACGGCTTGCCGAGGCCAGTGAAGTTGCTGAGATGTACAATAACTCTGGCGCACCGGGCATTGAGTCGCTGTTCGAGGTGCGCTTCCGCCAGACGGAGAGCCCTGGGGTAAACGCCGCGCTGGCCGCCTTGCTGACGCCGCCCGGATTCTTTGACGTCACCCCGTCCGAAGAATTCCTGGCCCTGCTCGACGAGAGCGACGTGCGCAATGCGCTCTTCCCGCTGGATACCGATACGGGTGCGTACGGGGATGACGCCACCGGCAACTTCATGGTTCGCAAGTACGATCAGAGCGTAGCCACGAACACGGACAATGTACCGGTGCTTCGTTATGCTGAAATGCTCCTCACCCGGGCCGAAGCGCGGGCCGAGCAGCCGGGCAAACAGAGTGATGCCCTGGCTGACCTGAACCTGCTTCGCGAGAACCGTGGGCTGGAGGCGTTCGCCACCCCGCCTGCCGACCTGATCGGCGAGATTCTCGAAGAGCGTCGCCGCGAACTGGCCTGGGAAGGCCACCGCTGGCACGACATGAAGCGCCGCGGTATGGATGTTATCAAGCCTGCCGCTACCGGGGTGCCGCCCATCGAGTACGGTCGGCCGCAGACGCTGTCGCCGCTACCGGGCGGGCAGGTGAGCCTGAATCCCAACCTGACGCAAAACCCGGGCTACTAATGCCTACGATGCCCCCGGCGAGCAGGTAAACCACCTGCTCGCTGCATGGGGCACTTCGCATCGCTTACACCCTCTTCTTATAGATCTCTCTGACTTATGCGATTACGTTCGCTACTAACTGCTGGGCTGCTTGCTGCCACACTGCTCCTGACGGGCTGCTTTGATGACATCGTCAATACCTTTGAGGGCGAGCCCCAGGTCGAATTTGGGCAGTACTTTCAGCCCTTCTCAGCAAGCAACAACTACACAGCTAACCTGAGCTTTCCCGCAGATGCCGACAGCCCGACCACGTTCGACCTGCGCCTCAACCTGATCGGGCCGCATCAAGAGGGCGACGTCCACATCAACTTCGTTGCAGCAGCCGAAGAGGTGGACGTTGACGGCGAAGTGGTGGGTACCGCGTCCGCGGTAGAAGGCGTCCACTTTACACTCAACCCCACCGATGGGCAGGCCGTCTTCCCCGCTGGTGAAGAGTGCGGCGATTTTGTTGACACGCCGGCGTGCCCCTCCTTCAGCTTCATTGAAGTAACGGCCTTGCCGGATGGCCTCGACCCCGGCGAGTCGGTGACGCTGATCCTGGAACTCCAGTCCAGCGACGCACTGATTCCAGCCGAGAACTACAAGTACTACACGGTGAACCTCAGCAAAGCCGCGGAGTGACCGCACGCGCTGTAGGCACGTACCGGCAAAAGCACCCTCTATCCCGGAGGGTGCTTTTTTTATTGCGACACCTTGCGCGTTGCAACACAAATGAAATTTACCGCAACGCCAAAACTCTACGGGGTGCCCCCTGTATCTCACCTAATTACATTACTCTATCAACAGGATTGAGGCACGGAGCATGGATCACAAAGAGGGGGCATACAAAGTACGCGACCTGGGGTTGGCTGACGAGGGCCGCAAAAAAATCGAATGGGCGGAGAGCCGGATGCCGGTGCTCATGCGCCTGCGCGAAGAGTACGCCCAGACCAAGCCGTTCAAAGGCTACAAGCTGTCGGGGTGCCTGCACGTCACCAAGGAAACCGCGGTGCTGGTGGAGACGCTCGCCGCCTGTGGCGCGGAAGTCGCCTGGAGCGGCTGCAACCCGCTCTCGACAAACGATGAAGTAGCGGCTGCGCTGGCGGCCGAAGGTACGGAGATCTACGCCTGGTACGGCCAGAATACAGACGAATTCTACTGGAGCATCGAACGCACCATCGACAAGCCGCCGCACCTCACGCTGGATGACGGCGCGGACCTCATCTTTACGGTGCATCACAAGCACCCGGAGATGTCGGACCACATCATCGGGGGGTCGGAAGAGACCACGACAGGGGTGCACCGCCTGCGCGCCATGGCCGACGACGGCAAGCTGCTGTATCCTGTATTTGCGGTAAATGACGCCGAAACCAAGTGGGACTTCGACAACGTGTACGGCACCGGGCAGTCTACGCTGGATGGCATCCTGCGCGCGACGTCCGTACTGGTTGCCGGCAAGAACTTCGTCGTGGCAGGCTATGGCCACTGCGGCCGCGGCGTCGCAATGCGGGCCGCCGGTATGGGCGCCAACGTGATCGTGACGGAGGTCAAGCCCACCGCCGCGCTGAAGGCCACCCTGGACGGCCACCGCGTCATGACGATGGACGAGGCCGCCCAAATCGGCGATATCTTTGTCACGGCCACCGGCATGAAGGACGTAATCCGTGGGCGTCACTTCCTCAAGATGAAGGAAGGCGCCATTGTCTCCAACACCGGCCACTACGATGTGGAGCTGAACCTGAAGGAGCTGGCTGAGCTGGCGGTAGACGTGCGCACGGTGCGTCAGGATAACCGCGAGTACACGCTTGAAAACGGCAAGACCATCTACGTGCTGGCCGACGGCCGCCTCGTCAACCTCGCCGCTGCCGAAGGGCACCCCTCGGAGGTGATGGACATGAGCTTTGCGAACCAGTTCATGGCACACCTCAGCCTCGTGGAGAAGGACAAAGCGGGGGACGCCTATGAGAGCACCGTGATTGACCTCCCGGTGGAGCTGGATCAAGAGATTGCGCAGATCAAGCTCGAGACGATGGGCATCGACATCGACAGCCTCACGGAAGAGCAGGAGCACTACGCTACGGACTACTCCGCGGGTACCTGATCTCTCCTGCGTGCGCATGTGTTGCAGCATGTACACAGCAGTACAGTGCACCGCCGCGCTGGGCCTCACGCCCCGGCGCGGCGTTTTTTTGTAGCGTTTCTGTAGGCGTAGCGGGCGCGCACCAGGCAAGAAAGGTCAACCCCGACGCCTCTGCGGCGTGCGGAAGGGAGCCAGCGCATCAGCCACATTGCCCACCAGGGGGGCACGCACGGAGAGATCACCGCCCAGCGGTAGCGGCGCCTCCGCAGGAGGCTGTGTAAAGGCAGCCGGCTCGGCGTCCGTAGCATCACAGGCGATGAAGCCCATCTGCCAGTCAGGAAACGTGCGGCGCTCAATGGGCGAGGTAAAGACGATCTGGATGTCGGTATGCCGGGTGTCCCGGGCAATAGAGGCGAAGAGGTCGCGGACTGGCTGTTCCAACCCTTCCAGCACCTGAAGGAAGCGGCCCTTCTTGTAGAGCAGCAGGCCTGTGATGCCCCACCGGCTGTTCCGGGCGCGCGCCTGTGCCAACAGGGCATGGAGGGCCTCCGTGTCCATCGGCTCAACGGCCGTGCTCTTGTACATGAGCTGAAACAAGGCCCCTGCCTGCGGCTCCCGGAGGCGCAGCGCGCGGATGTTGTGGCACAACTCATCCACCGAGCGGGCTGTAAGCGCCATGGCCGTCTCCGTTCGCTGGGCGACGAACAGCTCCAACCCATTTACCGCATAGTGCGACACGACCCATAGCGCCTGTTCAGGGGCAGGCACCGCTGTGGAGGCGGCATGCGCGGGTAGCCCATCCGACCGATGCGACGCCTCCAGCCAGTCAATGGCGCGGCGCACGGGGCTCCGGTACGAAGCGGGCCAGGGCTCGACGAAGTGAACCAATGCAGTAGTGGGCATAACGAACGACCGCTCAGGTGAGAAAGACACGAAGAGGCGGTCCAGCAGCCTGGGGTCCTTGCCACTGGAAGGGTCCTATACGTCGCCCGGAGGCAAAGGGTGCGTCCGTAGCGGGTGCGCCTGTCCTGTGTGTAACGGCTGCGACAGCGCGCGCACAGAGGGAATGCAAATACGAGAGGCCCCGGCACGTCGGTGTTTGGGTATTGCCCTCTTTCTTCCCTCAATTGCTACAGCGAGGCACGGTATGAATACGACCACACTGCAACACCCCACGGAGACACAGGCTACCGACCGCACAATCGCGCCCTGGGATTGGATGCGCGGCGCGCTGGGCGGCTTTATCGGCAGCATGGGCTTTGGGCTGCTGATGGCGTTTGTGATGCCCCCGCCCCTGCTCGAGGTCGTCATTCCCAACATGTACGGAATCCCGGCTACCCCCGATGCGCCAGCGCACATGGCCGGCTGGTTCTTCCATCAGTTCCACGGCGTGATGCTGGGGCTGGCCTATGTAGCCTACGCCGAGTTGCCGGCCATTCGCAACTGGCTCGACGCGCGCACGCTCACCGGCGCGCTCACCCACGGCGTGATCTGGGGCGTGGTGACGACGCTCATCCTGGCCGTGCTGGTGATGCCCCTCTGGCTGCAGGCCATTGGGTTTGGCATGGCCCCGCCGTTCCCGAACCTTGGGGTGGGCACCATCATGAGCCTCGTCGGCCACCTGATGTACGCGCTGCCGCTGGCGGTAATCTATGCGCTATACCGCTCGTAGCACGCCAAACAGGCGATAGGTAAACGCCCCACCTTCCCACAGGGGAGATGGGGCGTTGCCGTATCGGGCAGGCGAAAACCTCTCAGATACGGAAACGGCGGCTTCCGGTAAAGAAGCCGCCGCAGGGGCTGAGTGATGAGCCTACCACTCTGTCTTAATCGACGGTGAGGTCAGACTCCAGCGCCAGGTGCAGCTGGTAGGTGCTCTGGAAACGACTCACGGCTCCCTCGAACGTCACGGGACCCGATGGAATGGGCTCGCCCTCGTACTCGGAGCTATTGCTGCCTTCGAGGCGAAGGACGCCCGTATCGGTTCCATCGTCGATGGTATAGTTGCCATCAGCACCGCCGGCGTCAAACGCTGTGTCGCCGTCGGGGTCGATGGTAAAGCTTTCAACGCGCACCAGCTGATGAATATACGCTTCCGGGTTGGAGTTGAGCTCATCCAGGGTGATCGTCGGAATCTCGGGGAGTGCATTGCCCGATGAGATTACCGAGATCGAAAAGGCGTCGTCATCAATACGCAGCTGCCGTTGGTCGTTGAAGGTGTCCATGCGGCCGTTTACCCGCACCAGATCCCCAATAGCCAAATCGCCGCTGTCGAGCTCGTCATTGAAGCCGGCAAAGTCGAACAGCATGATCCCTGCGGTATCATCCTGGAAGAACAAGTACCGCCCCTTGCCGCGGGTAAGCACGCCTTCGATCGTAACGACCTCATCATCCGGCAGCGCGCGGGCATCAGCGATAGCCGTGGCCGTTAAGCTCGGCGGCAGCAGCAGGCCGTCGATCACATGGAGGATGCCGTTGGAGCCGAAGTAGTCGAGGTTGTTGAGATCCAGCGTGGCCTGCGGGCCGTCATCACTGTCGTTGAAGACGATCTCTTCACCGTCCTGCGCAATGGTGAGGTCCTCGCCCTGCAGCGTGGGGATGGTCACCTCGCCACCGTTATCGCTCAACAGTTGCAGCAGGTCCCCGGACGAGGTAATGCCATCGGGGAAGACGTGGTACTGCAAGACTTCCGCGATCTCCGCGTCAGAGAAGCCGCTCAGGTCGGCGTTCTCAAAGGTGGCATTGTTGGGGCCGAAGACCGTCCAGTCGTCTGCATTGACGAAGGCATCGGCCAGGCCCGCGTTCCCCACTGCACCGAAGAGCTCTTCCGTCTCGGCGGTAAACTGCACAACGTTCGCCAGATTCTGGTTGCCCAGCAGCGTGCGGTCGAGCACGTGAATGATGCCATTGTCGGCTTCGATGTCGAAGCTCACGACTTCGGAGCCTTCAATGAACACCCCGTCGTCGTTGACCACAACGGTGAGTTCTTCGCCGGCCAGCGTAGTCACCGGGTTGTCGCCTTCGCTCAGATCCGCAGCAGCGATCTCGGCATCCGGAATCACATGATAGCCAAGCACCTCACTCAGTGCTGGCTGTGCAAGCAACACATCGGTGTTGATCGGGGCAAAGCCATCGTTGTTGGGGGCAAAGACGGTGAAGGTGGACTCTTCGTTGGCCAGCGGATCTACCAAATCGGCGGCCTGTAGCGCGGCCAGCAGCGTGGAGAAGTTCTCATCACCAGCCACAACATCGGCGATGGTGGTGGCCGGTGCCAGGCTCGGCGGCAGCAGCAGGCCATCGATCACGTGGAGGATGCCATTGGAAGCGAAGTAGTCGAGGTTGGCTACATCGAGTGTGGCCTGTCCATCGTTGAAGACGACCTGGTCGCCGTCCAGCGCAATGGTGAGGTCCTCGCCCTGCAGTGTGGTGAGCGTGACCTCTCCTTCAGCCAGCAGATCCAGCAGCGCCGTCGACGTGGTGGCGCTTCCCGCAACGACGTGGTATTGCAGAATCTGCGCGATCTCTTCCTCGGTGAAGCCGCTCAGGTCGGCGTTCTCAAAGGTGGCATTGTTGGGGCCGAAGACGGTCCATTGCTCGGCATCAGCAAATGCCTCCCCGAGGCCTGCTCCAGCAACAGCATCAAACAAGGCAGTGGTCTCATTTACGAAAGCCGCCACATTGGCCAGATTCTGGTTGCCAACAAGCGTGCGGTCGATCACGTGAATGATGCCGTTATCGGCTTCGACATCGGGCTGGGTGACTTGCGCGCCGTCGATGAAGACATTCCCGTCGCGGAGAGAAACCGTGAGTTCGTCGCCGGCCAGGGTTTCGATGGTCTGGCCGTCCGTCAGGTCGCCAGCGGCTACAGCGGCGCCTTGGACCACATGGTAGCGCAGAATCTCGCCGACAGCCCCTTCGGTGCCCGCGATGGCGTCCAGGTCATAGGGGCCAAACGCGGCATTGGTAGGGGCAAACACCGTAAAGGTGGCGTCTTCATCGCCCAGGGCGTCCGTCAGGCCTTCGCCCTGCAAGAGGCCCAGCAATGTGGAAAAGCTGTCGTCGTCCCCCACGATGTCGGCGATGGTGCCGTCGTCTTCAATGGGTGGATCGACCATGCCGTCATCATCGTCGTCGCATGCAGCCAGGAAGCCGAGGGCACCGATAAGCACCACCGCCACCAGCCGGTGGACGTAGGAAAGAGTTGAAGTCGTCATAGGTATCTGGATACGTTAGGGGTGTGGGCAACAAGCGTTGCGCTGGAAGCGCTGCTACTTCCCCATACACCCGGAGATTGCGCACACCCCAACGGAGTGGTTGTCCCCGCACCGTTCAAACAAGGACGTTACATCGGTGGCCGGCCAGCTACCAGCTCATAGCCGCAGTAGGCAGGACGGCAGGATCCGGAAACCGCAGGACATAAAAAAGCCGACCGAGGCAGGCCCGGTCGGCTTGGATCGCAGCGAAGTAAACCCCGCTGGATAGGTCGTTAGGTGTTCAATGAGGCGTTACACGGCGCCATTGTCGCCGTCCTCGTCGGTGAGGCTCGGCGGCAGTAGCACGCCATCGATCAGGTGGATGAAGCTGTCGAGTGCTTCAATGTCCACGTTGCCGAGGTCAATGCGGGCCTGGTCACCGTTGATGTTGATGCCGGTGAGCGCACCTTCATCATCGAACGTACCCGTGAAGGTCAGGTCTTCGCCTTGCAGGGTGGTGACGGTGAGTTCAGCCTCCTCGTCTGTCAGCGCATCGACGAGCACCCCAGAGTCGACCGCCTCCGTCAGTACATGGTACTGTAGGATAGCTTCTCGCTCGGAGAAGGTAAACTGGTCGAAGTTGGCCGCATCGAAGGCAGCGTTGGTTGGGGCAAAGACGGTCCACGTGAGGCTTTCATCCTCGAATACGGCTTCCAGTTCTGCCTCGCGCAGGCGCTCGGCGAGCGTCTGCGTGGCCAGCGTCACGTTGAGGCGGGTGGCCAGCGTACGGTTTTCGAGGAGCACATCGTCAATGATGTGCAACACACCGTTCACAGCTGGGATGTCAACCGTAGTAACGGAGGCGTTGTTGATGAACACCGCGTTTTCCTCACCGAACGACACGTTGATCTCATCCCCTTGCAGGGTGGTTACGGGTCCTTCCGTGAGGTCGCCAGAACCGAGCTCTTGACCGTTGATCACATGGTACTGCAGCACGTCAGCAAGTACCGTAGGATCGGAAAGCAGCAGGTCCACATCGTATGCGCTGAAGGCATCGTCGCTGGGTGCAAAGACCGTGAAGGTGCCGTCGCGGGGGGCAAGCGCTTCGTCAAGGCCCGTGGCACCCAGGGCGGCGGTAAGCGTGCCGAGACCGCCCGTGGAGGCAATCACCTCATCCATGGCCGGGCGGAACTCCTCCGGCAGCAGCACACCGGTAATGAAGTGCGCAATCCCGTTGCTGGAGCGGAGGTCCGTGCTGCCCAGGTTGATCGTGGCCTGGCCGTCGTTAATCACAATCGACTGCAGTTGTGGTTCACCATCCCCATCTTCCTGAAAGACACCCTCGAAGATGATGTCTTCACCTTGAAGCGTGGGAACGGCCACCGTTTCGTTGCCGCCGTCGAGCAGTGCGACCAGTTCGCCAGCCGAGATGGACTCGCCGAGGACGTGGTACTGCAGAATCTCGGTCACATCCGCATCCGAGAGCCCCTGCGCCTCAATCAGCGCGTCCACAGCAGCGAAGGAGGCATTTGTTGGGATAAAGGCGGTGAGATCGTCTCCCGGGTTATCCAGGGCACCGCGGACTTCAAAGGAGTCGATGGCAGCATTGAATTCTCCAGCGGGCAGGAAGAACTCCGCACGCTCGGCAATTGTGCGATTTGCAAACAGCAAGCCGTTAATAAGGTGAACGACGCCGTTTGTCACGTTCTGATCGGTACGGAAGTAGCTGATGCCGTTGACGTTGGCGGAAGTGGCCGTCAGTTCCGTACCTTCCAGTGCCGTGAGCGATTGCCCGTCGCCAAGGTCACCTGTGGTGAAGTTGCCTTCCGCCACATGGTACTGTAGCACGTCGGCCAACAGTTCGGGATCAGCCAGCAACCCTTCTACATCCCAGTTCTCAAGGGCGGGGTTGCCAGGAGCAAAGACTGTGAAGGGGCCCTCGCCACCCAAGACGTCAAGGATAGCTGGGTCAGAATCGCTGATGGCTCTTTCAAGAGTGGACAGAAAGTCTGATCCCTCGACAAGCTCAGCGGCTGTGCGGTCCACAGGCTCCACAGGCTCCACAGGCCCGTCGTCGTCGTCGCACGCGACCAGAAAGCCAAGAGCACCGATGAGCACTATGGCTAAGAGCCGACGGACGTGAGAAGAGGTAAAGGTTATCATAAGTAGGCGTACTCGAG
>JAAAOI010000035.1 GCA_009908945.1 Bacteroidota bacterium
CATCACGCCTCCGCCGTCAGCTCCTCCGCCAGCGCCTCCCACCGCTCGTACAGCGTCGCCAGTTCCTGCTCGATGGCGGCGTAGTTGGCGTTGACCTCCTTCGCGCGGTCGTGGTCGCTGTAGAGGTCCGGGTCCGCCATGGCTTCTTCGAGGGCCTCTTTTTTCTCCTCCTTGGCCAGGATGTCGGTCTCCGTTTCTTCGTAGAGCGACTGCAGTTTGTACGAGTTGAGGGTGCTATAATCGGGTGCGTTGCGGCCGTTGGCCTGGCGCTGGCGGGCCGCGGCCTCTTCGCGTTTCTGCGCTTTCGACTTGGGTCCGTTCTTCTGGTGCGCCGACGGCTTCGACGAGGAGCCGTTAGATGCCGCCGCGGCGGTTAAGCTCGTATCGGGGGCTTCTACCGAGCCGTGCTCCAGGTGCCAGCGGTATTCCGAGTAGGTGCCGGGGAAGTCCTGTACGCGCCCGCCGCCCACGTGCCAGACCGTGTTGGCCACTTCGTCCAGGAAGTGACGGTCGTGCGAGACGATGACGAACGTGCCGCTGTACTGCTGCAGCGCCTCGGTGAGGACGTTGATGGACTGGATGTCGAGGTGGTTCGTGGGCTCATCCAGGATGAGGAAGTTGGCTGGGTGGAGGAGCGTCCGCGCCAGCGCTACGCGGCTCTTTTCACCGCCCGACAGGACGGTCACGGGCTTGAACACGTCATCGCCGGTGAACAGGAAGGCGCCGAGCATGGTGCGCAGCTCGGTCTCGGTGCGGTCGGGCGCCAGCTCGCGCACGGACTCGAGCACGGTGTGGGCGGGGTTCAAGGCCTCGGCCTGGTGCTGGGCAAAGTACGTCATGTCCACGTTGTGGCCTTCCTCCCGCGTGCCATCGAAATCCTCCACGCCCCGCAGGATGCGCGCCAGTGTCGATTTACCGGCGCCGTTCTTCCCGATGAGAGCGATCTTCTCGCCCCGCTCAATGGTGAGCGGATCCGCGTCGTCGAACACTTCCACCGTGCCCTCGGCCGTGGCATAGGTTTTCGAGAAGCGCGAGAGCTCCAGCACGATGCGCCCGCTGCGCCGCGGCTCCGGAAACCGGATGGTGACGGTGGAGTCCTCGGAGGGCGGCGGCGGGACGCGCTCCATCTTGTCGAGGTGCTTGATGCGGCTCTGCACCATCGCGGCTTTGTCGGCTTTGTAGCGGAACCGCTCAATGAACCGCTCGATCTCCTTGATCTCCCGCTGCTGGTTCTCGTAGCGTTGCCGCTGGAGTTCGCGCCGGTGCTCCCGCTCTTCGAGGTAGTAGCTGTAGTTGCCGTTGTAGATGGTGACTTGCCCGTGCGTCAGCTCCGCAATGGTGGTCACCATGCGGTCCAGGAAGTAGCGGTCGTGCGAGACAATGACAACGGTGCCCTCGTAGGCGCGGAGGTAGCCCTCCAGCCAGTCGATGCTCTGGATGTCAAGATGGTTGGTGGGCTCATCCAGCAGGAGGAAGTCGGGGTTGCGGAGCAGCAGCTTGGCCAGCGCCACGCGCATCCGCCAGCCGCCGGAGAAGGAGCGCACGGGCCGCTCCAGCTCGTCTGGCTCAAAGCCCAGCCCGGCCAGCACAGCCTCGGTACGGGATTGCAAGCGGTGCGCCTCGTGTGTAACGAGCGCCTGCTGTACGTCGGAGAGGCGGTGCAGCAGCTTCTGGTAGCGGTCGCTCTCGTAGTCGTCTGCCGCACTGAGGGCATCGGTGATCTCCTCTTCCTCCGCCTCCAGCGCCTTCACATGGCCGAAGGCGCGCAGCGCCTCTTCGATGACCGGCCGCTCGGTGTCCAGCTCCTGGGCGTCCTGCTCCAGGTAGCCGACCGTCGTGCTGTTGCCGATCGCCACGGTGCCTTCCTGCGGCGTGTGCTGCTCGGTAATGACGCGGAGCACGGTCGACTTGCCGGCGCCGTTGGGCCCGATCAGGCCGATGCGTTGCCGGTCCGGCGTAATCGTCCACGAGAGCCCCTCCAGCACGGGCTCGCCGGCAAACGCAAGATGAATATCGTTCAACTGAATCATGCAGAAAGCCCCGAACAGCGGGAGCGTGTGGGCAATGAGGGGACAAAAAGTGGAAGCTGTCCTACTCGTGGACGGGCGTGGGTGTTCGTCTGTGCGGGCGTGGTGGAGCCTGTACTGCGCGCTGTGCACGGGGGCGGCACCCATCATCTCTTCTTGCGGACGCGCTGTCCGCCCCACGGTACGGCCCGGACCCCGGAGGCCTTGAACCGCTCTTACGGGAAAAGGTACAAGGGGCTGTGGATTACTCGTGTTTCCAACGGCTCACTACGATAGTGCGATGGGTAGCGAACGAACGTTTAGCGGCGATCAACTGCGGGACGTGCTCAAGCGGGCCGCCGAGCTTCAGGGCAGCGGGCCGTCGACACCGGAGGGACCGGCGCTGACGGTGGCGGAGCTGGAGGAGGTAGCCAAAGGGGCGGGGCTGGACCCGGCGCACGTCCGGCAGGCCGTACGGGAGATGGACGCCGCGCGCGTGCGCCGGCGCACCACTGACGCCAGCGACACCCATCTTTTCGTAGAGCGGTGGATCGAGCTGCCGATGTCCTCGCGCACCAAAGACATCGTCAAGGCCGAGCTGAGCCACGTGCACGACGTGCCGCTGCAGTGGACGCTCAGCAACCCGTTTGAATGGACGACCACGAAGCAGGTGGGGGACACCTGGGAGCTCAACTTCCGCAGCCTCTCGCGGGCGGACCTGCGGGTGTCGCTGCAGCCCCGAGGCGATGAGGTCCGGTTACGGCTGGCCCGGCCCGTGGCCGCGGGGGGCCGGCCGCTTTTTGAGGCCGTCTGCTGGAGCCTGCTTGTCGCCGCGATTTCAGTTCCCGGCTTTATCGTGGCCACCAGCCAGACGCTGATCGCGGTGCTGGGGGTGCTGCTTGTGTATGCGGCCTCGGTAGCAGTGCTGTACCAGGGCTTCTCCCACTGGCGGAAGTCGCAGCATGCGTCGCTGGAGAAGCTCGGCGACCAGCTCGCGGACGCGCTTGTCGCCGCAGCGGCGCCGGATTCGCTCGGCAGGGCCGCATCGACCGGGCGCCGCGCACAGCAGGAGCCTTCCCTAAAGCTGGAAGATGAACCGCGCCGCACGGCAACGCCTGAGGATCCCGCTCCAGAGCGCTCGCGCCAGCGGGGATGAGGCCCGATGCGGTCCCCTGCGGCTCTGGGGCGGCGGGCTTCAGGGTGTGGAGCCACGGTAGAGGGCGCACGCTTTACAGTGTCCGGTCATCAGGCCAGTCGCTCCACGGGTCATCTGATGGGTCATCTGATGAGGCATCCAACAGCTCGTCGGACAGGGTGATCGGGCGTCCGCCGGGTGGACGCCGGCTGGTCGATTCGCTGAGGCGGCTCCGCGTAGCGTGCTTGGTTGGGCGCCCGGATACGCGTTGCCGCCAGAGCTTCCAGCTGGAGCGCTTCAGGCGGCGGCGCATCAGCGTCACCACGTCGTCCTCGGGCACGCCATACTGCGCTTCGATGGCCTCGAACGGCACGTCGTCTGCCCAGGCCATCCCAATGAGGCGGGCGACGTCTTCGTCGCTAAGATTGTACGTTTCGCTAATGGACACCGGTCGTCGGGCAGCGGGTGGTCTGGTAAAATACAGCGATAGGCACGGCATGCAGAACGTCAAGCGGCTGCGCAATGAGCAGCGGATCAGCTCGGGCGTTGATGGCGTGCCTCCGGGCTGTTTTTCGTTATGAGCTTCGAACGCACGTAACGGCGCAGCTTCTGCAGAGATTGCGAAAATCCGCGCACGTTTGCCCGGCCGGGTTGTCAAGAGGCGGCCGAGCCTTTGGCCCGCGCCGGTAATGCAGCAAGAGAGCCGCCCGACCGCTGTGGGCCGTCCGCGCGCATGCCTGCGGCGCCGAATCCTTTGCGAGGGCGTACCGTTCCGGCCCTTTATCTTCGCACATGGCGCGCTTACTATGGACTACATTACAGCCATCGGTTTGCTGGCTGCCACGCTTACCACGCTGGCCTTCCTGCCACAGGCGATCAAAACGTGGAAGGCGAAGTCGGCCGACGACCTTTCGCTGGGGACCCTCAGCATGGTCTGTTCGGGCGTATTTTGCTGGCTTATTTACGGGCTCCTCATCGAGGATCTACCCATCATTCTGGCCAACGCCGTCACGCTCGTTCTGGTGTCGTCGGTGATGGTCTTGGCTCTGATTTACCGCCGCCGGGCGCAAGAGGTGTGACGGGGTGTGCACGCCCGCGTGCCAGCGACAGCCGCGCTACAGCCCGTACTGCTCCGCCGCAAAGCGCCAGAGGCCGGCGGCTTCAAGACGTTGGCGTGGGGCGAGGAACGTCACCTGAATGACGCCGGGGTGGCGGCCGATTTCGATGGCGCCGGTGATGGTGGCGCGGTTGCGCACTTCGGGATCCGATAGGCCCAGCAACCGGGCGGCCCGTCCCAGGCCGTTTTCGGTGGCCGCGTTCAGGTCGGGGCCGGTGCCCACCACGGAGATGGGCGCTGACTCCTCGATGCCCTCCAGGCCCTGCGCTCGGGCCAGGCGTTCCGCGCGTGCCCGCTCGTCCGGCGTCAGGGGCGTGGCAGCGGGCGGCAGGTCCTCCGGCAGCGGAAATAGCACGGGGCCCTCAAGCACGCGGCCTTTCACGACCTCCACGCCCAGCGTCACAGAGCCGGCGACGTCCATGGTGTGCCCGGCAATCTCGCCGTCGCCCTGCAGCGCGTGCATATCGCCGAGGTACACGCCGCCGCCCGGCACCTTCACGGGGCAGAGGAGGATCGTCCCGGCCCGCACCGCGTCGATATCGAGGTGGCCATCGGTACGGCACTCGGCGAGTTCTTCGGCGGTGAGGGCGTATTCGTGGGGCGCGTCGATGAGGGCGGAGCCAAAGTCGCCGGCGTTGTGGGAGTCGGGGATGGCGCAAGCGGGCGTAGTGCCCAGCTGCCCCATGAAGGGCCGGAGGCGCACCGGGAGGCCTACAAGGTCGTGTGGCGCGAAGGTCAGGATCGAGTGCTGCGCGGCGTTGTCCGGCATCGCGGCGAAGTTCTCAGCGTCGTGCCCGATGGCCTCCGCGCGCTCGCGGTCCACCGTTACACCTACGCCCCGGGCTTCATCGAAGACCGCCGTGTAGCCGTTCGTCATCCGAAAGGGCGTGATGGGGTCGCCGGTGGATACGTCGCGCACGGCGTCCTGGCCTACGCCCTCCACCTTCGTCTCGGGCCGGAGCTCGCCCGTCTTCGGGTTGCGCTTGGCCACGTAGGGATCGCCGTTGTAGTAGCCCTCCACAAATGCGTCGTGTCCGGAGGCGGTGGCGACGGAGGTCACCGTGATGTCGCGGATCCGCAGCGCGAGCGCGTCGCCCGGCGCGGCGCCTTCCACGTACACCGGCTCGGTCACCTCGTGCCCGCCGTGGAGGCGCGGCGTAATCATCGGGCCCCAGCAGCCGGGCGCCGTGTTAGCGATGATCGTCCCGCCATCCCGCACCGGGCCCAGCATCGGGCGCTCCGGGTCGAGCACGCCATTGGTGAAGGTGTTCACCGTGAGGCTCCGTGCGGCGGTGCTCCGCGTCGTGTCTGGGGCCGTGGTCGTCTGCTCTTGGGGTGGGGTCGACATCGTACTATCCTCCTGAAACGGGTGGAATAAGCGTAAGGGTGGGGGGCGCCGAGGCTTCAGCCAGCGGCTGCTCCTCCGCGCCCAGAATGCGGTCGCCCGCAACCAGCAAGGCGCTCTTGATCACGCCCGCAGCGTCGGGGTACGCCGCCGCAACGGCTGCCCGGATGGCGTGGGCCGTGGCCTCCTGCGCTACGTCCACCATCACCACGGGCCGCCCGACGCGTCTGGCGAGGCTGGACCGGAGCTGAATACGGACGGTGGTGGTAACAGGCATACGGTGGGGGCGGGGCTTAATGAGCGATGTGGGAATGCCACCGGGCCTTCACCTAAACCGCATGGAAGGACCGGAGTTCGACGGGCGCTTATGCCAAGGCCTCTGGTTTCGTGACCTCAACAACGGCAGCGGGCTGAGCGAGGCCTGTTCGTGGAGGTTTTTTACTCGAGGGCCTGGTCAGAAGGATGAGGCACAAGGAAATCCGATGTGCACGCGCTGGCTCGCCGGGGTCGCATGTGGTGGGCACGGGTGCTACCTTGATGGATGCCACACGTACCGCAGCACGGCACGGCTGCTTCTGCTCACCCACACCCAACGGCCCATGCACTGCTTCTGCCGCGTTCTTATCCTCACCCTGGTGCTGGGCATAGCGGCTACCCCAGCCGTTGGCCAGACGGAAACAGTGGCCTCGCCCAACGGCCGGATCCAGGTGACGGTAACGACGGAAGGGCCGCTCACCTATGCGGTCACGCACGATGGCGAACTGCTGGTGGAAGCCTCGCCGCTGGGGGTGGTGCTATCGACGGGCGATACGCTCGGCACCGACGTCCGCCTCGTCCAGGCGGCGGCGCGCTCGCATGACGAAACGTGGACGCAGCCATGGGGCGAGGTGGAGACGATCCGTGACCATCACCGGGAGCTTCACCTGGCGCTGGCTGAGGATGAGCGCCGGATGGACCTGCGGGTGCGCGTGTTCGACGACGGCGTGGGCTTCCGGTACGAGTGGCCGGCGCAGGACGGGCTGGCGTCCTTCGAGATCATGGACGAGCGGACGGGGTTCCGGTTTGCCCGTGACGCGGAGGCGTGGTGGATCCGGGCCTACGAATGGAACCGCTACGAGTACCTCTACGAGAACACACCGCTCTCGCAAGCAGGCTCCGTGCTGCACACGCCCTTCACCCTGGCCTTCGCCGAGGGGCCGTTTGTGGCCGTTCACGAGGCCGCCCTGGTCGATTACGCAGCCATGTCGCTCCGGCGATCGGGGCCGCTCGCCTATGAGGCAGACCTCGCGCCGTGGGCTACCGGGGTGCGCGTCTACGCCGAGGCGCCGGCGCAGTCGCCCTGGCGCGTGCTGCTCATCGGCGATACGCCTGGCGCCCTCGTGACGAACTACACCGTCCTCAACCTGAACGAGCCCAACACGCTCGGGGATGTATCCTGGGTGCAGCCTGGTAAGTACGTGGGCATCTGGTGGGGGATGCACCTGGGCGAGCGTACCTGGTGGCCCGGCCCGCGCCTGGGGGCCACCACCGAGCGGGCGCAGCGCTACATCGATTTTGCCGCAGCCCACGACTTTGACGGGGTGCTGGTGGAGGGGTGGAACGTGGGCTGGGACGCCGACTGGCTGGGCGACGGTCGCAGCTTTTCTTTTACCGACCCGATAGCGGCGTTTGATCTTGAAGCAGTGGCCGCCTATGCCCGCGAGCGTGGGACGCGCCTCATCGGCCACCACGAAACCGCCGGCAACGTGCCCGGCTACGCGGCGCAGATGGATTCGGCGTATGCGCTCATGGCAGAGCTTGGCGTGACCTCCGTGAAGACGGGCTACGTGCAGTGGGGCATGAACTTTCCCCGCACCCAGGGGCCGGGCGTGGCCCCCGGCGACACCGCGCGCGAGTGGAACTATGGGCAGTACATGGTCAACCACTACCGCCGTACGCTGGAGGCTGCTGCGCGTCACCAGCTCAGCCTGAACATCCACGAACCGATCAAGAGTACGGGCCTCCGCCGGACGTATCCCAACCTGCTGACAACCGAGGGCGCACGCGGGCAGGAGTTCAACTCGCCGGGCGGGGGCGGCAACGGGCCGGGCCATGTCCCGACCCTCGTGTTCACACGCCTGCTGGCCGGGCCGATGGACTTTACGCCGGGGATCTTCGACATCGCAGCAGCCGATGAGGAGCACAACCGCGTACCCACGACGCTGGCGGGGCAACTGGCCCTCTACGTCGTCCTCTTCAGCCCGCTCCACATGGCCGCCGACCTCGTCGAGCACTATGCGCCGCACCTTGATGCGCTCCAGTTCATCAAAGACGTACCCGTTGATTGGGCGGACACGCGCGTGTTGGAAGGCGCCATCGGCGAGCATGTCACCATTGCGCGGCAGGACCGGCATTCGGACGACTGGTACCTCGGCGCTGTAACAAACGAAGAGCCCCGCACCGTCGCGGTGGCGCTCGCCTTTCTCGACGCCGGCCGCACCTACACGGCAACGGTTTACCGTGACGCGGAGGACGCCGACTGGCGCACCAACCCGGAGGCCTATGCCATCGAATCGCGCACGGTCACAGCCGATGCTCAGCTGCGCATCCCCCTGGCGCCCGGCGGAGGCCTCGCCATTCGGTTTGCGCCGGAAGACGGGGCTACACCGTAAGCCAACACGGCCTGGGCAAACGCTCCGGCCGCTGCATATGTAACGACCGCCCCTGTGACGCGCTAATCGCAGTGCCGGGTGCCCTTCCCTGGATTTCACCCTCGTCAGGGCAACCCCAGCGACCGGCTGGCAGGGTGGAGAATAAACAGGAAGTAGCGGTCGAGGGCACGGGCTGTGGCAGCATGCAGGGCAGCAGGCGCCCCCCATTGCGCTGATGGTTATGGGTGCTCCGCCACCGCGCCTTCGGCTGGCTCGTGCTGGCTGTGCCCGCGCACGGCAAGGTAGGCCTGCCCCACGACGAGCGGCACGAGGCTCCCCCCGACGATGAGCAGCCAGTCGTCCACGCTGGGAGCCGTTACGCGCAGGATATCCGCCAAAAAGGGTACGTACACAGCCACGAGAAGCAGGCCGACGCACAGCGCGAGGGCGCCCCAGACGTACGGGTTGCGCGAGATTTCATTATTCACAAGCCCGCTATCTGGGCGACGCATGTTGAACACATGAACCAGCCGGGTAATTGACAGGGTGAGGAAGGAGATCGTGACGGCCTCGGTCTCGCTGAGGCCCAGCCCCCAGAGCGCATAGAAGAAAACCCCCAGAACGGTGAGCGCAATGAGGATGCCATATCCCCCGATGGCGTACCAGTTTGTGCGGGTGATGACCGCCTCCTCGGGGTCGCGGGGTGGCTCGTCCATCACGCGGGACGCACTTTTACCCAGGCCCAGCGCGAGTGCCGGGAAGACGTCGTTCAAAATGTTGATGTAAAGGATTTGCAGGGGAAGCAAGGGCAGCGCCGTGCCTGCTGTAGCAGCGGCGCCCACGGCAAGGATCTCGCCGACGTTGCCCGACAGGAGGTAGATCGCAAACTTCCGGATATTCTCGAAGATACCGCGTCCCTGCTCGATGGCTGCGGCGATGGTCGAGAACTCATCATCCTGCAGCACCATGTCGGCCGCCTCCTGAGCCACCTCGGTTCCTCGCTCCCCCATGGCCACCCCGATATCGGCACTGCGCAAGGCAGGCGCGTCGTTGACGCCGTCGCCCGTCATGGCAACGATTTCCCCATTCTCCTGATGCAGGTCGATGATGTCAAGCTTTTGCTCGGGGGTCACGCGGGCGAAGACATCGGCGCGCAGCAGGTCGCGGCGCTGTTCATCGGAGGCCTCGTCGGGATCGGCGAAGTCGGCTCCGCGGATGGCTTCCGGCCCCACGTCGCTGATGATCCCCACAGCCCGGCCCACATTCACGGCGGTGCCTGGGTGGTCGCCGGTAACCATCACCACCCGGATCCCCGCGCGTTTGCATCGTGCGATGACCTCCCGCACATCCTCGCGCGGGGGGTCCAGGAGGCCTACGTGCCCAAGAAAGCACAGGTCTTGGTACGGGTCGTCCTGCGCGGTGGTGGCCGTCTTACGGGCGAGAGCCAGCACGCGCAGGCCATCGCCGGCGAGCGCCTCGTTCTGCTCTGCCCAGCGTTGGCGCGTCTCGTCATTCAACTCCTCGGGCCCCTCAGGGCCCAGCAGATGGGTAGAGGCTTCCAGCACCGCTTCCGGTGCGCCCTTGACGGCCACCAAGAGGTCGTCGTCGGCTTTGTGGTATGTGGCCATCATCTTGGTGTCACTGTCGAAGGCCTCCACGCGCACACGCGGACGCTGTGCTTCCAGGGCTTCCTTGGTCCAGCCTGCACGGCGTCCGAGGTCAAGCAGCGCCACCTCCATCGGGTCGCCCTGCTCGTCGTTTTCCTCATCGCCCAGGCGGGCGTCGTTGCACAGCACGGCTACTTCTATCGCCTGCCGTAGCGCCTCGTGCGTATCCGGCTCAGTGGCTTCGCCGTCGAGCATGAAGGCGTCGCGGTCCTCAGTCGGCATCTCAACGTGTCCGCTCGGGAGCGCAAGCGTGCGCGCCGTCATACGGTTTTCGGTGAGCGTACCCGTTTTGTCCGTGCAGATAAGCGTGGTAGCGCCAAGCGTCTCCACGGACGAGAGGCGGCGGATGAGGGCATTGCGCTGGAGCATCCGCCACATGCCAGCTGAAAGCGCGACGGTCGCCACGATGGGCAGCCCTTCCGGGATGGCGGCTATGGCCAGTGCGATGCCCGTCTGTAGCATCAAATACAGGTCGCGTCCGGCCAGCACGCCGCTGGCGATGACGGCTGCACTTACGGCCAGCGTCAGCCACACGAGGTTGCGTCCCAGCCGGTCAAGTTTCTTTTCCAGCGGCGTGTCGCCTTCCCCGGCCTGCTCGACCATCTCCGAGATGGCGCCCAGCTCTGTTTCCATACCGGTGGCTATCACCACGGCTGCCCCGCTCCCACGCGTAACGGCCGTTCCTCGGTAGGCCATGCCCGCGCGGTCGGCCAGCTCCGCGTCGGCGGCCACACGCTCCGTGGTCTTCGGCACCGGCACCGACTCGCCCGTCAGCGCAGACTCGTCGATCTCCAGGGTGTCGGCCGCGATGAGCCGCAGGTCGGCCGGCACCATGTCGCCCTCGCCAAGCACCACCACATCGCCTGGCACTAAGGCTTCTGCCGACAAGCGCTGCTCCTTACCCCCACGCCGCACGCGCACCGTCACCTTCCCCATCTCCCGAAGCGCCTCCATCGAGCGGACCGCCTTCCACTCGGTAAAGAAGCCGATGGCGGTGTTGATGACGATGACGGCTGTGATGGCAACGCCATCGACGAACTCCCCCATGAAGAAGGAGACGACCATAGCGGCAATGAGCAGCAGCATGATCAGGCTCGCAAGCTGCTCCCCAAGGATAGCCCAGATGCTGCGGCGTTCGATCTCTTGCAAGCGGTTGGGGCCGTACCGGTCGAGGCGACGCTTGGCCTCGTCCGAGGGTAACCCCTCGCGGGCGGTGTTAAGCACGCCAAGCACATCTGCTGCGGAGGCTGCCCAGGGTTCGTCAGGTAGCAGGGCCTCGGCCCCTCCCGCTGCTGTTTTCGTGTGTGGGGCGTTGGACAAGAGAAGGCGAAGGGCAGAAGGGTAGGGGAGGACGCAGGTGGTATCTACACGAATCGCGTGCTGTAGCGATGGTCCTCCCGTGCTAACGCACACAGCGTAAAAGGATCCTTCCGCCAGCACAGGCCTTGATCGTCATCATCGGGCCCGGTAACCACTGTAGCGACGCGGTGGTGCTCGTCCATCCCGGGGGCCGCCCGAGAGAACCCAGGTGCAGGGAAGAGATGGAGCGCTGTAAACCGGTAGTGGCTATCGGCCGTGGCCACGCCAACGACGCACACGACTGGCCTGTGCCCATGCGTTCTTGAAGGCAACGACGGCAAGCAGCGACCGTAACTGCGAAGGTACCGCCCCACCTGCCGGTCAGCGTGTGTGCTGAGGTCACGTCTCTATCGCTGCGCCTTCGTGAACCCGGTCTTTGAGTTCCGTTACCCCTTTTTGCTCGGCGCAGTGGGCGCAGCAAAAATAATGGCCGTCGTCCTCGACACCATGACCAACGATACGCGTGTTGCAGTGCGCACATCGGGGCGCGAGCGCCTGAAGGGCAGACTCAAAGCTATCGAACAGATGGCGCTCGCCCTGCATGAGCACCTTAAAGGCTTTGTCGTAGTCGTTGCCGCACACTTCACAGGTAGCCATAATTGTTTGCATACTTTGGTAACAAGATGGAGGAGGCTACACGTTCTCTATGAACGTTTCAGAGCGTGCCGTCTGGGGCTGCATATAGGGGGCCGTTGGGTGCTCCTCGACCCACCGGCTCCCGAGAGCTGTACGCCACAGGGGAAGGTTTCTGGCAGGCCCTCCTCCGCAGCGCATTTGAGCGGGGTAACGGCCGTGGTTTCGTCGAAGCAGATATAGTTGTCAACCTGCTGCGGTATGCGGTGTCCCCTGCTTAAAAAACGGTATGAGCCCGAGCGGGGGAGGTAACGGCCCAAACGGGCTGTCCCTTCGTGAGGAAGCGCTACTCCTGTGCCGTAGATGCCTCGGATGGGTCTTGGTAATGGCGCAGGCACGCCGCTTCTCGCCCACGTACGACGCGCTTGCCTTCGAGGGGGCCGGACGTTTCGGTGACCACCGTCCACTGGGCCTGATCGGAATCTTCTCGGTAGATCACGACCCAATCGTTCGTGCGATCGAGCGCGTGGGCACGGGCGGTATTGGAGTACAGGGCCGTGTAATGCCGGTCCTCGCGCTCGGTATGCAGAATGGGTAGCCACGCGTCGTTGGCAGGGTTGAACCGCCGGGGGGCGATGGTACGCAGGGTGCCTGCTGCAGCCTTGCGCCGGTACTCACGGTCGACATCAAGCAATTCGCTCACCGGTACGGTCGCGGTGCCGGAGGCGCGCTGGCGCAACCGGGCCGCAAGGGCATCGCGGAGGCCCTGCAGCCGCCGCGCCCCGATGCCCTCGACGTCGGCCAGGCGCCCGTCGTGGGCGGCCTGCTCCAGGGCCTCGAGCGTCTCAACGCCAAGGGTATCATGGATCCGCTCGGCGAGGGTCGGGCCAATGCCGGGCAGCTGCCGAAAGACCCGCTCCGGCGTGACGGCGCCGCGGAGGCGCTCTCCGTAGCGCCAGCGCCCGGTTTCCAGCACTTCGACGATCGCGTTGGCAAGAGAGGCCCCGATGCTTGGGAGATCGACCAGGCCCTCGCGCCCCTCGGCCGCATAGAGGTCCTCCACAGAGCGGTCGAGGCCCGTTAGGGTCGACGCCCCCTGCCGGTACGCCCGCACGCGAAACGGGCTTGCGTCCTGTGCTTCCAGCAAGTCGGCCGCTTCCTGAAATTGCTCGGCAATGTCAAGGTTGATCGGAGCCGTGCTTGGCGCGTCAGGTTTGGTCATCGCAGGTTTAGTCATTTCAGGCTCGGTCATGGGCATCGGAAGGCAGGTGAACGGCGGAGGGATAGGGGCGGGGGCAGGAGGGGCGCAGGTGCACTTCTGCGTGCACGGCGGCGGGGCATCCGTACCCTTGCCGCGACCGTGGTCGGTCTGCATCTGGCCGTGTGCTTCGCGGGCCAGGGGGCCAGGCACGTTGCCCTCCGCAGTAGTGCCGATCATTTCGCCCGGTTGCCGGGCAAGGTTGCCGGGGGCCTGCAGGGCGTGTGGCGCTGTTGTATGATGCCCCGTTGCTGGCATCGAAGGCGGCGGCGCAGCTATCCCTTGAACGTGTGTACACGCCCGAAAAGATCATGCGGGCCCCAGATGCCACTGCGTAAGCACTCGAGTTGTACAATCTGGCTGTGGTCAACGAAGAGGTTTACTTCCGGCCCGTAGTTCTGGATGTACCACGGAAAAACGTGGGGGTCAGCCGCCTCAAACATGAGGTGCTCCAAACCCAGTTCGTCAATAAAGCGCGCGGGGATCTCCGTCCGCATCTCCGGTACGTTCTCTGTGATGCCCTCGCTCTCAATCATGATCTGGTGCACACCAGCCTCGATGAAACGGCGCGCCTGTGCAATGGCCTGGGCGGGGTCCTGCTGGCCAATTTGCTCCAGTTCCTCGGTGGTGGTGGCTCCGCCGCCGGCCCCATGCTGGATCCCGACCTCCGGCTTGGCTTTCACGCCCCGTTCCTGCACCAGGTCAATAAGGCGCAGCCAATCGTCTGTGGGCAGGGTGATGAACCCCGCCGAAATCTCGATGATGTCGAAGCCAAGTCGGGCACACTCGTCCACGTACTGAGAAACGGCCTCGCGGCCCTGCGTGAGCACGTACTCCATGAACCCGCCGGTTGACACAAGCACCTCGTGCTCGTGGGCAAGCTCGAGCAGCGCACGGACCTCCGCTTCGGGCATCAGGCTGAACGAGCCTCCGGCAAACTTGAGGCTGTCAACGTAGTGGCCCATGGTCGAGAGGACGTCTGCGAGGTAGTTCGTACCCATGGGCGTATAGTAGGGCCCGCGAATTTCCGTGACGCCTACCGTGCGGGGCTTTTCGCCCCGGTCATTCGTTTCGATAAACTGGAAAGCGCGGCGCGGATCGCCGGTCACAGCGGGGTCAGCCATGGTTGAGGGAAGGTCAGTGGTGGTATACAGATGAGCTATGGTACAGCCTGCGTACAGCCTGCGGCGTCGATACAGGTAGCCTCAAGACGCTCGGATCCGACGCAGCAGGCTGAAGAGGTCGCTTGCCGGAATCGACTCAAGGTCGTCTACAGCAGAGATAAGGGCGGTGCGTAGTGCGGCATCCGTGAACGGCTCCGCCAGCCGGGTAAACTTCTCCGATACGGTGTCCCACGTCATCGGGCGCGTGTGGAACCCTTCGTAGGCTTCTTTTTGCGTCTCGTAGACATCGCCGCCGACGTGAATGCGCAGGTCAGACATCATGTGGTCGGGGAAGCGGGCGCTGTAGGCTGGGTTTTCCGTCACCGTCACCTTGCGCAGAAGCGACTGCACGTCGTCCGATTCGATACGGTCCTGAGCGTACTGCGCGGGCAGCACCTGGTCGTCCAAGAGCGCCACCGCCGTCATGTAGTGCAGGCTATGGTCGGCTTCCTCTTTGCGCCGGACCGTCGTTTTGTCGCCTTCTTCTCCTCCCCCGATAATGTGAAAGGCCACGTCGAAGGTATCGACTTCAATGGCGTCGATACGATGCGGGTCGATATCATGGGTGCGTTTTAGCTCCAGCGCACCTTCGAGCGTAGCCTGCGAGTGGATCTCGGCGTTGTATTTTTTGATGATGGTGTGCGTGACGCGCTCGAGGTCTTCGTGGGCCCAGTCAATCTCAAACGGGCCCGCGATCGCATGCATGAAGCCCTTGTTGCCTTCGAATACCTCGGGAGGGCCGGTAATGCCCCGCATGGCCAGGAAGGCGGCGTGGGTGGCCGTGAAGCCAGTTTCTGGATAGGCCAGGCCCTTCCAGTGCGTAAGCTCGCCCGTTCGGGTAACCCGCAGCGCATTGTGCGCCGTCCCGCTAATCGCGATCGCATGTGCCGTGCGCTTAGCATCCAACCCCAGAGCTTTGGCCACGCCGGAAGCCGCTGCGTACTGGCCCTGAACCGTGTGATCAAAGCCCTTGGCCCGTACCGGGGCTTCATCACTGAGGCGGCATTGCACCTGATACGCTACCGCGAGAGCCTCAAGCAAATCGCGCCCGGAGCCCCCACGGTATTCCACGGCAGCCATTACCGAGCCGAGGTTATCACTCGGGTGGCACGTCTCACCCTTTGCCAGATAGCTGTCGTTGTAATCAAGGTATCGCACGAGCGCCGAGTTGAAGAGCGCAGCACGATCTGGAGCCGTACGGCCGCCGCCGATAAGGGTGGCCAGCTCCGCGCCACCAAAATCGTCAAGTTGTGCACGGAGCAGGGGGATGGGTTCGCCCGCAAGTGCGCCGATCGCACAGCCCAGCGAATCCAACACGCGTACCTTCAACTGCTGACGCGCAGCAGAAGAGCACGCATCGTAGCGCGCGTTCTCTACAAACTGTGCAAGCTCTTGAACGTGTGTCATGCGTCTGCGATGGGTGAGTAGGGGGGCAGTTTTGGGTAGGGGGTGCCTCAAAACGCGGGCCACGGGCAACCCCTGCGCCGCCGGATGTCTTGATGCACGCACGGCGGTGAGGCAACCAGTGCCTCCCGCCGTGCCTTCTGCTACGATGCGTCCGCCTCACGCTTTGTCCTCGAGAATGAACGTAACCTTGCCACGGACGCGGTACACCTGAATCTGCCCATTCTCTACGCGGGCCCGATAGTCGTGCACATAGACCTCCGCGATATTATCGATCGTTTGGCTCGCCTGCCGGACGAGGTTTTCGGTGGCATGCTCGAGCGTATCGCCTTCAGCAGAGAGTTCGACGGTTTTGGCTATAGACATAATGGTGTGGGTGTAGGTGAGAGAGGAAATGGTGGAACGGGTGCCCATCGCTCTTCCGGTGGAAGGTCGCTCTTCCGGTGGAAGGTCGCTCTTCCGGTGGAAGGTCGGCCAACCCCTGCCCTAAGCCCCTTCGGTAAAGCAGAGAGGTCCATCGGACGTTACTGCCCCGCACAGCTTATGGCGTAGTACGATGTTTGGCATCATCTACGGGACCTGCCGCGTGTGGTAGAACCCCTGCAGATGGCGTAGGGCTTTTGGCTACATGCGGAACCCATCGGCGCCCTGGCATCAGGGGGCGGTCTACCTTCCCCACGTAAGGGCAGGCACCACACGGCAGAGGTGCGGCTTCCTCACGGCATGCCTGTGGGCGCATCCCTATACTGCCAAGGCTCGCGGACGCGATTTACACAGACGAACCGAGGAACCCTGTATGGACACGGATCGCATGGTATCGCTCGACATCGACAAAGCCCTCTGGGAGCGCGTCTTCGTTGTGGCCCCGCTAATCGTGGTGGGTACCCCAGAAGGCGACGGCTACAATCTGGCGCCCAAGCATATGGCTATGCCACTGGGGTGGGCCAACTACTTCGGGTTTATCTGCACCCCAGCGCACGGCACCTACCACAACGCCAAGGCGGCCGGTAGCTTTACGGTGAGTTATCCATGGCCTGATCAGGTAACGGTGGCCAGCCTCTCGGCCTCGCCCCGGGAGTCCGGCTCGGGCAACGAGAAGCCGGTACTGGACCAGTTGCCCACAACGCCCGCAACCGCCGTGGATGGCGTTTTCCTCGCCGACGCCTACCTGATGCTTGCGTGCGAACTCGACCGGGTCCTCGACGATTTTGGCGACCAAAGCCTTATCATCGGGCGTATTGTGGCGGCGCATGTGCACGAGGACGCCCTGCGGACCTCCGACCAGGAAGACCAGCAGCTGCTCTACAACGCGCCGCTCTTGGCCTACCTGCACCCCGGACGGTACGCCAGCATTCGCGACACGCAGGCGTTTCCGTTTCCCGCCCACTTTTCGTCATAGCCGACTTCCTTTCCGAAAATGCTGCCTATGGATGTAGCCTGTGCGGAGGACGTATTGAGGACGCTACAGGAGCGCCGCGCCGACCTCGTGGCGCTGCTCCGGACGCTGGCCGAGGCGGAGTCCCCCTCCGACGTGCCGGAGGCGCAGGCGCCGGTATTTACGCTCATTATGGAGGCGCTGGAGCCGCTCGGCTACCGCTTTTTACGCCTGCCGGGGAAGACCTCCGGGGGGCAACTCTTCGCGCGTCCCGTGGGGGAACCCGCCGGAAAGCCGGCCCAGCTGATGCTGGGGCACGTAGACACCGTGTGGCCGCTGGGCACGCTGGAGGAGATGCCGGTGGAGCAGCGAAACGGGTGCCTCTACGGGCCCGGGGTGTTCGACATGAAAGGCGGTATCGTACAGATGGTGTTTGCCTTGCAGGCGCTTCAGGACCTCGCGCTGACGCCTCCGTTGCAACCGGTCATCTTTTTGAACTCCGATGAGGAGGTCGGCAGCGTGGAGTCCCGGCCTCGCATCCGGCGCCTCGCGCGGGCTGTCGCGCGCACCTTCGTGCTGGAGCCATCCCTTGGGCCGGAGGGCTTGCTGAAGACGGCCCGGAAGGGCGTAGGCCGCTTCACCATCGAGGTGCAGGGCCGTGCGTCCCACGCCGGGCTCGATCCGGAGGGGGGCGCAAGCGCGATCGTGGAGCTCTCGCACGTGGTGCAGCACCTGCACGAACTGAACGACCCCGCACGGGGCATCACGGTCAACGTGGGCACCATCGAGGGCGGCCAGCGCCCCAACGTGGTAGCGCCGCGCAGCCGGGCAGAGGTAGATGTGCGGGTGCGTACCATGAAAGATGCGAAAGAAGTGGAGCAGTCCATCTACGCCCTTGAGCCCGCCACCCCCAACGTGGTGCTTACCGTGAAGGGCCACTTTGGCCGGCCGCCGCTGGAGCGTACCCCGCGTAACCGCGCGCTCTGGCACCTGGCCCAGCAGGCCGGCGAAGAGTTGGGCCTCTCGCTCGGGGAAGGCCGTGCGGGCGGCGCCTCCGATGGCAACGAGACCAGCCTCTTCTCGGCCACCCTCGACGGCCTCGGGCCTGTGGGGGACGGGGCCCATGCCGCCCACGAACATGTGAACATCGATCGGCTGGTGGAGCGCACCGCGGTGCTGGCGCTGCTCCTGATGGCCGATCCCGTATCAGCGCCCGCCGCGTCTGGGCCTGAGAGCACCTCTTGATGCCGAACAGGCCCATGGCGCCACCCCTGGGTCCCTCTGATTACGGTCGTACTCTTGCTAACCGTCCGCCTACCCCCTCATGGCCTCCGCATACCTGCTCCCCTCACTTACGCGCATCGCTCCACTGGCCACCACGCCGTTCACCGTCTCAGCCGAGCCGCGCGCCGCATGGGCCACGGGCGATTACGTGGCGTGTGTGATAGATCAGCCGCCGACCGGCCATGACGAACTGGAGTTGCCCACGGGCCGCATGCGGCCGGTGATGCAGGGGCACCGCTTCATCGGCGCCCTGGGCGCGCGGCGCGCTACCCTTTCGGGCACCGGCAGCTGGCGCCTCGCAGCAGCAGATGGCCGCATGCACCTGCTCACCAGTGCAGGGCTTATGGGGAAGCTCAGCTCCCAGGCGCCGTTCCTGCCCGATTTTTTGGAGGTGGCCTACGAAGGGCACGTCCATATCGACGGGTCCAAAGCGACCATGGCACAATGCATTCCCGACGTTCCCACCGCGCCGTTTCAACTCCCGGTGGTACTGGTCACGGGCACGTCCATGTCCATGGGCAAAACAACCGTGGCCAAGACCATCGTCCACCGGTTGAAGCGTCTGGGCAACCGCGTCCTGGGGGCCAAGCTCACCGGCGCCGGGCGGTATCGCGACGTGCAGGCCATGAGCGATGCCGGTGCAGATGTGATCTTCGACTTTGTAGACGCCGGGCTCCCGTCTACCGTGTGCCCCCCAGACGTGTACACGCAGCACCTGCGCACGCTGTTGGCGCGCATGGCGACCGAGACGGCGGATGTCGCGGTCATCGAGATTGGCGCGTCGCCACTGGAGGCATACAACGGCATGACGGCCATTGGCGCCATTCACGACAGGGTGCGCTGCGTAGCCCTGGTTGCCAGCGACCCGTACGCCGTGCGCGGGATCCTCGAGACCGCCGACCTGAACCCTGACTTCGTTTGTGGTCCGGCTACCAACACCGACGCCGGCCGTAGCCTCATCGAGCAATTGACGGGGTGTCGGTCGCTCAACGTGGTGGATGAGGCCACGACGGAAGCCCTGGACCAGCTACTGGAAGAAAAGCTGGGGCGCTAACCTCGAGGGCCGCCGCACAGGCCCTTGTTGATTGGCGTAGTGGGATTTGATGGAAGGTTCACCCGGCCAGCAGGTGGCCGGCAAAGCTGAAGCGCTGGCCTGTGGTGGTGTGGGGACGGGCGTGTGGCGCAATACCCGAGGCCGTGGGCTGGTGCTGGTGGATAGGATGGGCAGCTCGTGCGGCGCCACGGATGCAGCCGCGCACCTACGCTGCGCTCACCTCAGACGGCCGCGGAGCGACAGGCGCGGGGTACGCCCCCTACACCCTGTAATCACGTAGGTTTTTTCTACACTCACCGTGGCCGTTCTTCCACTACCCGCTGCAAGGGATAGACGTACAGCGCAGGGGAGGCCTTGCCTCACGACAGTCTGGATGATGCGTTCGTACCTTACTGGTAGGTGCCAAGAAGGGCCCTGGCGAAACAGCCCCCGTTACAGGAAGCCAGGCATGTACATCTACCCCTAATCGCGGAGGTCGCTGAGACCCTTCTGGGCGTCGAGGCGCCGGTAGCCCCAGTGCGGCCGCTACCCCAAGCACGCCTATTTTCGTTCGGCTCGTTGTCTTATCTATCCGGGAGGTCGCTATGCCACTCACACCGCGAACCGCAACATTCACGCTGGTGTCGTTCGAGGGGCCGGATCCGTACGCGCAGGCGGGCGGGCTTGGCGTCCGGGTCGGGCATCTGGCACGTACGCTGGCCGGCCGCGGCTTCGACACACGATTGTTTTTTGTTGGGGACCCAGAGGCCCCCGGGGAGGAGCGGCTGATGGACGGGCGGCTCATTTACCATCGGTGGTGTCAGTGGATCAGCGCTCACCATCCTCATGGGGTCTATGATGGCGAGGAGGGCAAGCTCCGGGAGTGGAACGCGACGCTTCCCGAGCATCTGCTGGAGCACGTCATCCGGCCATCGCTGGCGGAGGGGCGCCTGCCGGTCCTCCTGGCGGAGGAGTGGCATACCGTGGATACGGTGATCCGTCTGTACGACCTGCTGCGCGCGGCGGGGCTGGATCGGCAGTGCCTCATCTTCTGGAATGCCAACAACACGATGTCCTTCCATCGTGTGGATTGGAAGCGCTTACAAGAAGCCGCGCAGATCACCACCGTGAGCCGCTACATGAAGCACCTCATGTGGCCACTCGGGGTCAATCCGCTGGTCATCCACAACGGCGTTCCCGAGCACCTGCTGGAGCCGCTGCCCGCAGACCGCACCCGGGCGTTGCGCAGGGCGATGGCACCGGAGGAAAACGCGCTGATGCTCTTCAAGGTCGGCCGCTTCGATCCGGCCAAGCGCTGGCGGATGGCCGTCGAAGCAGCGGCGCTACTGAAGGACCGGGGATGCCCGATAGCCTTTCCCATCGTCGGGGGGATGGAGGCGCACGGGCACGAAGTGCTGCACCTGGCCCATGAGCGAGGGCTGTCGATTGCAGAGGTCGAGGGGTCGCCGGCGACCTGGCCCGAACTCCTTGCGCTGCTCCGCGCCGCGCCGCGCGCAGACGTCTACAACCTGCGCTTCTTCATGACGCAGGAGATGCTGCGCGCCTTCTACGCCGCCGCCGATGCCGTGCTGGCCAACTCCGGCCACGAGCCCTTTGGACTGGTAGGGCTGGAGGCGATGGCAGCCGGCGGCGTGGCGTTCACAGGGCCCAGTGGCGAGGAATACGTGCTGGATGGCCGCAACGCCATCATGCTGGACACCGACCGGCCGGAGGAGATTGCGTCCCACCTGCTGCGGCTTCGGCACGAGCCACAGCGCGCGGAGACGATCCGCACGTTTGCCCGCTCCTACGCGGAGGACTTCACGTGGGATCGCGTCGTGGAGGTGTTGCTGGACAAGCTCGCGTTTGCTGCCGAGGACCGGCACCTGGTGGCCTACGATGCCGCCACAAAGACGCACGGGCTCTCGCCAACGGTGCAGGACGTGGTCATCTACACGGTCGTGCATCAGCCGCACCGGCCGCGCCTGCCCGCTGCGCCGCTTACGCGCGACCTGTCGAGGCAAGACCTCGACGACGCACTTTTCGACGGGGAGATGAATGAGCGCTACTTCCGCAAGGTGGCGCGTACGTGTTATTACCCGGCGCTCGACCGGTTCGAGCATCTCGTAAACGAGGGCCTCTCGCTGGCTATCGGCTTTTCGCTCTCGTTCATCGAGCAGGCACAGGCGTGGGACGAGGAGCTGTTGGCGCGCTTCCGCCGCCTCGTGCAGCACGACACCGTGGAGCTCGTGGCCGTGGAGCCCTCGCACAGCTTTATGCTGCTCTGGGATATTCAGGCCTTCATCAAGCGCATGCGCTACGCCGCGGACGAGCTGGAGCGCATCTTCGGGAAACGGCCACAGGTGGCGGACACGACCGAGCTGATGATGTCCGATACCATCTACCACGCGCTGGAGCAGGCAGGCTTTCGGGCGGCGTTTATGGATGGGCGTCCCTGGGTGATGCAGGGGCGCGAGCCGACCCATCTGTACCACCACGGCCCGGGGGCGATGAAGCTGCTCACGCGGCATTACGATCTCAGCGACGATGTGGGCTACCGCTTCTCCAACAAGGAATGGGACGGCTGGCCGCTGACGGCTGATCAGTACGCCCAGTGGATCGCCTCGGCGCCGGGCAAGGTGGCCGTGATCGGGTGGGACTTCGAGACGTTCGGGGAGCACCACCCGCCGGAGAGCGGCATCTTTGATTTCCTGGAGCATCTGCCCACTGAAGGGAAGCGCCACGGGCTCTCGTTCCTGACGCCGCGGGAGGCGGTGGAGCGCCATGGCGATAGCAGCCACCCGCTTCCGCTCCCGGCATTCGCCAGTACCTGGGCGGGCTCCGGCGGCCTCGAATTCTTCCTGGGCAATGAGGCGCAGCAGTCGGTTTTTCAGCTCATGATGCAAGCCCATCAGAAGGCGCTGCTAACGGGTGATCCTGCGCTGGTGCAGCGCGCAGCCCGGCTGGCACAGTCCGATAACCTGCATCTGATTCAGTGGTACGGCCGGCAGGGCGCGGAGGCGGAGGTGTCGGCGTACTTCACGCCAGACGAATGGTGGCCCCTCGGTCCCGACGGCATCATCTGGGAGCTGCAGCAGGTCTACAAAAACTTTATCGACTGGCTGGATGGGCAGCTGCCCCGGGCGAAGGTCCCCCCGCGCGCAGATCACGCGGCCCGCGAGGCCAAGGAGGCTGACGGCAACCTCGTGCCCTCAGTCCTACCTGCGCCTCTGCGGGAACGAATGCTTGAGGTTCAAGACGCGTGAGAAGACCGATGCCCGCTCCCGGATTTCCTGCGCGGCCAAAAGTGGCAGCGGGCCCATCGACCAATCGAGATCGCTATGGCTGAACAAACCCTGGACCCCCCACTTCCTGAACCCACTTCCAGCGAGGTGCCCACCACCACCTCCGGGCTTCCACGCCCGCTCGGGGTCTACCGCCGGGGGGGCGGGGTCAACTTCGCCCTGTTCAGTCGCCACGCCACAGGCGTGTGGCTGGAGTTTTACGACGCGGTCGACGACGCGGCGCCCACGTACCGGTTGGAGCTGACGCCCGAAAAACACCGCACGGGCGACATCTGGCATATCTGGGTGAAGAACGTACCGCAGGGGCAGCTCTACGGCTACCGCGTGGAGGGGCCGTACCGGCCGGAGGAGGGCCACCGGTTCAACCCGTACCGCTTGCTCATCGACCCGTACGCACCAGCCATCACCCACCTGGACGGCTGGGATTTCGGCAAGGCCCGGGGCTACGACCCGGCGGGTGAGGGCGCGCTGCACGAGATGTCGCGGGAGAACAACGCGCATGTGACGCCCTCCTGTGTGGTGCTGGACAGCCGCACGGGCTGGGAGGCGACCCGGCCGCTGCAGCATCCATGGTCCGAGACGATCATCTACGAAACGCACGTCCGCGGCTTTACCGTGCACGCAAGCGCCGGCGTGGAGCATCCCGGCACCTACCGCGGGCTGACGGAGAAAATCCCCTACCTGCAAGCGCTCGGGGTAACGGCCGTGGAGCTGATGCCCGTGCACGAGTTCAACGAGTACGAGATCGCCCGGGTCAACCCGCTCACCGGTGAGGCGCTGCGTAACTTCTGGGGTTACAGCCCGGCCGCGTTCATGGCGCCAAATGCGGCCTACGCCAGCGCCGGAAACCGGGGCGAGCAGGTGCGCGAGTTCAAGGAGATGGTCAGCGCCTTCCACGAGGCCGGCATCGAGGTGCTGCTCGACGTGGTGTTCAACCATACGGCCGAAGGAAACGAAACCGGCCCCACGTTCAGCTGGCGGGGGCTGGATAACAAGCTGTACTACTTTCTGGAAGCGAACCAGGAGTGCTACCGGGACTTCACCGGAACGGGCAACACGCTGAAGACGCACCATCCGGTGGTCCATGACCTCATTCTGGACGCCCTCCGCCACTGGGTCGTGGAGATGCACGTGGATGGTTTCCGGTTTGATCTGGCGTCCGTGTTGGGGCGGGATGAAGACGGCAACGTGCGCACCGACCCGCCGCTGCTGGACCGGATTACGCAGGACCCCGTGCTGAGCCAGGTGAAGATGATTGCTGAAGCGTGGGATGCGGCGGGGGCGTACCAGGTCGGGCAGTTTCACGAGCAACGCTGGTCGGAGTGGAACGGCCGCTTCCGCGACGACGTGCGCCGCTTCTGGCGCGGAGACGACGGCATGCTCGGGGCCTTCGCGCAGCGCCTCACCGGCAGCGCCGACCTCTACGAAGGCTCTGGCAAAGGACCGGAGAGCAGCATCAACTTTGTGACGTGCCACGACGGCTTTACGCTCAACGACCTCGTCAGCTACGAGCGCAAGCACAACGAGGCCAACGGGGAGTTTAACCGCGACGGCACAGACGCCAACTACAGCGCCAACTACGGCATCGAAGGGCCCACCGACGACCCGTCCATCCAGGCCGCGCGCACCCGGCAAGTCAAGAACTTCCTGGCCACGCTCTTTCTCTCACGTGGCGTACCGATGCTTCTCCACGGCGACGAGTTTCGGCGCACGCAGCAGGGTAACAACAACGCCTACTGCCAGGACAATGACCTCGGGTGGACGCTGTGGGATCGCCTCGATGCGCACGCGGACATCCACCGCTTCACAAAGGAGGTCATCGCGTTCCGCAAGCGGCACCCCGTCCTCTGCCGGATGGCGTTTTACCGAGACGATGAAGTGCGGTGGCTCGGCCCCCACGGCCAAACGCCGCGCTGGGATGCTTCGTCGGCGCGAGCGCTTGGGCTGCAAGTGGAGGACGACGACGGCGCCGCGCTGCTGCTACTCTTCAACGCCTCCGGCCGTACGGTCAACTTCGCCGTACCCACCCCGCCGGACGGCCACACCTGGCACCGGGCCATCGACACCCGGCATGAAGCGCCAGCGGATCTCTTTACTGAGGGCAACGAGGAGCGCCTCGACGGGATCTCCTCCTACCGGATGGGCCCGCAGTCTACCGTGGTGCTCGTTGGACGGAAGGCGTAGGGCGCGCTTGCCATGTGCGCGGTTCTGCCAAAGGATTCGGGCTTCGCACCCCGGTTCAAGGGGCGTGTGCTGGGCATGGCAGGGTAAACGAGGAAGGGCAGGAAGAAGGCATGAACGTACGCCGCCGCACGGCAACCGGAACGCGAGCAGCGGGTGTCTGTGCATGATCCGTCACAACGCCTTCACCCACCTAATCTTCCCACTGATGCTTGAGGCCCTTCAGCAATGGACCGCCAAGGTCTCCATCGTTCCTGCATGGGCTGCTACCTACGATACGTCTGATGCACAGGGCGACCTCATCGCGGGGTTTACCGTGGGGGTCATGCTCATCCCCCAGGGCATGGCCCACGCCGTCATTGGCGGCCTGCCTCCAATCTACGGGCTGTACGCGGCCTTGGTACCCCTGCTGGCCTACGTCTTCTTTGCCCGGTCGCGGCACATGTCCATCGGCTCCAGCGCGGTGGAAATGGTTGTTGTGGCCGCAGGGATTGGGGCTATTGCCCAGGCAGGGACCGCCGAGTACATCACCCTGGCCATCCTGCTGACGCTCATGGTGGGGGCCATTCAGTTGGGTATGGGCCTGGGCCGGCTGGGCTTTGTAGCCAGCTTGCTTTCCCGCCCGGTGATTGCGGGCCTTACCTTTGGCGCGGCTATTATCATCGGGTTTAGCCAGTTCGATGAGCTTCTGGGCATCGACCTGTCTCAGACGCAGTTCGTGTACACGCTGTTGTATGAGGCCGCCCAGCGGCTCGGAGACATCCACGTCCTGTCGCTGGCCATTGGTGCGGGAAGCGTGGTGCTCCTCGTAGCGCTCCCGTACGTTAAGCCGGTGCTTCCCCCGGCCCTTGTGGTGGTCGCGCTCGGCACGCTGGCCGGCTGGCTGTTCACGCTGGAGGAGTTGGGCGTGCGGGTGATTGGCGACATCCCCGTAGGCCTGCCACGGCCTGAGGTGCCTGCGCTGAGCCTGAGCGATATGCAAGGCCTGCTGTCGGCCGCTCTCGCCCTGTCGCTGGTTCAGTTTATGAAGAACGTCTCAATCGGACGCATCTTCGCCGCACGGCACGGCTACACCGTCGACCCGAACCAGATCCTCATCTCCACCGGCGTGGCGAACATCGCCGGCAGCTTCTTCCGGAGCCCGCCGGTAGGCGGGAGCTTCTCGCGCACGGCCGTCAATGAGCAGTCGGGGGGGCGTACGCCTGCCGCCAACCTCGTAGCCGCAGGGGTAATCGCGCTGACGCTGCTCTTTCTGACGCCCTTGTTTTACTACTTGCCGATGCCGGTGCTCGCGGCCATCATTCTGGTGGCAGGGTTTAGCTTGATCGATATTGGAGAGCTTTACGACCTGCTCCAAACCAGCCGCCGCGACGGCTACATTGCACTGTTCACTGCGGCCTGTGTGCTGCTGCTCGGCATCCAGGAAGGCATCCTGCTGGGCATCGTGGCCACCGTGCTCGACGTGCTTTACCGCATCAGCCGCCCCAACATGGTGGAGCTGGGGCATGTGCCGGGCACCCGAGCCTACCGGGACATTGAGCGGTTTAGCGAAGCACATACCATCGCCGGGCTGCTTGTGCTGCGGGTCGATGCGTCGTTCTCTTTTGCCAATGCCGAGCACTTCAAAGACTTTATCCTGGAGAAGAGCAAGAGCAAGGACCGCGAGGTCCGCGCCGTAGTCATCGACGGAACGAGCATCAACGCCGTCGACACCACCGCCGCAAAAACGCTGTGGTCGGTGGTCGAAAGCCTCGAAGAGCGAGGCATCGAGCTGTACTTCACCGGGCTGATCGCCCCGGTGCGGAAGGTCATCATCCGGGCGGGCCTCTACGATGAGCTGGGGCGCAGCCACTTCTATCTGGATCCCCATCAGGCCATCATCCACCTGCTGAGGACGTGGGATGCGGAGGACGACGGCGATCGTCTGGACCACTACCGGGATGAGGTGCTGGAGGCAGAGGAGCCCCGCCGGCCAGACGCCGCCTGAGGGGCACGGCGCCCCTGCTGGTGTCCTCGGGGGGCGAGCGGGGTGGGGCAGCGACGAGATATTGCGTAGACGTTTCGCCCAGGCAGGCCCTCCCGCGCAACCAGCCAGCGCAGCCATCCGTGGCTTCAAGCACAGCATCGCCACTTCTACCATAACCTAACCACCGAGGCGCCCATGTCTGATTTCAAAACGCTTTCCGATGCCCAAGGCCACCTGCTCTTCAAAAATGCAGCAGAACTGTCGTTTAACGCCATTACGGTGACGCGCGCGGCCCGTGGCGAGGGCCCCTCCACCATCGTGTATGTGAACGACGCCTTCACCGAAATGACGGGCTACACGGCGGAGGACGTGATGGGCGAGACCCCCGGGATGCTCCAAGGGCCGAAGACTGACCCGGAGGTGCTCGAACGGCTCGACCGGCAAATTCACAACGGGGAAACCTTCCACGGCGAGACGGTCAACTACCGGAAGGATGGCACGCCGTTCGTCATTGAGTGGAAAGTGACGCCCATTGCTGAAGACGGCGTGACCACGCACTACGTGGCCGTCCAGCGGGACGTCACCGACCAGCGAGAGGCCTCGAGGTGACGATAAAAGCGCCCACTGCGCGCCACAACAGCACGCACGCTTCCCGCCAGCGGACCCCCAGCCCTGGCGGGTTTTTCGTTTGTGCGCGCAGGAGCCTGAGCGCCTGCCACGCCGGTAGTGTACGTGAGAGACGCAGCCGTAACCCCGCTGTGTCGTGTTTCGTAAAGAAGAGCCGTCGGCCGCGGTCACGCGCCGATCCATTCCCGCAACGCTACCCTGCCTGGCCCATGCGCCTGTACACGCTTCCCCTTCTGCTTGCATTCGTCCTTGTACTGTATCCGCCGGCCTCAGCGCACGCCCAAGACGCGCCCACTGACGGTAACCCTCCAGAAGAGGCCTTCGTTGGCACGTGGGAGGGCACACTCGAAGTTGGCGGGCAGGCCATCCGGCTGATCTTCGACATCCAGCAGGAAGAGGGCACGCTCACCGGCATGACGTACAGCCCTGACCAGTCGCCCACCGGCATGCCCATCTCGGCTGTCGAGGTGACGGACGAGCGCATCATGCTGGAGATCGCACAGATCGGCGGCCGCTTCGAAGGCACGCTCGCTGCCGATACCCCTGTGCTGACGGGCGCGTTTTCCCAGCGGGGCACGACGCTGCCCCTGACGCTGACGCGTACCGACCGCGCGGCCGCCCTTGCCGGCCCGGCGCGCCCGCAGCACCCCGAGCCGCCGTATCCCTATGCGGTGCGGGAGGTGACCTTCACGAATGAGGCCGACAGCCTGACGTTGGCGGGCACGCTTACCCTCCCCGATGCGGGCGGCCCGCACCCGGCCGTGGTGCTCATCGGGGGCTCGGGGCCGATGAACCGTAATGCGGAGGTATTTGGGCACAAGCTGTTTCTGGTGCTGGCCGATCACCTCACGCGGCAGGGCATAGCCGTGCTGCGATACGACGAGCGGGGGGTGGGCGCCTCGGAAGGCACGGCCTGGCCGGCGGCTACCTCGGCGGCATTTGCGCGCGACGCCGCAGCGGCGGTCCGCTTTCTGCAGGCACATCCCGCGATTGCCGCCGACGCCATCGGACTCATTGGGCATAGCGAAGGGGGCATCGTGGCGCCGCTGGTCCATGCGGAGCATACGCCGGTCGCGTTTATCGGGCTGCTGGCCGCGCCCAGCGTGCCCGGCGATGCCGTGTTGGAAGAGCAGCTGGCCGCCACCGTAGCAGCGCAGGGGCTGCCCGACGCCATGGTCGCCTCTACCCGTTCCTCACAACGGGCGCTGCTGGACGCAGCGAAGCAGGCCTCCACGGCCGCCACCGCGCGGGCAGAGCTGCGCACCGCGCTCAGCCTCCAAGGCCTAACCGATGCCCAGGTGCAAGCGCAAATTGACCAACTCACCTCCCCCTGGTTTAGCTTTTTCCTGACCCACGATCCGCAGCCGGTGCTCGCCCAGCTCAACGTCCCGGTGCTGGCCCTGTACGGGAGCGTGGACCTGCAGGTACTGCCGGCGCAAAACACCGGCCCAATGCAAACGGCCCTCGACGCGAGTCCGAGCGGAGACGCTACGGTGGAGGTGATGCCGGGTCTGAATCACCTATTTCAGCCGGCACCCACAGGCCTACCCAGTGAATACGCACAGATCGAAACGACGCTGGCCCCTGCGGTGCTGGAGCGCCTGTCCGCATGGATACGCGGGCAGGTGGGGCTGGAGCAGTAGGGCGGGTGCGCTTCAGTGAGCGGCGAACGGGGAAGGCGAGAGCTGCAGGGGAGCCGGGTGTGCCCCGGCCAAAGATGGACCAGAAGAGAACGCTGGAGACGACCCGCAAGGTCGATGCGCCAGCAGCAGAAACAGCCTGCACCTTTTCCCGGTCTGTGCGTAAGAAACGCGACTTCTTTCCCACCGACCTGAATCCCTTTGGAAGGCTACCTGCTACCCATCGTCGCCAGCATCTTTCTGCTGGGCATCGCTGCTCAGTTGATTTCGCAACGGGTACGGGTGCCGAGTGTGCTGTTCCTGATCGCCATCGGGCTGGCGCTCGGGGGGGAGGGCGCAGGGCTGATTACGTTTGAACTGTTTGGTGAGGGCCTTTCGGTAATCGTGGGGCTTAGCGTAGCCCTTATCGTCTTTGATGGGGCCTTTCAGTTACGCCTGTCCCGGTTGCAGGAGGCGGCGACCG
>JAAAOI010000169.1 GCA_009908945.1 Bacteroidota bacterium
GGGTTTACCGTCGCCTTTCCGCTGGCGCACAAAGTCGCGATGCTGCTTGAGGCGGGCGCGGTTGCGCTCGCGGCTGAGGTGTGGCACGCGCGCCATCTGCTCCGCCAGCAGCGGGTGGAAGGCCGGCTCAATCTCATAGCCGATGCTATGGCGCGCCGTCATGGCCGCTGCCACGGACGTCGTGCCGGTGCCCATGAACGGGTCCAGCACCGTGTCGCCGTAGATGGAGTACATCTCGATCAGGCGTAGTGGCAACTCCAACGGAAACGCTGCACTGCGTTCGCGCAGGTCGGCGTGGCCATTGCCGGTGGCCTGCCGCGTACCCCGCAGATCCATCCAGACGTCCGAGAACCACCGATTCCGCTCTTCCCAAAAGTAGGCGCTCTCGTACCGGGCCTCCCGGGCCTCGCCGGACACTGTGCGGTTGCCGCCCTTCCGAAAGATGAGCACGTGCTCATGCTCCAGGGTCACGTAGGCGTTAAGCCCCAGCGCGCCCGACCCCAGAAACTTCGATGGGCTATTGGTAGGCTTTCGCCAGAGGATCCCGGGCAGTTGATCGAACCCGATCTCGGTCAGCAGCGACACCACGTGTGCGTGGTTGGGGTACAGCTTGAACTGTCCGCCGATGTTGCGGGTGGCATCGCCGATGTTGAGGCAGAGAATGCCCCCGTTCGTGAGCACCCGGAAGCACGCATCCCACACCGGGCGCATCTGCTCGTGCATCAGCCGGAATGCGGTGGCACCGTCCGCCGCCTCCAACGCCTCCCCGATGGCCGCATCCTGCGCGGTGAACATGGCATCCCACATCTCGATCATAGGATACGGGGGCGAAGTCACCACGAGGTGCACCGAGCCGTCGTCAACAGCCGTCATGTCAGCCGCCGATGTGTAGTGGACCTGCGCTGTCGTTTCCATGTGAACACACCTTACGAGAATACTAAGAACGAGAAGCGGACTCGGGTTCACACTGCAGCACCTGTACGCCTGCATGCCCGTGTGGAGCCTATCCCTCGAGGATAACATACGATGCAGCCGCCCCGAAATCACATCATCCGCTACAGCACCAACGCTCCCGCTGCATACCCTGCATTCGCTCAGCCTCCACCCAGGAAACGTGCCTCCCGGTTCGTCGTAGCAACGGCGGTTTTACTTTAGATTGAATCTAAACAACTCCCCCCACACAGCCCATGCCTCAAGCCATGCGATCCCTCTTTCCCTTTCTGTGCACCGCCGTGCTGCTGGTGCTCACCCTCAGCGCGTGCCAGTCTGACGAGCCGGCGAACGACCTTGTCATCTACTCGGGGCGCAGCGAGGTGCTCGTCGACTCGCTCGTGGAGATGTACCGGCAGCAGACTGGCGACGCGGTAGACGTGGAGGTGCGGTACGGCTCCGATGCGCAGCTGCTGGCAGCGTTGGCGGAAGAAGGCGACCAGAGCCCCGCCGACGTCTTCTGGGCGAACACCGTAGGCGCACTGGGCCAGGCCACAGCGGCCGGGCTGCTCTCGCCTCTGCCTGAGGACCTGCTGGACCGCCCCTCGCGCTTTACTCCGGAAGGAGGGCAATGGCTGCCCGTGACCACCCGCTTCCGCGTGCTGGCCTACAACCCGGAGGCCGTGGACGGTGACGCCCTTCCAGCCTCGGTGACGGACCTCCCGGCGCTCGAGCAGTTCACCGGCCGCATCGGGTGGACCCCCACGTATTCCAGCTTTCAGGACTTTATCACGGCGCTGCGTCTTACGGAAGGCGAAGAGGCCACGCGCACATGGCTCGACGGTATGCTGGCGCTCAACCCCAACGGATACGCCTCCAACACCCCCATGGTACAGGCGCTGGCGGCTGGCGAAATCGACCTTGCGCTGACGAACCACTACTACGTGCTGCGGCTCAAGCACGGCGACGCGAACGTGGATGCAGCGTCCGACGTGGCGCCGGAGGCGGCGGTCGAGACGCACTACTTTGCGCCTGGCGACGTTGGCAACCTGGCACTGGTGACCGGGGCCGGGGTGCTCCAGACGAGCGAGCGGTCCGAAGCGGCGCAGGACTTCCTTCAGTTCTTGCTCTCGGAGGAGGCGCAGGCGTTTGCAGCCAACACCCTGAACGAATACCCGCTGATTGAGCGTGCCGAGACGCCGGCGTACCTGATGCCGATCGACGAGGCGCAGCAGCTCAGCCCGGACTTTAACTTGGAGCGCCTGAGCGAGTTGGATGCTACGCTGCAACTGCTCCGTGATGCGGACATCCTTTAATGCCACAGCAACACCTTCATTGATGGCGCCACGCTGTGCCTGACGTTGAGCTTCAAGAACACGTAGACGCGAGCCGCGGCCCGCAGCCCGCGGAGCCTCCCCCGGGGTCAGCGGGCCGCTCGTGGCGATTGCGCGAGAAGCTGCGCGAGTGGTACCTCTGGGGGCCCGCGCTCTTTGTGGCCGTCGGGGTCCTCATCCCGATGGTGTACCTGGTGCTGCGCGCGGCCGAGGCGGAGCCGGCCTATCTGGCCGCCCTGGTGGTGCGCTCACGCACGCTCGAGCTGCTGTGGAACACGGTAGCGCTTACCGCGGGCGTCCTGGCCGTGGCTACGGCGATCGCCTTTCCCTTGGCCTGGCTCACCGCCCGTACCGATCTGCGCGGCAAGCGACTCGTTACGCTGCTGGGGGTACTGCCGCTGGCCGTGCCCGGGTATGTGATGGCCTATGTGCTCCTGGCTACCACCGGTGCCAACGGTACGCTTGCGCAGGTGGCAGGCCTGGGTGTGCCCCGGCTCAACGGATTTACCGGCGCCCTCCTGGCCCTGAGCCTGTATACGTTTCCGTACCTCTTCCTGAACCTGCGGACCGCACTGCTGGACCTCGACCCGGCGCTGGAGGAGTCGGCGCGGGCGCTGGGCTACTCACGACTGCAGGTCCTGCGGCATGTGGTGCTGCCGCAACTCCGCCCCGGCTTCCTGGCAGGAGGGCTGCTGGTGGGGCTGCACGTGCTGGGCGACTTTGGCGTTGTTTCGCTGATGCGGTTCGACACCTTCAGCTACGCCTTGTACGTGCAGTACACCGCCTCGTACGACCGCATCTATGCCGCCTGCCTGGCCCTCATGCTGCTGGCGCTTACGGCGGCGGTGCTGTTTCTCGAAGCCCGGCTGTTGCGGGGTCTGTCCCTGCATCGCACCGGTAGTGGAGCCAGCCGCCTGACGCCGCCGGTACGCCTGGGCGCCTGGCGGAGCGTCGGCTACCTGTTTGCCGGTACGGTGACGCTCGCCGCCGTCGGGCTGCCCCTCCTTACCGTGGGGTATTGGATGCAGGAAGCCGCCTCCATCCCGTGGGCGGCCCTGGGCGAGGCGCTTCGAGGGTCGGTGTCAGCTTCTGCACCGGCGGCGCTCCTGGCCTGCGGGCTGGCGCTACCTCTGGCCTACCTCAGTGTCCGTCGGTCCTCGCCCACCACCCACGCCCTGGAGCGCATCGCCTACTTTGGCTACGCCACGCCGCCCCTGGCCTTTGCGCTGGCGCTCGTCTTCTTCACGCTCCGCACGGTGCCGCCGCTGTACCAGACGCTCACCCTGCTTATCATCGCCTATGCGCTCCACTTTCTGGCAGAAGCGATCGGGCCCATCCGGACGGCGCTCTACCAGGCCCCGCCCCGACTGGAGGAAGCCGCACGCTCGCTGGGCCGCTCGCCACTCCAGGCCTTCGTGGCCGCCACGCTGCCCCTGCTCCGCAAAGGGCTGCTCGTAAGCATCGCGCTCGTCTTTCTCTCGGCGATGAAGGAGTTGCCGATTACCTTTCTGCTTTCGCCCCTCGGCTTCGACGCGCTCGCGCTCAAGGTGTGGAGCTACGCCAATGAAGCCCTCTTTGCAGGAGCTGCCCCCTTTGCCCTGGCGCTGATGGTCTTCTCCGCCGCTTTCGTTGGGCTGCTGTTGCTCCGTGAAGACCGCTAAATTCTGGTGATTCCGGTACGGCCTCACAACCGACCGAAGCCTCACTCCGTTAGCGGCTCCACACTATTGCCTGCTTACCTCATCATGCGGTATGGATGCTCTGCTCACCGTCACTGGTCTGACCAAGCGCTTCTCCAGCGCTGGCCCGCCGGTCATCGACCGGCTCACGTTTGCGGTACAGCGAGGAGAGATCTTTGCCCTGCTCGGCCCCAGCGGCTGCGGCAAAACGACCTCACTGCGGCTGATGGCGGGCTTTGAGCGAGCAGACGATGGCCACATCGTGCTGGACGGCCGCGTGCTGAGCGGCCCCCATACGCACGTCCCCCCCGAGCGGCGCGGCATGGGCCTTGTGTTTCAGGATTACGCCCTCTTCCCCCATCTGAGCGTGCTCGATAACGTCACGTTTGGCCTGCGGGGGCACACGAAAAATGAGCAGCGCGAGAAGGCCGCGCGTGCGCTTCGGCTCGTGGGGCTGCAAGGGTTTGAAGCGCGCACCCCGCACGAGCTCTCGGGCGGACAGCAGCAACGGGTGGCCATTGCGCGCTCGCTCGCCCCCTCGCCTCGCTTGCTCCTGCTCGATGAGCCCTTCTCCAACCTGGATGCCCTGCTGCGTCAGAACACGCGCTCAGAAATTCGCGGCGTGTTGAAGCAGGAAGGCATCACCTCCGTGCTCGTAACGCATGACCAGGAAGAGGCGCTCTCGTTTGCCGATCGGGTGGCCGTGATGCGCCATGGGCAGATCGAGCAGGTGGGCACGCCCGAGGAAGTCTACTACCAGCCGCGCACCCTCTTCGTCGCGCAGTTTCTGGGGCGCACCAACCTCCTCTTCTCGCAGGCGCAGGGCACGGAAGCCGACACTCCGTTAGGGCGCGTGCACCTGAGCCGCGACGCCCGCGGGCCCGTCCTGCTCTCCCTCCGCCCCGAACACGTCACCCTCGACGCCGCCGAAGCCTACCCGGACCGCCCGCATGCCTCGGTCATCGCGCGCGAGTTCAAAGGGCACGACATCACCTTCCGCGTCGAAATGGACGGCAGCGAGTACCTCGTGCACACGCACAACCGCATGGACTTTCAACCGGGCGACCGCGTCGCGCTTTGCCCGTTGGAGCCCGCCGTCGTGCTGGAAAGCCAGCAGCCTCCCGCCGCTCCGCTTTCGGGCGTCACCTCTGCCGAAGCCGCGGCATCGTAGCCTCCTGCCGATCCGCCCCCGATGAGCCTGCAACAAAATGGTTATGCACCATATATTCGTTGCAACAAATATATGATGGGCCCATTCACAAGGCTGACTTTAATCGTGACCTGCAAACAAATATTACGGAGGTGATCCACTTGAGTAGTTTACAGCAGAACTTTGACGACCTTAGCCAGAAAGTACTCAGCGGTCAGATTCTGGAGGCCTTTGAAGCATACTATGCCGACGACGTGGTCATGCAGGAAGATAGCGAAGAGCCACGCGAAGGCAAGGAGGCCAACCGCGCGTACGAAGAGCAGTTCGTCAATAGCGTAGAAGGCTTTCACGACGGCAAGGTAACGGCTGTCGCCGTGAATGAAGAGGACGGTACGGTCCTCAGTGAATGGTTCATGGACGTGACCCTGAAAGATGCCGGCCGGATCCAGATCGAGCAGGTATCGGTGCAGCGTTGGGAAGACGGCCAGATCGTTCACGAGCGCTTTTACCACGCGTAGCTTCTACGCCCCGTAGTACCGGCCCTATATATTTACGGGCCACGTTACCCCAGGCGCTTCCGTTGATCTTAACGGAAGCGCCTGTTTTTCTTTCAGCGGCTTTCATATCTTTGTGAACGTTTGCGCGCGCATGGCATTTACAAATGATGGTGTACATGCTCGCGCTGTTAGGACAACCGCATACCGTATATCTCCTTCACAACCGGTTTCCGCACATGGATATTCAGGTGCTTCAACAGACGATGGTCCGTACCGCGGAGTCGTATGGGGTGGACCCTGTGACGTTTGGCGTCATCTATGTGGTGGCTATTCCGTTTTTTCTGGCCTCTGTGGCTTGGCTGATGCGTTGCGTGCGCAATCAGCAGTCGGTTGTGCTACCGGCCACCTGCTCGTCCTTCTTCTTCCTGTCGTCGTATCTCTACGTACTGGCAGTGGGCGACAACATGCCGGTCTGGGTTTATGTCGTGATGGGCGTGATGATCGCGTATGGCATTGGCGCCACCGTGCTGAAGGTGCGCTGGCAATTACAGGAGCGGGATTGCGCAGCTGAGGTTGAGCACGAGCGGGGCGTGGGTCCAACCGACCCGTTTTCCTCCTCCTCAACGGCGGAGCACGGATAGCACGCGGGCTCAGTAGTGCTGCGTGATCTTCAGAGCAAAGCGCCGGTCGGCCTGCCCGTTGGCGTGCGCCTCACAGCACGGAGTGCACACGTAGGTGCGGGTCACTTTCCGCTTAAAGCCCGTTTGCCGCCCACACGAAGGACACGTCGCGGTGTATTTGTAGCCCTGTTCGGCGGGTGTCGCCCCTGAGGCATTCGGGGCTAGGCGGCGCGTCTTTCGCTCATCGCCATACATCACGTCCTTGCCCGTCGCCCGCTCGCGCAGCACCATGCGGCACGACGGGTCGAAACGGCGCCCGACTTTTTGGCTGCAGGGCTTGCAGTACCGCACATTTTTCGGCCGCTTGTAGAAGTCGTCCGTTTGTCCACATTGCGGGCACTCCACGACGTACGTGCCAGGTACGCGCTCCAAGTCGTTGCCCTCGTAGAGCCGCGACGGGTCGGCCCCTATCTGTTGGCAGATGGCCTGCCACGGCGCGCTGTGGTCGGATCGCCCGCGCTGCTCGTAGTCGATGGCGTGGGCAATCTCGTGGCGGATCACGTCGTCGATGACCTGCAGCCCAGCGTTGTTGCGGTGCGCCAGCCCATTGAGGCGCACGTAATGCCCCGACAGCGTAATGCGCTTCTTCGGGGGATGCCCCGGCTGATAGCGGCAGCCCCCCAGGCGCCGTTTCGCGCGGTCAAACCCGAACGTCCAGCCCAGCGCCTGCAGCGGCCGGCCGACTACCTGCTGCCCGAGGTGTTTCATCAGGTAAAGGGCGTGAGCGCGGACCTCGGTGAGACGTTGCTGTTGGACGGACTTCGACGGCATGCCGGTACGTGGTTTTACGTGGAGGTTGTGCCGAAAAGATAACCGCAGTGCGGGAGAATTTCTCTCGCTCCCATGCGCCGCGTGGGATCGCCCCAGCAGCACGCTCCGCGTACAAGGGTGCGCGGTGCCACCGCGTGAGCGGACCGGGGCATGTCCCGGGGATGGCAGCTAAGCCGCCGCCCTTCGTTCGGACATGCCATGCTGTGCCACCATCGCGCGAGTGCTTTAC
>JAAAOI010000228.1 GCA_009908945.1 Bacteroidota bacterium
CCGCACCTCACAGGGTAACCTCCCGGCGGCGGACTCCCTCTACCGTGCGGCGGCCGCCCTACAGGTAGAGGCGCTCCCCCCTGACGATCCAACGTATGCACAGACCCTCAACGGATGGGCCGTCGTGCTTGCCCGCCAGGGGGATCTGGAAGAGGCGGAGGCACACTACCGGGAGGCGCTGGCCATTCGGCAGCAGGTGTACGGCCCGCGCCATGAGCGGGTGGCGGCCACCAAGCGCAACCTCGCTATCCTGATCGGGCAGCAAGACCGCCTCGACGAAGCGATCGCGCTGCTGGAAGAGGCCCTCGCGGTAGAGCGCGACGTGCTGGGGGATGACCACTTGCAAGTCGCCGCGACAGCGTCGAGCCTGGCTGCAGCCCACACCCAGAACGGGGATCCCGAACGGGGGCTTCCCCTGCTTGAGGAAGCCCTGGCCATCAAGGTCCAAACGCTGGGCGAAGCACACGACGACCTGCTGCCCACGCTCAACAACCTGGCAGTGGTCACCGAACGCCTGGGCGATTACGCGACGGCCGACTCCCTCTACCAACGGACGCTGGACCTGGCCCGGCAGCACTTCGGCACGTACCATCCGGCCGTTGCCGTTACCACCAGCAACCGGGGCACGCTGGCGCGCCGGCAGGGCGACTACGCGGAGGCGCTGCAGCAGTACCAGGAAGCCCTCCGGATTCAGCGGGAGCTTTACGACGGCCCCCACCCCGCCATTGCGGAGAACCTGCACAACGCGGGCCAGGCCTACCACGGCCTGGGCGAGACGGAGACCGCAGAGGCCCATCTCCTGGAGGCTCTGGAACATGCCGAAACGGCACTGGGCAAAGACAACCCACGGATGCGCCTGTACTTCCGCGCGCTCCATACCTTCTACACCGAGGAAGGCGATAGCCTTGCCGCCGCTTCTTATGCGGCGCGCCTCGGTGAGTGACAGCCTCATGGCGCAAGGCGCCGCAGCACGCGGTCGATGGCCTCCCGGGTCACCACGCCCTCCTTCAGCGGCGCGGCGACCGCCATAAGTACCCGCGCCCGGATCTCCGCAGGGGCCAGCCGGGGGCTGGGGTCGAGGTAGCCTTCCGCCTGGAGGTAGGCCTCCAGCGCGTCGACTTTCTGCATATGGAACCGTTTGACCGCGCCAGCGCGCAGTGCCTTGAGGAGCGCTTCGGCGTCGCCGTCCAACTCGTCGTTCAGGGCCGCCACGCGCTTCCTGAACGTCTCCGACACCGCGCCGGAGTCCTCCAGAGCGGCAGACGTCACCCGGCGCCCCCGTCCCACGCGCCAAGCCTTTCGCCACGCCTGTATGGCTGCCGCCCGTGCCTTCAGCGAGGCGACCGCTTCCGGCGTATGGCCCAGCACCTCGTGAAGGCCCGCATCGGCCATAGCCTCAAACGGCCCCCACCGCGCGACCCCCGCCGCAAGACTGGCGTGGAGCGCCGCTACATCGTCCTGCATGTACCACAGGTGCAGGCCGCCGACCGGGGAGCGCGGGGACCAGGCCGGGGGCTTCAGGGCTTCGCCATACGCGGCATGGGCACACGATGGATCGGGCAGATCGGGCCCTGGCACGGGCGCCGGCGCCGGCGTCTCGGGGAGCGGCGCCTCGCGTGTAGCGGATAGCTTGACTACCGCATGGGACACACCGGGCGTTTGCTGCAGGTGGCCCCGCCAGCGCGCCACCTCGTCGCGCTGGGCGGTCAGGTAGAACACCTGCCGCCCGCGGGCCGCCAGCGTGATGACCGTGGCGATGAGCGCATCCGCCCGCGCATCGTCGCTGTTGGCCAGCGCCTCGTCCAGGATGAGCGGCAGCCGCCAACCGTCCTCTTGATGCTCGACAAACGCCACCCGCACGGCCAGCAGCAATTGCACGCGGGTACCGCTGGAGAGGCTGCCCAGCGGATGCCCAGCGCCCGTCTGCGTGTCAATCGCCCCGAACGCCTGCGCCGCCTGGTCGAACGTCAGCCGGTAGCGGCCCCTCGTGAACTGCAGCAGGAGCGCCCGCGCCTGCTTGAACACGGCCGGCAACTGCTGATCCTGCGTGGCGGCAGCCAGATGCTCCGCCAGGATCGCCCCCGCGGTGGCTTGCGCGTCTGCTCGGTAGCGCGCCGCCAATGCCGCCTGGCACTCCCGATACGCCGCATGCGCCTCGGCCAGGTCCTGCCCCTCCTGAGCCCAGGCGATGCGCTGCTCCAGTGCGGTGATGGCACGTTGCTTCTCCTTCGCTGTCTCCGCCAGCCCCTCCGCTTTCGCCAGGCGCGCGTCGAGCGTGGTCCGGTCTGCCTGCAACAAGGCCTCGCTGAAGTGGTCATGCGCGGCAAGGGTCGCGTGGCGGTCCTCGGCAATCGTTTCAGCCTTCGACGCCTTTTCCTGCGCCTCGGCGAAGGCCGCGTACTGCGCAAGCATCGCCTCTACGGCTGGCTGATCGCCTACGTCAAGCCCGAGCCGGCGATACACCTCCCGCTGGCGCTGTTGCTTTGTTGCGCGCGCCTTCTCGGCTTGAATGGCGGCCTGCTCCGCCGAAGCGCGGGCCTCCTGCGCCTCCGTCAGGTCGGCGGCCGCCGCCTTGAGCGTCGCGTACACCGCTTGGGCAACCGGCGCCGACGTGATCGCCTCCGCGTGGTAGGGCGCCACGAGCGCTGCGATCGTCTCCTTCAACGAGGCCACCGTGGCCTCCGCCGCCTGCTGTTCGCCGCGGAGGCGGTCGACGTGGCGCTGCGCGTCTTGCCACCGGCTGACCTGCTCCACGACACCCGCCAGCATCTCGATGGGGTCGTCCGGGAAAAACCCGAGCGCTTCCGCCACCTGCTGCTGTTCATGTTCCATCCGGCGCACGTCCGCCTCCAGCCCCTCCAGCTCCTCGGCGAGGCGTGCCCGCTCCGTCGCCTGCGCTGCTGCCAGGCGCAGCTCCGTGAGGGTCCCTTCCAGCCCCCGCAGATGCGCCTCTACCGCTGCAGGCTCCCAGGCCGCAGGTGCGTCCAGGGGAAGGCGCTCGAAGTCGTGCTGATAGGTGCGCGCGGGGGGAGCGCCCTGCGGGCGCACCTGCTCGTACAGGAGCCCCCCCAGGGCAGCCGCCGTACCCAGCCCGGCAACAGCCCACCCCAGCGGCTCGCCCTGCCACCCGATGAACGCGCCGAGGGCGGCCACAAGGAGGAAACCCGCGATCGCAATTCCCACCAGCGAGCGGCTGCCCGGGCCGTCGTCGGTGGCCGCGCGGAGCCAGTGGCGCAACTGCCGGACGCCCGCCGCGTGGGGCTCCAGCGCCGAAGCGTCGACCGCCGGCTCCAGCCACTCGAGCTGCTTCCGGGCTGCCTCGCGGGCCGCGAGCGTCTCTGCCGCTTTGCGCGCGGTGGTAGTGAGGCTGCGCAGCGCCGCCGCATCAATGGACGCGGCGGAGTCGGGCCGCGGGGCATCCTCCACGGCCTGGCCCGCCTCGGCGTAAATAGCATCCCACGCAGCCGCGGCTTCTTCGATGCGCCCGTTCAAGGCGACGGTCAACCGCTGGATCGTCTGCTCGGCGTCCTTCAACGCCTCAACGTGGCCTTTGAGCGTCGGCAGCAGTGGAGCCGGCAGCCCGCCCACTGGCAAAGGGTTATCTTGAAGGTCCGCCTCGGCGGCAGCGCGGGTCGCCTCCGCCTCCTCGATGGCTTGGGTGTGCTGGGCGATTTCATTGTCCAGGGTATCGATGGTCTCCAGGTCGTCGGGCCGCAGCCGGGCCATCGCCTCCGGAAACCCCGCCACCTGTTGGGCCGCTCCCCGTGCTTCGGTCTGCGCCTCGCGGTAGCTCAGGGCGCGCCGCAGCACCGCGGCCTCGCACCTGGCGGCCTGCGCCTCGGCAAGGGCGGCTTTCATGCCCGTCAGCTCGGACTGCTTCTGCTGCAACGCCTGCTGTTTTCGCTGAACCTCCTGCAGGCGCTTGCGCTGCTGGAGGGCCTCGGTGGTCTCCTTCACCACGCGGCCCGAAGCTTCCTCAAAGCCGAGCGACGTGGCCGCCGCCGAGAGGTCGTACCCGCCGGCCGCCTGCCGATGGATGGCATCGGCAAAGGCGTCTGGTCTATCAATGGCCTGCAGCAGCTCGTGCAAATAGAGATGGTAGCGGTGGCGGGTGTGCGCCGGCGGCAGCAGGTCGGGGCGGTCGCGGTCTACGCCGTCGCGCTGGTAGCGCGCGCGGCCCGCATCCAGCTCCACGCGGTAGGTGTGCGCGCCGGCTGCAAACTGCCCATGCCCAGAGGGTCGATGCGGGGCGAGGCGGGGGCTCTCCGGCCAGAGGAGCGCCTCCAACCCGCGGGCGAGGGTGGTCTTCCCGGCCGCGTTCGGGCCGTAGATGATGTTGATGCCGGTGGCCAGGTCCTCGGCGGCAAGGCCGTGCTGGGCTACCCCGTACATCTGGGCAAGCGCCAGATGCTTGACGTGGAGGGCAGGCGCCGCATCGGGGGGCATACCATCACCAGTAGCGCGGGCACGGTCGGTGGCTTCGGTAGCCATATACAGGAGGAGTTGCGTGGGTTGGGAGATCTGACAAGCGGCGTGGCCGCTGATGCGTCAGGGAACGCGTGATAGGCTGCAGCTCAGGATTGAGCCGCCAGCAGTGCATCGAGCAGCAGCAGGCCCTGGCGCTGCAAGAGGTCCTGGGGGGCTCCCGCCTCCGACGTCCAGTCAATGTCGGCATCCTGACGCAGCGGCTGATAGCGGGCGCTGCGCTGGAGGCGGCGTAGAGCGTGCGACAGCCGGGCCTCCAGGGCCGCCAGCCCGTCTACCTCGCGCCCCTCCTCCACCGCGAGCAACAGCTGGGCCAGCACTGCCGGCGGGTCGTTGCCCTGCGCCAGCGCCTGCAGGTCGTGCACCGGCCGGGTGGCCACAGTCACCCGCTCCACCGTAGCTGTGGCGCTGCCGTTCATCACGGATAGATCGGGCGCAAGCGCGGCCAACCGGTCGTCTACCGTTCGATGCAGCGGCGTCCGCCCCTCAAAGCGCAGCCGGCAGCGCAGGTGCCGGAGCGGCTCCTGTTCGGCAACATGTGCGGCCAGTGCATCTTCTACCGCAAGGGTGGTCTGGCGCCGGATCTCATCGGGGGTGGCACACCCGTCGAGCGATACCACCACCTCCGCGTAGCGCAGCGTGGCGAGCGGCCGCTGCGTGAGCGTGGGCGTGCCCCCGGCAGGCACGTCAATGATCCACGGCCCGTGCACGCCCTGCTCCCCCGGATCCAGCGGCTGTGGCGATCCCGGATAGAGCACGGGCGTGCCCGGCAAGGCGAGCGTCTGCGGCCGGTGGAGGTGGCCGAGCAGCCAGAGGTCCACCCCGCTTTGCTGCAGCGCCTGATGCGACACCGGCGCGTACCGGCTCTGAGCGGTGCCGGCATCCGCATGCAGCACCCCAATCACCGGATGGTCCGTAACGGGCCGTTCGAAGGATCGCAGTGGCGACCGATCGACGTGCTGCTGCGGAAATGACCAGCCGGTGAGGATGGCGACCGTCTCACCGTCCTTTTTCAGCGGCTGCTGCGTCCACTCCCCCGGCACACCCAGCAGGTGCACGCCCTCGCGGTCAAAGGCCTGTACGCCCGGGAGGGTGTCGAAGTCGTGGTTGCCCGCTACGGCGTACACGGGAATGCTGGCTGCGGCGAGGTGCTGCAGGCCCTGGAGCAAGGGCCCGATCGCCTCGAAGTAGCGATTCTCCCGGTCGATCAGGTCGCCCGTCAGCACTACCGCATCTACGGCTTCGCGAATAGCGGCTTGCACGCACGCCTGCCAGACGCGCTCCACGGTGAGGGCCTCATCTGCCGGCACACGGGTAGGCCGGCGGCCCAGATGAACGTCGCCGGTGCAGAGCAGGCGAAGGGAAGCCATGGCGGAAGCGGGTAGCAAGAGGAACGGCGGGTTTCCTATGCCCTGCTGAGACATCCGATCCACCGGGGTTCGTTTTTGATGGGCCGGCGGAGCGCGCCGCGCCGAAGGCATCCGGTAGGTGCGGTTAACCCCGCGCGCCAGCGGTCGATGACTGCAGCACCACCGGACATGCCTATCGCCCCTTTTACTGCTTGTGTTGCCTTCCACCCGCTACACGTTCTACGCACCCGTCTGCTGGCTCCTTGCCGCTCTTGGTCTGTGGCTCGGCCTGGCCGCTCCGGCACAGGCACAGACCGAGCCGCACAGCGTCACCCTTGGGGCCTTCGCGGAAACCACCACCACGGCGCCTCTCCGCACCACGCCGCTGAGTATTGGCTGGCACGCGTGGGAGGCGGTCTTTCTGGCCGACGAGCTGCTGCTTACGCATCCGGCCGAGTTGCGTACCCTCACCTTTTACCTGGAGGGCGACGCGCTTCCCGCGGCAGTGCTTGCCGACGTGACGTTCTACGCCAAGACCACCACGCAACCTACGCTGGAGGATGGGGCAATCGGCGACGGCCCCTACGTGGAGGTTGCGTCGGCGGCGGCCGGTGACGTGACGATGGAAACCACGCCTCAGGGCGCGGCCGTGCAGGTTACCCTCACGCCCCCGTTTGCGGTGGCACCTGGGGAGCACCTGGCGCTTTGGGCGGAGCACCGGTCGGTGCCCGACGTGGAGCTCGACCGACGCTTCTTTATGGCCGAGACCCCCAATGCCCGCGCCCGCCGGACCGTCGACATCCCTGGCATTCCCCCGCAGATCCGCGCGACCACCGAGCGCCCTACCGTGACCCTGGACTTCGCCCTCTACACGCCGGTGGAGGCGACCTTGGACGGCCCAGAGCGCCTGACCGCGGGCGTTCCAGCAGCCTTTACGCTGACCCTGCACGATGCCGAGGGGCGGCCATCAGATGCTACAGAAGCAACGACGTTCGACCTGACTGCTGATGCCCTTGGAGGAACCGCCGCTTTTTTGCCGTCGCCGGACCCTACAGATACGCCCGTTACAAGCCTCACCGTGCCCGCCGGCGCATCCAGCGTGGATGTGTACTATCGGGCCACAGCAGCGCCCCGCGCGACCTATGCGCTCACAGCAGCGCGCACCCGTGGCGACGCTGTAGGTCCCGCTGAAACCCTCGTGAGCGTCGACCCGGCGGGGGCGGCGGACCTCTCCCTCGCCCTCACCGGCCCGGCGCTCATCCGCCCCGACGGATCCACCGCGGTTGAGGCCGTGGTAAGGGATGCCTTTGGCAACCCGGTGGCCGGCGTGCCGGTCACGTTCACGAGCAACGCCCCTGCCCGTGCAACGATCGCTCCGCAGGCGACGACGGATCGCGACGGGCGGGCGACCGCGGAGGTGAGCGGCGCCACCGAGCAGACCGGGACCGTGGTGCTTACCAGCACTATCGACGCCTCGGATGCTGGGGTCGGCACCACCGCCAGCGCGGCGGTCAGCCTGGAGGTGCGCACCACGCTGCTCAGCTTCACGACGCCCCCCGGGGCTACCACGGAAGCCGGGCAGGCCATGCGTCCGGCACCGGCTGTGCGCCGGGTGGACCCCGGTGCCCGCCCGGTAGGCGATGCGTCACTCATCGCATCCATCATCCCCTCCGCTGGCCTTGTGGGCCGTACCGACGCCCGCACCGATGCAAACGGCATCGCCGTGTTCGACGATCTTATCCCCACGCGGGCCGGCACCTACACGCTCCGCGTGGCTACGGCCGATGGCGAGCAGACGGTGACGTCGGAGCCCTTCACGGTAACTCCTGCCTCCCCTGAGCGCCTGACGATAGCCGCCACGCCCGCCACCGCCCCGGCCAATGGCGAAGCCACCATCACGTTTGCCGCAACCCTGACCGATCCCTTCGGCAACGGCATCCCCGGGATGGACATCGGCCTCGACGGAGTGGCCGGCCCGGCTGCAGCGGGCGTCACCGGGCTGGAGGCAAGCACCACCGCCCAAACAGACGACGCCGGCGTGGCCTCTTTTTTAGCCCGGAGCACGACCGCTGGCAGCGTGACCGCCCTCTTTACGGTACCAGGGGCCGAGGGCACCGTGGCACCAGCGGCGGCCGAGGCTACGTTTTCGCCCCCACCGCCCGGCGCCTTCGAGCTCCAGGCCCCGGCAGATGCCGCTACGGTGTACGGCCAGCAGGTCCCGTTCACCTGGACAGCCGCCCGGGCAGACGCGCCCGTCCGGTACGCGCTGCACGTGCTTCGCGATGATGGCGAACAGCTACAACGCAGCGGACTGCGCGACACGACCCACACGCTACCGCTGGACCACGACTTCTTCGCGGCTCGCACAAGCTATACGTGGTGGGTGGAAGCCTATGCCTCTGGCCCCGAAGCGCCGGAGCCCACGGTCAGCCGCCAGACGTTCGCCTTTGCTATCGACACGGAGGCTCCGCCGGGCTTTGCGCTGGAGCAGAATTTCCCCAACCCGTTTGCCGAGGCCACCACGATTCGATACCACCTGCCGGTTCCTGCCCGGGTCACCCTGCGCGTGTACGATCTGCAGGGCCGCCTCGTCCACGAGCTGGTGGATCGCGGTGGGGTAGCCCCCGGCAGCTACACGCTCGACCTGCCCGCCGACCTTCTGCCCAGTGGCGCCTACATCTACCGCCTGAGCGCGGAAGGCGCCGAGGGCACCCGCTTTACGCAGGCCCGCTCCATGCTGCATGTCCGCTGATCCCTTTCCTGTGATTTCTCCTTTACCCGCTGTGGCTTTTTGTTCTGATAGGATTCCCGCGCCCCATCCGTTGCTGTTGATGCTGTGGCTTCTGTGTGTGATGACGCTGATCGCGCACCCCGCACCGTCTGCTCAGGCCCAAGAGTCCTCGTTTTCCCTTGGATTGGAAGCACAACTAAGCGCATCACAGCCGGGCGTGCAGCACCTTGGCGACCTGACGGTTGGCCCTACGCTCCGCCATCGCCTTGCCGGGCCGTTGCATGGACAAGTGGGCGCGCGCGTGGGCATGATCTCCGGCACGGGCTACCGCGCCCGCACCCTGCCGGTTGAGTACCGGCTGCACCTTGCGCTGGCGTCGCAGAGCCGGGTCGGCGCTCACCTCTTTGCCGGCGGGGGGCTGCGCTGGCACCGGATGACGGAAGTCACTCCGCCTCCAAGCCCGGTGCTGGCCCCAACCGACGAGCCGCTGCGCGCCGGCCCCACCTGGTCGCTGGACGCCGGGCGTGCCGCCTACATTCCCCTGGGAGCGGGACTCACCCTGCGCCTTGACGACCGGGTCCGGATGGACCTGCAGGTGCACTACCACTGGACACCCGCCGGCGCCACCCTGAGCGGGCAGCCCCTCACGCACGACCGGTGGGGCCTCACGGTGGGCATGCGCCTCCACCCGGGCACGGCGGCAGTCCCGCCGCCCGCGCCCCGGCCCCAGGGGGGAGCCGCTCCTGCTGCGCAGCCTCAGGCGCCGAGGCCTGTATCAGCTGCGGTGTCGGCTACGTTCGCACCCCAGACGGTAGCTGCACCCGACCGCCCTGCGCTTGCCGTCTCCCTTCGCCAGCCCGTCCCGCTGCCCCTGCACGTGCGCAGCGACACCCTCACCGCCGGGGCCTGCCAGTATGCCGTGCAGGTTGGCACCTACAGCAGCGCAGACCGGGCGCTGCAGGTGGCACAGGAGACCACGGACCGCACAGGCGCCTCCTTTCAGCTCGTCCCCAACCGCGCCAACGATCTGTACGCGGTCCGTACGATACCGCAGCAGGTGGCCAGCGAGGCGTCGCGTCAACTGCTGACCCTGCGGCAGCAGGCGCAGCTGAAGGACGGGATGGCCCTCATCGAGCAATGCGCCGCACCGCAAGAGCGCCCGGCCCCCGTGCCGTTGCAGGTGGAGCTGTGGGCCTTTGCCGAGCGCGGGGCGGCCGATGCCCGGGCTGCGCAGCTGCGGGAGGCGCTCGCTACCGAGGTCGTGGTCCGAAACGTGGGCGGCCGCGTGCCCTACCGCGTCTACAGCGGTCCCTTTACCAACACGGCAGCCCTCGATGCGCACCTGCAGGCCGTACGCGCGGATGATGCGAGCGCGGACCCCGCGACCCGCGTCGCGCCGCACCGCGCGAGGCACGCCCTGGCGTTCGACTACCGCCTGCAAACGGGGCAATTTCGCATGCAGGACGACGCCCTCCGGCACGCCCGCCGCCTCGACGCCCGCCACGGCTACCCGGCCCATCTGTCCACCGACGAGCGCGGCCATCAGGTCGTGCATCTCGACGTGCCGTTTCGGAGCTGGCAGGCCTTCCTCGACGTCAAGCGCACCATCGATGCCAGCATGACGGGTCCAGCCTCCATTCCCGTCCTGCGCGAAACCACAGCGGGGTCCGCTGAGGCCAACCGATAGCGGCCATCGGCCCCTCCGTGCAGCGCGGGGCACACCGGCCAGGTTTTAACACATGTTAGGCTGGGAGCTTTCGCGTACAGGTAACCTTTGGTGTAGTGTTTTTACTTTCAGGTCTCCCCGAGCGTCGTGTGTGACCGCAATGCATACCGGGGCTTCATTCGCACGCCGGGCTCCCAGGCACGTCCAACGCACGCGCCTTCTTCTCCTTTTGCTACTCACCTTGCCGTCTGCCCACGCGCTTAACGGTGTACGCCACCGTTTTGCAAGGGGGAGCCACCACGCTTTACGCTCCGCCCATCATCTGCCGTGCGGGGAGATGTCATCTTGACGGCTTCCCCTTTCGTGTCGACACACAATCAGGCAACATGGGCCTTCAGTGTAGCAGCACTGCAGGAGCCCGGGGCCTCGGCGTTTGGAGAGCGGCTGGGCGGCAAACCGGGCATCCCATGCGCTCGTTTGGCCTGGCGCCCGCCCGGCTCGTGAGCCGCGAGTTCGACGGCGACCGCGCGCTCGTCCGCGAGAGTGGCAGCCGTATGGGGGATATCGCCAATGCCGCTGCCGGCCATAACGTGTCGCTCGCGTAGCGATACCCGTTGCAGCATTGCGCACATAGCAGGGCGCTATGGTACGAAGTGCAAGATCGGTGGATTGACGCGCTAAAGGACGGCTCTATAGAGGCCGAATAGGCAGCCGCACACGCGTTTGATCCCATGTGATGCGCAGGTCCACCCCAACGTCCCGGTTCTCGAAGTCAATGGTAAGAGCCTCCGTGACCTCATCGACAGCCTCAACAGGCACCTCCACCACCAGCACATCGTGCGCCGGATCATAGCGGTCTGTTTGATGCATGCCCAGCACGCTGTTAAAGTGTAGGGCCCATGACGACTCACCGGGCGTTGCAAAAACGGAATACGCCCCCGCCGGCAGGTCCGTCCCACCAACGCTGAGCCGCTCGGTGAGCAAGAGTTCGGAGGCATAGTGCGCTCCCACCGCCCATACCTGGCCAAATCCGACCAGGCCACCAAAGATAATGCGTCCTCGCTTCAGGGGGCGGCCGTACGTCATGTGGAGGTAGGCATCGCCCACAAAGGCCATGGCCCGCGCCACCCCACTGCCCGGCGGCGGGTCCGCAAGGTTTAACCGAAACCCCTCAACCAGTACCGTCGTCCCGTCGCGATCCGGTATGGCGGTATCAGCGCTGTCAGCAGCGGAGTGCGTATGTGGTTGCTGGCTGACTGCTTCTGGAGGGCCGAGAACCCAGCATAAGAGAAGTGTAAGCAGCCCTAAGAGCGAGGGTTGAAGGGTAATGCAATAACGGTACATAGCGTTGGGCGTTGAGCACGTTGGTTCATGAGCGATGGATCGCGGCTGAAAAGCGAAATGGCGGTGTCCGGGCCTCCTAAGCAAGTCGTGCCAGCAAGGTAACGGATCCAGGCCGCCGGCCGTGTATACTACCGTGTGTACGCATCGTAAGGATGTCAGGTTTATCACCATCTGCGCGCATCCAATCCTACCCACCACCTACTCGCCTGCACTCCGGCCCACCGCCCCTTGCCCCCTGTACACCCGCTATGGTTAACTTCAACGCTACTACCTCTCGCCGCAATGCCCTCCGCTGGTTAACGTCTGGCGCGGCCCTCGCGACCGCCCTCCCGTTTGTCGGTGCCTTCTCCAAGGCCCTTGATGCCGCATCTGCGGAGAGGGGTGGCACCAGCCCCCCCGTTCCAGACGACATCGGGACGTACCCCTTTTCATTACCGGAGCTTCCGTACGCGTATAATGCCGTGGAGGCGGCGGTAGACGCCGAGACGATGGAAATTCATCATACGCGGCACCACCAGGCTTACGTCAATAACCTGAACGATGCCCTGGAAGATCGACCCGATTTGCACGACGCACCGCTGCCGGACCTACTCGCCGCCCTCGACGACCTGCCGGCCACCATCCGTACCGTGGTTCGCAACAACGGTGGTGGGCATCTCAACCACACCATGTTCTGGAACATGCTTGCCCCCGACGGAGGCGGATCTCCCCAAGGCGAAGTCGCCGACGCGATCGATGCCAATTTTGGCGGCCTACCGGCTTTCAAGGAGGCCTTTCAAGAAGCAGCTGCAGGCGTCTTCGGCAGCGGCTGGGGGTGGCTTGTATCCGACCACAAAGGGGCGCTCTCCATCGTTCAAACGGCCAACCAGGATAGCCCGTTGATGGACGGCCTGCGACCGCTCCTTGGTGTGGACGTCTGGGAGCACGCCTACTACCTGCGCTACCGCCAGGACCGCGGCGGCTACCTTGCCAACTTCTGGGAGGTGGTCAACTGGCCCGCCGTGAACGAGCGGTACATCCTGGAGGGGTAAACCCTCCATTCAGTGTGTACCAGCCAACGTCTGCGGCGCGCTGCGTGAGGTGCACGATAGCGCACCGGTGGTTTTCAGCGCGCCCTGCGGGCAAGCTACTCCACCGGCCTGCGCTGTAGCGTGGAAACCGCAGGCGCTGTTGCCGGCTGCTGCAACCGATTCCCTGTGGCCTGCTCGCGATTATCCTTCGTCTCAGCGGGCCATCAGCGGACCGCTGGGAACCCCACGCCCCGCACCTAATTTGTGTGTACTAAATACACACTTAACCTGATCGGTTGACAATGCAGCTTCCCAAGCGACTCCCCGTCACGGTGCTGTCTGGCTTTCTGGGCGCCGGCAAGACCACCCTCCTGAACCACATCCTCGCGAACCGCGAAGGCCTCCGCGTGGCCGTCATCGTGAACGACATGAGCGAGGTGAACATCGACGCTGCGCTGGTGCAACAGGGCGATGCGGCCCTGCGGCGGACCGACGAGCGGCTCGTGGAGCTATCGAACGGCTGCATCTGCTGCACCCTGCGCGAAGATCTGCTGGAGGAAGTCAGCGCCCTGGCCCGCGAGGAGCGCTTCGATTACCTGATGATTGAGTCGACCGGCATCAGTGAGCCGCTGCCCGTGGCCGAGACGTTTACCTTTGCCGACGCGATGGGCGAATCGCTGGGGGACATCGCCCGCCTGGATACCATGGTGACAGTGGTGGATGCGAGCAGCTTCCTCGATCAGGTCGACTCCATCGAGCGGCTGCAGGACCGGGGCCTGGAGGTGAGCGACACGGACACGCGCTCCATCGCGGAGCTGCTGATTGACCAGGTCGAGTTTGCCGATCGGATCCTGCTCAACAAAACGGATCTGGTGTCGGAGGATGAGCAGGCCCACGTGGCCTCCATGCTCCGCCGCCTAAACCCTCGTGCAGAGATCATCCCAACGGTGCACGCCAAGGTGCCGCTCGATACGGTCATCAACACGGGCCTGTTTGACTTCGACGTAGCCTCCGAGTCGCCCGGCTGGCTGCAGCAGATGCGGGGTGCGCACGTGCCGGAAACGGAGGAATACGGCGTGGGCAGCTTCGTCTTCCGTGCGCGCCGGCCCTTCCACCCTGAGCGGCTATACGAGGTCTTTGGCAAGCCGTGGCCCGGCGTACTCCGGTCGAAGGGGGTGTTCTGGCTTGGCTCCCAGCCCCGTACCATGCTGCTTTGGGCGCAGGCGGGGAAGTTTCGCAACTGGCAGGCCGCGGGCCACTGGTGGGCCGACGTCCCGCAGGATCGCTGGCCCGACGACCCCTTCCTTCAGGAAGAAGCCAAGCGGGTCTGGGACGAACAGACGGGCGACCGCCGGCAGGAGGTTGTGTTCATCGGAATCGATCTCGGCGAAGAAGTGCTGCGGCATCACCTGCAGGGCTGCCTCATGACCGAGGAGGAGCTCGTGGCCGATGGGCCTACCTGGCAACGCGATCCATTCGCCCCTTGACATCTCCCCCAACTAAAGATCGGAGGATTCTTCCTCACGGAGTAGACTTATACCAATGGCCTAACGAAGAATGGTCTACGTGCAACCTGCTTGCGCCAGCGCGCGGCGTATCCAGCCCCAGCCCGTCAGGCTTCTGAGTGCGGCCGGGCAGGCGGCCAGCGCCCAAAGCCCTTTCTCGAGGGCCGCCCTTTTCGCGCTTAGCTTGCCATAGACGACGCCTTCGACCTGGCGTCGCAGATACGCGAAGACGCGCTCTGCCGGTTGCAGCTCTGGCGCGTACGGGGGTTGCTGGATCCGCTTTACGCTGACCGTTTCGTATGCAGGGCCGGCATGCCTGCGGGCTCCGTCCCAGACGACCGCTTCCATCTCGCCCTCCCACGCCTTGATCACCGGCGCAATCGATGCCGCTTTCATGTTCGATGCCGCCTTCATGTTCGATGCCGCCTTCATGCTCGGAGTCCATGCCCACCGGACAGTTCCCTCCACCGGATTCACGGCCAAGTTCAGGTACGACCACGCATGCTATGACCGCACGTACGTGAACTCAACGGCCTGCCGTAGCTTCACCCCGCGCGGGGCCCATCGGCGGCGGACGTGCCCGATGAGTCCCACCCGCATCTCGTCGGCGAAGAACACAGCCTGCGGGCTGCCAGCGGCCTTAAGGCGCGCGCTCAGCCCCCTTTTTTCCAGGCCCCGCTTTGGGGCCGGCCTGTGGCGCTTGCTGCCGGGGCACTTTCTTTTTCAGTTGCAGCCGCGCAAAGACGTGGCGCATTCCGGAGTAGCTGTACGTCACGCCCGCTTCGCGGCGCGCCCACTCGACGCCGTCCCCGACGGTGGAGAGCTCGCCGCGCTCGGCTTTGCGGCGCAGCTGCTCTTCTTGCTTCTGCGAGAGGCGACGCTGCGGGCCACCGCTTCCGCCATGGCGGCGCGAGAGCACTTCCGGCAGGCCGCCCACGCGGTACCAGTCGATCCATCGCCGTACGCTCTCGTAGCAAACGCCGAGGGTCTCGGCCACGCTCGCAAGCGTGCGGCCTTCCCGCACGAGCCAGAGCGCGTGAAGGCGGGGGCGGTCCTGGTGGTCGGAGGCTCCTCGATAGCGCTCGCGCGAAGCCGAAGCGGTGTCGGTCCAGTCTACGTTTGGAGGGCGGCCCATGGCAAACCTCGCGTGGGGTGTGTTTGGAAGCGGCAGACAAGACAACGTAGTTAACCACTCTTTTTAAATACTAATTGGTATAATTTACCCACTTAAAAATAATATCTCCTGATTTTACACTGTGTCATTTTTGATATTTAATATTTAAATTTTTACGCTTCAAATTATGTCTAAGTATAATGCGCCGCATGCGCAAGAGATGAAACATCGGGCGCTCCACACACACGTCCAGATGGCCGAAGGTCTGGTCGATCGCCTAACCTGGTAAGCGCTTCGACTACATGGTTTATCCACACCGTTCGCATGGCATCTGGGAGGGTAAAGGCACGACCGTCCACCTGCGGTCGCTGATGATCCGATCTCTGCTGGATCACCTCGAACCAGGGCCATGGTGAGGCTATTCACTGATCGCGGCTGCAATGACCGAGACGTCTCCGGACACAGCTAAACGAAAGGTGTAGAGCCCGCGTCCACGTGGGCCTCAACGCCACGTAGATTACGGACCGTCCTGAGATGGCCCAATAACAAGACGTTGGCGCAGACATCCTGCAGTCGCCACTCAACCATAAGCCACCATGCCGCTTTATCCTATGAAGCTGATCACGTGTTACGCTGCGTTCCTGCTGGTCGCTGGAGTCGCCTTGCTTTTTGCGCCGAACGAGATAAGCGCGCTTACACGTCCGACCGCTGCCGGCCACGCTCTTTTCGTGCAACTCGTAGGGGCTGCCCTCATTGGTTTTGGTGCTGCCAACTGGATCGCACGGCACGCACCTGTTGGTGGTATCTACGGACGAGCCGTTGTTATCGGCAATTTGGCGTTTTCGAGTATCGGGGCCCTTGCTCTGCTTGGCAGTTTTCCAGCGGAGCCCGGACCGGGTTTCTGGATGCTGCTGGCCCTTTTAGCCGCCGGCTCCGTCCTTCATAGCGTGCTGCTTTTGCGGGGACCTCAGGACCGTTAGACTGCCAAAGCCATCGGGCGTGGCACAATATGGCGTTGCATCTGACGGTAAGCAGATCGGTGCCAAATGCTGCGGTGTCTTTCCCGAAACGTTTTGCTACCTTCGAGGAGCCGAGCCAGCGAGCCCACCGCAGGTGCGCGCCCGGTTAGGTAGCCGTGGAAGCATTTCCCAGGGTCCCCCCCGTTTTATGCGCCTTTCTCTATCTCCCGGCAGCGCTGAGTCATGGACTGGCGACGGCGAGTCGTGATTACTCCCCATCAGTGCAGCGGGCCTCTCACCCCAACAACTGATGGGCGAGCACCCTGGTTTGGACGAAGCAGCCCTTGTTGAGGCCGCCCTTCGCCACACACGTCGTCGCATGGATCATCCCGTCTTGGCGACATGACAGAGATTCGGGTCAACGCGCAGCTCCCCGGGCGCGCTTCAGCTGCCGTGGGCCTCCTCTTGAGTGGTCCGTGACCGTGGCTGCAGGAGGGCGCCCCCCAGCGCCGCCAGCCCCGCCGGCAGCGCACCCACCAGCGCGGTGAGCGGGTAGAGCGTCCACGGAGCCGGAAGCTGCAGCAGCGTCGCCACGCGGGGCAGCAGGACGGTTGAAGTCGTGAGCGCCACGTATCCGGCCATCCCGAGCCCCCCCAGCGCAACGGCGCCCGCCACCAGGAGGCCCGTGCGGCCGGGTGAGCATGGCGACACCAGACCGGCGGCCAGGCCAACGCCGACCACAAGCCACCACGGAGCGAACAGCTGCAGCCCCAATGCGCTGACGAGCACGCCCACAAAAAGACCGACGGATGCGCGCATGTTATCGTGGGGACAGCGTGAGCGTGGCAGTGGCTGCGGCGCGGGCCTCGGCGGCGGAGCCAAAGATCTCCACCGGATGCAGCACCCCCGCGGCCCAGTCCGCGGTGGCCTGGTCGTAGTGCGGGCTCCCGGGATTCCCCGAGGCACCGCCGGGGTAGTGCACGAACGCGCGCAGAGAGTCGCCCACCTCCACGATCATGCGGCGGGAGACGCCAAACGCGTTGCGTCTGACGTTCACGGTGTAGGTTTCCCCGCTCACCTCCAGGTCAGCCCGCCCGAACCCCGTCAACCCGGCCAGATGGGGAATACCAGCGGCCCGGTTGGCGCCGTAGCGCCACCCGGCGGGGTCGGTTCCGTACCGCTCAACAAAGGCCGCCGCCGACTCCCGGAAGGACGTATTCACAGCAGCAGCGACGTCGACCGAAAAGGCCTCATGCTGGCCCTCGTGCAGATAGTGCGCGGTGACGCTTAGGCTGGGGCCCTCCGTGAGGACCTCAGCCGCCTCCAGCGGGGCAAAGGCCGGCTGCCACAGCTGCCGCCGCAGGGCATCGCGCCAGCGGTTGGCGAAGAGGGCCGCTTCACTGTCTACCGTGTAGGTGAAGTCCCAGGCCTCCAGCCGGTCGGCCAGGGCGTGCGCACTGGCACTGAACCCGTCACGATTCAGATAGGCCAGTGCGGGGCGCAGCATGTACGCCGTCGTCGGAGAGTACACATCCATCTGCAGATCGCGCATGTCCGCTACCGTCAGCTCCTCCCCGGCGCGCAGCACCTCGTGGATGCGGTTGGCCCGGGCGAACGAGGCATACGTGCCGCCGAGGGCATACGGGTAGGTCGACCGGTCGGCCGGCCGCTGGTTGGCATTCACCAGAAAGCCCTGCGCGGGGTTGCGCACGTGGGGCAGGTGTGCAAACGGGATGAACGCCTCCCAGTCGTAGGCCGGATCACGTCCGTCGCTGATGTAGCGGCCCTGCCCCGGGAAGCGAACCGGCAGCGCCCCTGTGTGCCACGCCGCAATGGTGCCGGCCCGGTCCGCGTACAGGAAGTTGAGGTTAACCGCCTCCGTATCACGCAGGCCCTCAGCGAAGGCCTCGGCGTCGGTAGCGGCGTTGACCTGCCGCAGGCCACGGATGAAATCGCTTGGGCGCAGCGCGGCCCACTGCAGCGCATGTCCGCGCGGGTACTGTCGCGAGACCAGGCGCGTGCCTGCGGCCGGCTGCGCGATCGGGCCGTGGTGCGTGTAGCGGACGGTATCCACCACCGGGGGGCCATCCCGCACGTGGATCGTCTCGGGCCGCAGCGTCACCGGCTTGTACACGCCATCGTGGAGGTAGTCGAGCCGCCGCTCGTCCCGAAAGGCAATCTCGTAGACATCGAGTGCCCGGGATTCCCCCGCCGTGATGGCCCACGCCATGGCTTCGTTAAAGCCGATGGCCACGCCGGGCAGGGACGGAATGTGTCCGCCGTACACGCTAAGGTCACGCCCGTTGTTGAGGTACACCTCGTACCAGATCGACGGAAACGTCGTGCGCAGGTGCGGATCGCTGGCGAGGAGGGGATGTCCGCTGGCCGTCTTGCTGCCGTGCACGGCCCAGGCGTTGCTGCCGGCGCCAGGCTGGGTATCCAGCATCGCCGGAGGCAGGTCAAGCGCTGCCACCACCTGCGGGACGAACGTATCTGCCGGTGCTGCCCGCGTCTCAGGCTCAAAGGCCCAGACATGATCGGGCGGCACCATAGGCTCTACGGCCGGCAGCTGTGGATCCGGGTACAGCAGCCCATACGTGCGCGGGTCCATCAGCGCTCGCGCGTTTGTCTGCGCCAGGGCCGAGGTGCCGCTGGTGAGCGTCTGCGCCAGGTTCATCAGCATGAGCGTGCTGTGCAACGGCTCGAACGGCTGGGGCGCGTAATTGAGCACCTTAAATTCCAGCGGATAGGTACGCGGGGTGAGGCCGTCGATGTGAGCGTTGACCCCGTCGGCATAGGCTTGCAGCAACGCGGCGCTCTTCGGATCCTCCTGGATGCGCTCCAGGTGCCGCTCCGCGCCGTACCGCATCCCCATGCGCCGCTGTCCGCGGTCGTACGCTACGGCCCGCTCCCCCAGCACCTCCGCCAGCGTCCCGGCCGCTGCACGCGTCTGGAAGTCCATCTGCCAGAGCCGATCCCGCGCCGTCACGTACCCGAGGGCGAAGTACAGGTCGCGATCGCTGGAGGCGTAGAGGTGCGGCACCTGCCGGGCGTCGTAGAAGACCTCCACCGGCGCCGCCAGCGCCTCGTGCGTTAAGGTATGCTCCGCCCGGTCGGCCGCGGCCATTTGCTGCCAGAACCCGGTAAACGGACTCATGAAGGGCCCCATCGGCGGCAGCGGCCCCTGTGGCGTCGACAGGCCCCAGGTCAGTCCGCCCGCCATAGCGAGCAGAACAAGCGCGATAAGCCGTCGGACGCGGGTGGACATAGACGCTGGGGTGGGGATTGGCTACCGATGGACTACACCATACGCCATTGGGCAGCGAGCCGCAACCCAAAGGCACCGCTGGCTCACCGTGCTGCACCCGTTCCGTGCCGAGATGCTGCCGAGGGCGACGGGACCCAACGCATGGCCCCAGAGGCTGTGGGCGGCCGGCAATAACATCCGTTTGCGGGTTGAAATCAGAGGCCGTATATTTTCAGCGCATACCGTCCCACGGTCACTATACCATCCTCTGCAGACCGCATGCGCATAGGACCCGAATGCCCTTTTCCTCGGGTTGCCTTATGCCTCACGGCTTTAACCGTTTACAGGAACCCAACCTGCAAACGATATCTGGAGGGTGTACTGATATTTGTAGGTTCAGCAAGTTAAAGAGTCGAGTTTCACTACGGCAAAAAGAGATGAAACGCAGCCAAATCGACTTATCGCACTTAAGCGACGAAGAGTTGCTCAATGAAGCGAAAAGCAGCAAGCCTTCACCTCTGTTTGATGCATTTTTTATTGGGTTGCTTATTGGTATTATTATTTTCGGAGTTGCAGCAAGTAATTTTGGGTTTTTCCTTTTGGTTCCCTTGTTTCTGATATATATCATGTTGAAAAAACCAAAGAGGCATAAGGCCTTACAGAGAGAGTTGGGAAAGCGAGGGCTGTAATGCGTCCGCAGTTGAGATACTTAACGTTTTACTTTTTCAGGAAGGGCTGGCACCTGAAAAAAGCCGAGCGAGGCGGTGGGTATGACGGAGGTCGCTGGCGCGATCTCCGTAAATGGCTTTTACGTTATGTAGCTGCGGAAGCATTCTTCGGGCTGGTCGGTTGATTCGTCCCAGCGTATCGTGTCGACCCGCATCCAGCCACGAACTGGAAGGAATGAATTACGACCCATCCGAAGCAGTGCGGTGGGCATCACCCTGGTGAGTTGCCGCGGTGAAATCAATGATCTGACCGGGTGCAACAGCATGGTGCTGGACGAAAGCCCGCAGGTTGCCTTCTCGCAGGCCGTATGGAACGGAGGCGCTACCTCGCGTTTCCCGTGGCGCATAGTGGTGACAGCCGTGAGAAGGTACTGAAGGCACCCCTCCGTTCAGACGCCTCAAGCCTGATGGGCTGCCTCCCGATCTGATTCGTTTTTACTGATTTACCGCACCCGATTTATGCCCCGCCTTCTCATGCTCGTCGTTGCTGCCTTGGCCCTCGCCCTTGCAGCGGGCGCCCCCACCCTCTCGGCCTCCGCTACGGTTGCGGACGGCTTGGCTCCTCCTCTGGAGGCGGACGCTCCGGTCGCCTCCCTGTCGCCCCCCCTGTTGATGATGCTCTTTGACTTTGAGGGCTCCGATGGGCCTCGGTGGAGCATCGAGAACGACGGCGTGATGGGCGGGCGCTCGCAGGGCTTCGTCGAGATCGCTGATGGCACGCTCGTGTTCACCGGAGAAGTCGTTACCCGAGGCGGCGGGTTCACGTCGGTGCGGGCGGCACGGCGGGTAGACCTGTCGGGCTACGACGGCATCGAGCTCCGGGTTCGCGGCGGGGGGCGCACGTTTGCTCTCGACATCGATGACGGCACGCGGAGCCGCGGGCGCCAGGTGACCCGGCGCGGGCCGGTCCCGACGACCGATACATGGGAGACGGTCCGCGTCCCGTTCGCCTCCCTCCAGGCGAGCGCGCACGGACAGCGTGTACGTGTTGCCCCACTCGACCGCTCGGCCGTACAGTCGATTGGCGTCTACATCATCGATGGACAAGACGGGCCGTTTCGGCTTGAGATCGACTGGATCCGCGCGTACCCGACGGCGGAGTAAGCGGCCGCAGGTGCCCGAACAGCCAACCTGCCGCTGCATCATTGATGGCATCACATACGTCTACTGTACACGCGCTCTTTGACCGCGGAGGACACGATGATCCGTGCTGGAAGATGACAGAATAGCCTCCTGCGTCCGTTGCAGCTCTGTTTACTTGGCACGCTGCCCTCAAGCCAACTAACCCGTATCATGAAATTCTATCCGTTGTTCGTCCATGCGGGGATGCTTCTGCTTCTCGCCGCCCCGCTTATCGGCTGCTCCGGGACGCCCGGGAGCCTTCCCGCCACGGCCGACACTCCGGATCCCGGATGGCACGACGTGACGCTTCAACACGACGCGCTGGCTCGCGAATTTCGGTTCTACGTGCCGGAGGAGCTGCCCGATGCAGTGCCCGTTGTTGTGGTGCTCCACGGCGGATCCCAGAGCATGACAGCGATCTTCGAAGCTGGGGCCGGCGGGACGCAGGAATGGATGCAGATCGCAGAGGACGAAGGCGTGCTGCTCCTCGTGCCCAACGGGACCAACCTTGACACCGGAGCACCCAGCGGCGACAAGCAGGCCTGGAACGACTGCCGGCCGGGGACGCAGGCCCGCCCGGATGCCGACGATGTCGGGTTCGTCACAGCCATGCTGGATTGGGCCGCCGGCCGGTTTGCCGATACGCCAATCGCACTCGACACCGACCAGGCGTTCGTCACGGGGTCATCGAATGGCGGTATGATGACCTACCGTCTGGCCACCGAGCGACCTGATCGGTTTGCCGCGGCGGCGGCGTTCATTGCCAATCGACCCCAGCCCTCGGAGTGTCCAGAGGCCTCGGTGCCGGTTCCGATGCTAATCGTAAACGGCACCGAAGACCCGCTGATGCCGTATGAGGGCGGCACCATTGCACCCATGTTTGGAGGGGTGGGAACGGTAGCGTCAGCAGCGGCGACCCGAGACTACTGGGGGGCGGTCAATCGAGCTGACCCTACGCAGCGTTCGGTGAATCAACTGCCGAACCGCACCCCCGATGACGGCAGCGTTGTGGTATGCGAAAACGATCCGCCGGCCACGGCGAGCGGTGCTCCCGTGCGGTTTTGCCGGGTCGATGGGGGCGGGCATCTGATGCCTTCAATTGACCATCGGCTGCAAGGCCGCCAGAACCACGACGTGGAAGGCGCCCGGCTCGCCTGGTCGTTCTTCCAGCAGCAGATCGATCCGTAGCTCCACCTCGACGGTCCGTTCATCGTGCAGCTTCGCCCTCACGCCTCCACAGCCTCACCCGCCGCATCCAGCGACCGCATGATCTCGCGCCAGTCGTCGCGCTCGGGGATCCCGGGCTTGCGCTTGCCAAACAGCAAGGCCAACACCTCCCCGTCAGCGTCGAGCAGCTCGAGGGAGGTCACCGTGCCGTCGCGGGTCGGTTTCTGCACCACCCAGGCCGAGGCGATGTGGTCTTCATTCAGGTGCAGCTGAAACCCGGGGTCCAATACGTTGAACCAGGGTGGCGTGGGCTTCAACTTGCGCACGGGCCCGGAGTGGATCTGCAGACAGCCTCGGTTGCCTACGAAGATCATGATCGGCGCTGCTCGTTCAGCGGCTGCGGTGAGGGTCTGACGAAGGGTATCCGCGGGAACGCGTTGGGTGAAGCGTCCTTCGGCCAGGCGAAGGGCTTGCGGCCGCGATACTTCGTACTCCTTCAACATGGGGAAGAAATCATGCGTGTCGCGGAGCGCGGCCCAGTCTTCCAGAAAACCTGCCTGATCGATCGCGTCGTCTGGCGTCTCGGGCTCGGCCGGTGCAACCGGTTCGACCGGCTGGGTCCTTGCCTGATCGTCGTGCTTATAGCGCGCCACCAACGCATCATAAGCCGCTTTATCGCTTTTGCGCGTGAGGAAAATCTTGTGGACCGCTGTGCCGGTTTCGTCGAAGAACTGCAGGCTGTGCCGCGGCCCGGCGGAGCTTTCCGTCGTGACGGCGAAGCCCACGTGCCAGTTGGAAAGGAACAGCCGCAAGTCGATGTCATCATCGAGCACCAGCCCCATGTTGTGGCTCTCCATCAGCTTCACGTTGTGATAGATGCCGGTCTTTTCGTGCACGGCGCCCGCATTGCGCGTAAGCGCCATCACCCGACCCAGCGGCTCTACCTCGGTCAGCAGCGTGCCAAACGGCCCGTCGAGGCGCGTGACGCCGTCGCCACAGCGCGTGGCCAGCAGCTGCGCTTCTGCCACTCCAAGAGCAGCAGCAGCGTTACGGATGCGGGTGCGTGGGTCGTCGTCAAGGAGGGCTTTCCAGCGGGTCTGGAGGCTATCGGGATCGTAGGGCATCGCAGAACAAACGTTGGTTATGGGAGAGACGAGCGGCCGTTCACTGCGGCTATGGAGGCCGGCGAACGGGTGACGATAAGGGGGCAGGCCGCGCAGGGGTGCTGCGTGACGACTACCGGAATCTCGAAGGTGGCCTCGATGAGCGGCGGGGTGAGCACGTGCGCTGGAGGACCTGCGGCGCGCACGGTGCCGTGGTGTAAGAGCACCACCTCGTCAGCGTACTGGGCCGTCAGGTTCAGGTCGTGCAGCACGATCAGTACGCCGGTGCCCTCTTGGGCAAGCTCGCGCGCCAGTTCCAGCAGCCGGTGCTGATGGGCGAGGTCGAGGCTGGCTGTAGGCTCATCGAGCAAGAGGTAGCGGTCGCCGCCCCCGGGCGGTGGCTCCCAGATCTGGGCCATGGCGCGGGCCATGTGCACCCGCTGCTGCTCGCCGCCCGAGAGCGTCGGATAGAGGCGCTCGGCCAGGTGGGCTACCTGTACCGCCTCAAGCGCCGCCCAAGCGATCTGCCCATCCCGCGCCTCGGCGTCCCCGCGCGCATGCGGCATCCGGCCCATCAGCACGACATCGAGCACGGCGAAGGGAAAGGAGAGTGAGGACTGCTGCGGCAGCACGGCACGTCGCTGCGCCAGGTCCTGCGCCCGCCAGCAGCGCAGCGGCGTGCCCTCCAGTTCCACGGTGCCTCCTACCGGCGTGTGCTCGCCGCTGGCCGCGCGCAGCAGGGTGGATTTACCGGCGCCGTTTGGGCCCACCACCGCCGTCACAGCGCCAGGGCGCACCGCTGCCGAGACCCCCCGGAGAAGGGTCGTATTCTCGATGGCAATGGTTATATCGCGAATGTTAAGCATGCGTGTTACGCGCCCAGGGCGAGTCGACGAGCGGTCAGAAACGTGAGCGTCCCCTCCAGCAACACCTGCAGCTCGAGCAGGGTGCCGTGGGTGAGCTCGAACCGAAGCGGATGCATGGTGTCAGGCGACGAGGCGGTAAGCACCCATTCCGACCAGAGCGCCTCGCCATGCATCACGTGGCACTGCCGAGCGATAGCATCGTGCAGCGTCTGCAGGTCCTCAACCGTCGCGAGCGCCAGGCTAAAGGGAGGGCAGGAAATAAAGAAGGCACCGGAGCCCGGGCACTGCTCGACCGTGCCGCGGTGCGTTTCGAACAGAAACGGCGAACCGTCCAACGGCACCGCAGGCGGTGGGGCATCAGCAAAACAGTGCAGCATGGCACACAGGGATATTAGATTGAAAGCATGGCGCGGCTGCGGCGCTGGAGCAGCAGCCAGAGAAAGAACGGCCCGCCGACGAGCGCCGTGAGGATGCCCAGCGGCAGTTCGGCCGGCGCCACTACGGTGCGCGCCAGCAGGTCGGCCAGCACGAGCAGCGCCCCGCCGAGGAGCGCCGAGCCGGGCAGTAGCAACCGATGATCGGGCCCGGCGGCCAGCCGCAGCAGGTGCGGCACCACCAACCCGATGAAGCCAATCACCCCCGAGACGGCCACCGCTGCGCCCACCGCCAGCGCCGCCAGGACAATCACCAGGCGCTTGACCCGCTGGGTGTTGACGCCCAGGTGCCGCGCCTCGGCTTCGCCCAGCAGCATCGCATTGAGCGCTCGCGCCAGGTACGGCGTCGCCACCAGGGCAATCAGCAGGAACGGAAGCACCGCTCCCACCACCGTCCAGGTGGCCCCGCCGAGGCTGCCCAGCGTCCAGAACGTCACGTCGCGCAACTGCTGATCGTCGGCCATAAAGATCATCAGGCCCGTGCCGGCCCCGGCCAGCGCATTAATGGCGATGCCCGCCAGCAGCATCGTCGCCACCGAGGTGCGGCCGTTACGCGTGGCGAGTCGGTAGACGAGCAGGGTCGTCCCGGTGCCTCCCAGGAACGCAGCTACCGCGATGGTGAACGGGCCCAAAACGGCAGCCACCGGTGCCAGCACCGTCGCCCCCAGCACAATGAAGACCACCGCCGACAGCGCCGCGCCGCTGGAGACGCCGATGAGGCCGGGGTCGGCCAAAGGGTTGCGGAAGAGGCCCTGCATGGCGGCCCCGCTGATGGCCAGGCCGCCCCCCACCAGCAGGCCCAGCGCCACACGTGGCAGGCGGATCGCCTGAATCACCAGCGCTTGCTGCCGCTCAAAGGCCCAGGGTAGATCCCAGCCCAACGGTTGCACGAGGATGGCAAGCACTTGCCCGGGCGTGGCGCGTACAGCGCCCATGCCAACCGCTACGATCGAGGCGACCAAGACCAGCGCGGTGAGCGCCAGGAGCGCCAGCACCCGGGTGCGGCGCCGTGAACGCAGCGCATCGCCCGCCACCGCTGCGGGCCCCGTTGGGGCGTCTGCAGCGGCCGAGCCCGGGGGCGCTGGGGGCGAGGATGTCTCAACAGAAGGCATTACCGACGGTGGGCGCTGGTCTCAGGAAGGGATTCGAAGTACTGGGCCAGCGTCAGCACGGCCTCGCCCATGCGCGGGCCGAACCCGAGGAACTTGAGGTCGTCGATGGTCGCGATGTGTCCCTCCGCCCCGGCGGGGGTCGCCTGCAGCCCGGGTTGATCAAGCAGGCCCGGGGCGCCGCCCAGGCTTTCGAAGCCACGATCCAGCAAAACCAGCACGTCAGGCGCTGCGCCCACGACGCCTTCTGCCGTCAGCGGACGAAACCCCTCGAACTGCTGCATGGCGTTCTGGCCGCCGGCCAGCTCAATCATGGTTTCCGCTGAGGTGTTGCGCCCCGCCACCTGAAGCGTGCCGCTCCCGCGCGCATAGATGAACAGCGCGCGAGGGGGAGCCTGCACGCCAGCGGCTGCCGCTCGTGCCGCCGCCATGTCCTCCTCCAGCGTAGCAACCACCGCTTCCCCAGCGGCTTCCCGGTTCAGCATAGCAGCGATCGTTCGGATGCGGGCGATGGCCCCTTCCACCCCCTCGACGTCGTCGATGACTTCGACGGCGACTCCAGCACTGCGCACCTGCTCAAGGGCCACCGACGGACGGGTAGCCGAAGAGGCCAGCACCAGATCGGGCGCCACAGACAGGATGCCTTCACTGGACACCTGCCGCATGTAGCCGACTTGCGCCTTCTCCTGCGCCTCCGCCGGGTAGACACTCGACGCGTCCACAGCGACGATCTGCTCTCCCGCCCCGAGGGCGTAGACGATCTCCGTGATGGTCCCCCCAATCGTGACGAGGGATGGGGCGGCCTCCTGTCCCATAAGTCTTCCAGGGCACAGTACACACCAAACCAACAGAACTGATATAACGAAACGCATAGGCTACAGACGGGGGCGGTGAGCAAGAGACGCGCGTGAGGGACTATTCTGCGAGGGTGCGGAGCGAGCGGCTTTCGGGATCGTCCTGAAAAGCAAATTCAAACGTGTAGTAGCGCGCCTCATCCTCCTGAGCATTCAGCTCATCTTCGGGTGGCGCGCCCTCGTAGTAGCTCTGGATGCGCAGCTTGGCCATCCGGCCATCAGCCGTGCGAACCGCAATGGTCCGGCCCGGGATAGGGGTCACGAGGTTCACCTGCGGATTGTAGTTGTACCACCCATTGCCCGAGCCTGTCGGTACCGCGTTGCCCTCATCGCTATCTACGCGAAAGTCGGCGTCGGCCGGTGCCTCACTGACGGCGTGGAAGGTCTCTTCCAATACGAGCGCGCCGCCCTCACCCGGGCCGCTGACGCCGCCGTTGATGATGAGGGTGGTGCCGCGGAAGGCAATATCCCATTGCGTAGAGGCCGAGTCCGCGCGCGCTACAACGGCGTTATCGCGCAGGCTGAAGAACGTGAACTCATTGTTTCCAACGGGCCGCCCCTGGTCATTGACGCCCGTGATGGGATCGGCAGGCACATCTTCTACCACCTGCACCTCGAGGGCTTCCTCGCCGGGGGGCTCCTCCAGCCCCGAGACGGGGTCGTCGCTGCAGCCCATGAGCAGCAGGGTGAGAACGAGCGGTACAAATAGAAAGCGGTACATAGAACGCATCGGTTGTGTGAGACGAAAAGTACAGGGTTAAAGCGATAGCTCGAGGCCTGCGAAAAACTCGCGACCGGAAAGGGAGGGCACCCGTGCGGGGTCGGTGTAGTCGGTTAGATTCCGCCCGCCGACCTGCAGGCTGAGCTGCGCGGTCAGGCGTTGGGTAAGCGTCAGGTGCCAGAGGGTATAGCCCGGGGCATAGTCGCGGTCATCATCCAGAAAGGCGTTGCCGTAGGCGTTGCGGTAGCCGTAGCGGCTGCGGTAGACCCCTCTCAGAGCAGCCGTCGTGCCGCGGGCGTCAGCCGTGTAGCGCACGCTGAACGTCCCCGAATGGCGGGAGCGGTTGAGCAGCCCGCCGTAGTCGCTGCGCGTGAGGCGCACTTCGCGGCCTTCCGTGCGGCGGAAGAAGCGTCCGGCGTCGATGCCGTCAAGCACGTCCAGGTCCACCGCCTCCAGGAGTTGATAGCCGATATCTACCCTCAGTCCAGCGATGGGACTTACGGACACCGCTGACTCTATCCCGCGCGTGCGCACCCGGTCCAGGTTCAGGTAGGTGAACACGCTCTGCCCATTCGTTCGTGCGGCGATCGGCTGCGTGTCGATCAGGTTGCTGATGCGGTTTTGGAAGAGGTTGACATCGACCGTAAGCCACTCGGCCGGCTGCACATTCCCCCCGATGTTGATGGCCCAGGAACGCTCGGCCTCGATGTCGCCAAGCGTCAAAGGATCCACATCTACCCGCTGTATCCGTCCCTGCGCCTGCAACGCTGCCAGTCGATCACTTACCTCTTCGGCCCCAAGCACCGTGTAGCCGATGGTGGGGTTGGTGAAGTTGAGGAAGAGCTGCCGGAAGGCCGGCGCCTTGAAGCCGCTGCCTACCGAGGCGCGGAGGCGCGTCCACTCATTAGGGCGCACCAGCACGCTGGCGCGGGGGGTCACTTGCGTAGCATAGGCGCTGTGCGCATCCACCCGGGCGCTCAGGGTGACGTCCAGCCACGGGCGGGCCAGCCATTCATGTTGCGCCAACCCAAAGAACTGGTCGGTGGAGCGGCGCTCGTTGTCGAACCGGTCACCAATGAGGGACTCTCGGATGTGGCCTGCGCCGAGCGTGAGAATATGCGACTGCCCGAGCGTGCCCCTGACCTGCGCTTCTGCTTCGCCGAAAAACTGATCGAACGCGCTTTCGTCCGTCACCTCCCCGGTAGCGTCATGCCGGACGACCGCATCTGTCTGGTAGCGCGCCGCATGATAGGCGGCCTCCGCCGACCAGCTGCCGCCCAGGCGGTGCTGCACCTCCGGGGTCAGGCTCCAGTCGCGGCGCTCCTGCGCCAAGCCATGCGTCTCAGCCGGGGAACCAACACCTACGGTATTTGACAGATTTTCCTGCGCGAACCGGCTTGACAGGCTGACCGTGGTGCGGTCGCTAACCTCATAGGCCAGCCGTGCCGTACCGGCGTAGTCCGTAAATGACGGGGTCGTATTTCCGATCTGGTCCGGCGCCAAATCATAGCCCCCGGACGCGAAGCGGTTTAGCGAGGCGCGAGCGCGCCAGTTGTCTTGTTGAAGCGCGACGCGAGCGTTCAAGTCGCTGGTGTCGTGGGTGCCGTACCGCGTCTGCACGGACACTTCGAGGGGCTGCCGCGCCTTTTTCGTGATGATGTTCACCACGCCGGCCAGCGCTTCGCTGCCATAGAGCGACGACGACGGCCCCCGCACCACCTCTACCCGCTCCACGTTGGCTACAGAGATCCGGTCAAGGCTGAACGTGCCTGCCGTGCGGCCGATGATACGCTCGCCGTCGATGAGCACGAGGGTGTAGTCCGGGTCGAAGCCCTGCACCTGCACGCCCGTGCCGTGATC
>JAAAOI010000219.1 GCA_009908945.1 Bacteroidota bacterium
ATGCGCACGCCATGCTGCTGATCTTCGTTATCCAGCACCAGGTTACTGAGCGCCTCCTGTGCACGAATAAAGGCCACCCCACCACCTGGGACGACACCTTCCTCCACAGCCGCGCGGGTAGCATGCAACGCGTCTTCAACGCGGGCCTTCTTTTCTTTGAGTTCGATTTCGGTAGCCGCGCCAATCTTCAGCACGGCAACACCGCCGGCCAGCTTGGCCAACCGCTCCTGCAGCTTCTCGCCGTCGTAATCACTGGTCGACGCCTCGATCTGCTGCCGGATTTGCTGCACGCGCGCCTTGATCTGCTCCGGGTCGCCGGCACCATCGACCACCGTGGTGTTGTCCTTGGTGATCACAATACGCTGCGCCCGGCCCAGCGCGTCCAGCGTGGTGTTCTCCAGCCGGTAGCCCTTCGCTTCGCTGATTACGGTACCGCCGGTGAGGACGGCCAGGTCCTCCAGCATCGCTTTCCGCCGGTCGCCAAAGCCGGGGGCCTTGACAGCCGCCACGTTGAGCGTACCCCGAAGCTTGTTAACGACCAATGTCGCCAGCGCTTCGCCATCAATGTTCTCCGCCACAATGAGCAGCGGCTTGCTGTGCTGCGCCACCTTCTCAAGGATGGGCAGCACATCTTTCATCGTGGAGATCTTTTTGTCGTGAATCAGAATGTAGGGATCCTCAAGCACCGTCTCCATCGTGTCGGCATCCGTCACGAAGTAGGGCGAGAGGTAGCCCCGGTCGAACTGCATCCCCTCCACCACATCGAGGAGCGTATCGGTGCCCTTCGCGCTTTCCACCGTGATGACGCCATCCTTGCCCACGCGGTCGAACGCTTCCGCCAGCAGGGCGCCAATGGTGTCGTCGTTGTTGGCGGAAATGGCAGCGACCTGAGCGATCTCGTCTTTGCCTTCGATCTCGCGGCTTTGCTCCCGCAGGCGGGCCACCACCGCCGTGACCGCCGCATCGACCCCGCGCTTCAGGTCCATGGGGTTGACGCCCGACGTCACCGACTTCATGCCGGATGTGAGGATAGCCTGCGCCAGTACGGTGGCTGTGGTGGTACCGTCGCCGGCGACGTCACTGGTTTTGGATGCCACCTCCTTGACCATCTGCGCCCCTACGTTTTCGAGGCGGTCCTTCAGCTCAATTTCTTTAGCGACCGTCACTCCGTCTTTCGTTACCGCCGGGGATCCATAGCTTTTCTCGATGAGCACGTTGCGCCCTTTGGGGCCCAGCGTAATTTTTACTGCATTGGCCAGGGTGTCAACCCCGCGCTTTAGCGCGTTGCGCGCATCGGCATCAAATACGATCTGTTTGGACATAGCTCATTCAGTGGTTTAGGGCGGATGTCTCGTCAACCTGACGCAAACCCCGCAGGGATTGATGAATGGACCGCTCAGGCATTTACAACGCCCAGAATATCGGCCTCCCGCATGATGAGAAAGTCTTCGCCGTCGAGCGTTACTTCCGTGCCCGCGTACGTGCCGTAGAGGACTGCATCACCGTCTTTGACCGACATAACGATGTGTACCCCGTTTTCCGTCGTGCCAGGTCCTACCGACACTACGGTGCCCTGCTGCGGCTTTTCTTTGGCTGTGTCGGGAATGAAGAGCCCGCCAGCCGTTGTTTCATCTGCAGGGTCGGGGCGGACCAAGACGCGGTCGCCCAAAGGCTTGAGTGGTGTCATAGTGCGCAACGAATCGTTCGATGGGATGGGGCCGTCGCCGCGCTGCCTTCGCAGCAGCGGGTGCGGTTTAATCTACCGCCCGTTCACCAAACCGCGTGCCACGCGTGGTGCACCGCTTCACAACAGCCAAGATGGCAGCCCACGCTCCAACGATCACCGACCCCATGTGGCGGCATTTTCAACGAAACAGTCTACTGCAAATCTGTCAATGCGCCGGCAGCGGGTCCTGACGCATCTTCCACCTGACGTCTGGTGTGGGCTGCCAACTCCTGCTTGGAATGCCGTTTGTCATAAATGGTGAATGGAATAGTCACTGTCCTACCTCACATACACAACGCACAGGTGATACCCTATGACACGTTTACTCACGCGTACGCCCCGACTTCGGCCGCGCACACGCTTGTTCAATGAGCTTTTTGATGCGCCGCAAGAATCCGAACCGACCGTTTGGTCGCCCACGCTGGACGTTACAGAAACAAGTGATGCGTACCGCGTGGCCCTGGATCTGCCGGGACTGTCCCGCGAGGATGTGACCCTCACGTTCGAAGATGATATCCTCAAGATCAGTGGTGAGCGGGCCCTTCCGCAGCAGGACACGGATCCGCAGTACCACCGCCTGGAGCGCTGGCAGGGCCGCTTCTTTCGGCGCCTGCGCTTCGGGGATGGGATCAGCCCCGATGGTATCAAGGCACGCTTCACGGATGGTGTGCTGAACATCTTCGTCCCGAAGACCGAAGAGCGCCAACCACGCCGCATTGCCATTGAGTAGGCGAGCCGACGGCTCTACGCCGGCCTTCACCTTACGAAGCCCCATCGACCGCGGTCGATGGGGCTTTTTTCATGGGCCGTTGCGCCACCTCCTCCAGCGCCCGCCCGGGCGTCCGGTGGTGGGTACATCTTGCGCCTTTAGAGACAAACACGACAGGCGATACGATCACTGGGACATTCGCGCACGGACGATGCTTGCGCTACACTATAACCCACTCCCCCTTTTTTATGCTGCAATCTCTTTTTCGCGCCGTTGCCTCGGCCGACGCCAGGCGCACGGCCCGCTTGGTTAAACGCGCCCTATTCACGCTTGTGGGCATGGGGCTTTGCCTGGGGGGGCTGTGGATGCTGTACCCGATGGCCGACGAGGTGGTGCGTACCGGCGAACTGCCGCCCGATGCCATGCCGACGTTGTTCATCGGCCTCATCCCGTGCTTCATCGGGGGGATTATGCTTGTCTCGGCACACCGCGAATCGAGGCAGCATGAACAGTATGGGGAGGCGCTGGCCCATGAGAAGCCCTGGACGTTGCGAGAGGCGTGGCAGCGGAACGAGATCCGTCATCGCACGCGCCCTAAGCCAACGGTACTGGTGCTCGGCGCTCTGTTCCTTCTTGGCGGGCTTGCCGGGGGCGGATTTATCATCCAGGATGCGATCATCGGCGCCGATCAGCCCGAGTGGGCTGCCTTGCTGGTGCTCATCTTTCCTGCGGCAGGGCTGGGCATGCTCGCCAGTGCCTACTCCGCCTGGCAGAAGGGGCGGCGCTTTGGCACCTCTACACTACGTCTTGATGACCTGCCCGGCCGGTTGGGGAGCCGCATCACCGCACGCGTGCGGGCGCACCTCCCCGCCGACCAACTACCCGAGCACGGCATCCGCGTGGAGTGCTCATGCTACCGCCGCACCGTGCACTATGAGCGTAGCAGCGGCGACAGTAACAGCAAAACGAAAAAGGTCGCCATGCGCTTGCTCTGGCGCGACGAGCACCACATGCGGCCCATGAGCGTCACTTCGGAGGGCGTTGAGATTCCTGTATCGTTCGCGCTCCCAGAGGACTACCCTACCTCCACCCCGATCCGTCGGTCGGACTCCTACCTCGCGCGGACCGGGAAAAGCGATATTCGGTGGATGATCGAGGTGCACGCCGCGGTGCCCGGTGCAGATTACGATGCCTCATTTGAGATTCCGGTGTTCGCCCCGGAAGAGGCCGAACATCCTGAGCGCGACGCAGATGAAGTACCAGACAGTGTGGTGGAGGGCCAACCGGTCATTCCCGCGAGTGCCTTCAGCGGCGGGCTGATGGACTCCACGGCAACGGACGATCCTTACACGGAATACTACGTGGAGCCCGACCTGAACGGGCCGATCAGCAAAAACATTACACTGGAGCACCTTCCGGACGCCGGCCTCCGATTGCACGTGGACGCCCAACGCGATTCGTGGACCCCTTACCTCGTCGGCATGGGCGGTATTGTGATGGTCGCTGTCGGCATCGTTGGACTGCCCACCGGGCTGGGCTTGGGCGCGTTGGTTTTCCTTCTATTTGGCGGACTCCTGCTCTGGGGCGCCAAGACGATGCTCACGCACGAAACGATCTTGACCATCGAAAACGGAACCGTCACGGTTGGCACGGGCGCCGGGGGACGGAAGAAAACCACCTTCCCCGTGGACGAGCTCAAAGAAGCCCGTGTCGAGATCACCGGCACGCAAAATCAGTCGCACTACACGATTGTGTTGCAAACGTACGGGGATGCAACCGAGCAACCGGGAGGACTGGCCGGACAGGTGCTGAGCGACATGGGATCGTATCTTGGCGAGGAACACGCAGAAAAAATCGAGGATGGCCTGCAGAATCTCCGCTCGGTCGTGGCCCGCATCGACAACCTGCACGATAAGCAGGAGGCGGACTGGTTAGTGGAGCAGATTCACCACGCGCTGGATCGGCAACCGGTGTAACAAGCACAGACCATGGGGGTGGAGACCCGACAGCTGGACGTCCTACCGCTGGTGGGGATCACCGCTGTGTGGCTGCTGTTCTGCCCACATCCTGATCCCATTCCAGTTTATGCTTCCTCATGAAGGTCGTTCATGGTCCCGTCTCAGGTATTCGCTCCGGGCGGCTCGATCGCGGAATCAACACCCAGAGTTACTGCTACCGGTTCGGAAACGCGCTTATCGACACGGGCCCACCCGCTGGCTGGCGCACTGTCCGCACGTTTGCCGAAGCGGAGCACGCACGACAACCGATCGAGCAGATCGTGCTGACGCATCACCATGAAGACCATGCGGGCAACGCATCCCGTCTCCAGGACCTGCTTGGGTGCCCAGTGTACGCACCCCCGGAGAGCTTGCAGCGGCTGCGCGAGGGATATCCGCAACCGTTGTATCGGCGCGTTGTCTGGGGCACGCAGCCACCCGTCACGGCCCGGCCGCTCCCCGAAACCATTGACATTGGTTCGGGCGAACGCCTCCGGGTGATTCCGGCTCCCGGGCACGCCGACGACATGGTATGCCTGCACGACCCCTCCCGCGGCTGGCTTTTCAGCGCTGATCTGTACCTGACACGCCGGCCCCACTACCTGCGCTTCGACGAGGACTTGCCTGCGCTCATTCGCTCCCTGAGGGCGCTGCAGGCGTATGCCCTACACACAGTGTTTTGCGGACACGCCGGGGTCGTCACGATGGGAGGACAGGCGCTCAAATCGAAATTGCACTACCTCGTTGCGTTGTCTGCTCGCGCGCAAGCCATGCGGGCACACGGGCAATCTGTCGATGCGATTCGCACGGCCCTTCTTGGTCGAGAGGGCCTCCTGTACTACGTCACGACCGGCGACTTCTCCAAACAACACCTGATCGAGGCAGCGCTTCAGGTAGAGCTTGGCGTCCACGAGCCCGTCTTCCCCGAAGCCGAGTAGGGCGCGCTATGCAGCCCGCGCGGAAGCATCAATGCGGTAGTGGTGATGGGCCCATTGTTGGACGCGCCCGCTCCCATCGACAATCACATCGATCCGCCCCAGCCGGATCCCCGCAAAGCCCACCTGCGCGATCCGCGTAGCCGCCGTGTGTTCGTGAGGAATCACGTGTGGCCTGTCTAAGAAGGTGTGGGTGTGCCCACCAAGGATCAGGTCAATCCCCTCGACTTGTTCAGCGAGCCGTACGTCGCTTGGGCGCTCAGATCGGTAGCGATAGCCCATGTGGGACAGGCATACGATCAGGTCGCACCCGTCGCCGCGTAGCTGCTGGACCATCTCCCGCGCGACGCCCACGGGGTCCTGGTACGTAACGCCCGTGTGGAGAGCGGGGAGCACCAGCCCGTCAAAGGCGATGCCGAGGCCAAACAGGCCAACCTTCAATCCATCGAACGTGCGCGAGGTGTAGGGTAAGACATGAGGCTCAAGGGGTGAGCCGTGTACGTCATAATTGGCCGAGATGAACGCAAAATCAGCGAACGGCAACACATCCATAAAGCCGCTCACCCCATTGTCGAACTCGTGGTTGCCCAGTGTGGCGACGTCGTACTCCATCTTCGACATCGCTTTAAACTCCAACTCCCCATCGAAGAAGTTGAAGTACGGCGTGCCCTGAAAGATGTCGCCGCTATCCAGAAGCAGGACGTGTTCGTGCTCCGCCCGGATGTCGTTGATCAGGGCCGAGCGACGCGCAACACCTCCCAGGCCTGCGTTTCGCCCGCCATCGTCAGGAAAAGGGTCGATGCGCGAGTGCGTATCGTTGGTATGCAAGATGACGAGATGGGTCCGTTGATCGGCGGCGGCGCTGAGGCCGGGCCAAAGGGCAGCACCAGCAGCGCTGGCTGTGAGGGTGCGAAGAAAGTGGCGGCGGGAGACAGTCATTAGGGGGTGCTGTTCGTGGAAGTCAACTATTGTAGCGCGTGCGGTTACTCCATCGGGGTGATGCGCCCCTCGATTTCAGCGGTGAGCGTGCCCATGGACTCGAAGTACGCAATAAAGGCCTCACGTAGGAGCATGGGTAACTCCTCGCGGGGCTTACCCTCCAGCACGGGGGCTCCGCCGCCATCTGCAAGGTAATCCGAGGTCACGAGCCGGTAATCCGCCGACCGGTCCAGGGGGGCATCGTTCACGCGGATATTGGCGACAGCCCCCGTCTCAGGATCAAACGCGAACGAGAAGCCCGCAATGGGCTCGCCTCCGTAGCGGGCTATCAGCTGCTCCGCAAGCGTCACCACTTCGGTGCCCGAGAGTGTCAGCACGACCATCCGGTTCTCAAACGGCATGAGCTCGTACACCTTGGACACGGTTATGTCGCCCGGACCGAGCGGAACCCGCAGCCCGCCATTGTTGGTGAGGGCCATGTGCACCGGGCCGTCTGCGAGCCGCCGTGCGTGGTAGAGCATAGCGTCAGCGGCCACGTTGCCGAGCGGCCCCTCCGGCCGCCCCTCGCTCAATTCCTCTGGGGCGTAAGCAATCACCCGCTCAACCTCCGCCTGCATGTCGGCCCGGTAGGGCGCGACCAGTTCTTCCATGGAGGCATCTTGCGGTATCGAGTCTGAAATGACCGTGTACGAGACCTCGACGGTTCCTGGCGCGCCCGCGGCTTCGCCCGTGGCTTCAGCAGTTGGGGCGGTGCTACCGCATCCTGCGGCAAACATGAGCGACGTGAAGAGCAGCGCAGCGGTACGGAGGGGATGGACGTAGCGGGGAGGCAGCAGCATAAGCATCATGCAGGCGGGCGAAAAGAGAAAGCGATGCAAGATGTGAGGTTTACGGCTCGCGCACATAATAGTATCCCAGCGCTAAAAA
>JAAAOI010000048.1 GCA_009908945.1 Bacteroidota bacterium
CGCTGCCGTGCTGGCCGAGCGGGCGCTGCTGCGCCGGCTGGAAGGAGGCTGCCAGGTGCCCATCGGGGCGCGGGGGCGCCGGAAAGATGGCGCGCTTCACCTCGATGCCTGCGTGGCCGCACTGGACGGGTCGCGCCTGCTGCACGCCGCCGATCACGCCCCCCCCGACCGCGCTGAGGCGCTGGGCACGGCCCTGGCCGAGCGGCTGCTCGATCAGGGCGCTGACGCTATCCTGCAGGGGATCCGCGCCGCCGACCCATGACTGCTGCTGCCCGCCCCCGTGTATGCCTTCTGCGCCAGTCCTCCGGTCCTGAAGATGCCTACGCACGGGCCCTCCATGCGGTAGGATATGCGACCGTCCAGGTGCCCGTATTGGCCTTTACGTTTACCCAGCCGGAGCGCCTACACTCCTTTCTGGAAACACCCGCAGCCTTTGGGGGGCTCATCTGCACCAGCCCACGAGCGGTACAGGCGATAACCAATGCTGTCAGCGCCGGGGCGCTGCCCCCGTGGCGCGTCAAGCAGGCCTATGCCGTGGGGCCGGCCACTGCAGAGGCCCTCACTGCGCTGGGCCTTCCGGCGGAGACGCCCCGGGGGGGCACCGCTGAGGCGCTGGCCAAACAAATCATCCAGGCGCCACCTGCCGCACAGCCGCTACTTTTTCTGTGTGGCAACCGCCGCCGCGAGGTGCTCCCGGCGATGCTGACAGCCGCGGGCATCGCGTGGCAGCAGCAGCAGGTTTACGAAACGCAGGTGCAGACAAACGTTAGCCTGCCCGAAGGCCCAGCGCCTACATGGTTCGTGAGCTTCAGCCCGTCCGGTGTGCCTGCGCTCCAGACGCTCCTCTCGGAAGTGCCAGACGTCCGTATCGCTACCATTGGACCGACAACCGCGGCCGCAGTGGAGGAGCGGGGCCTCACGGTGAGCGCTGTAGCGAAGGCGCCCTCGCCCAAGGGCCTGGTAGCAGCGCTGCAGGAGGCCGCCGGGTGAGCGTTGTACGGGGCTGGCGCCTGTGCTGCTACGCGGCCAGCACCGCATCCAGTTCGTGCCGGTAGTGCTGTGTGGCCTCTTGCGGGTTGGCCTTGGTGGTGATGCCCGTCATGACGGCCAGGCCGTGTGCGCCGGCCTCCATCACAGGTGCCACGCGCGAGGGGGTGATGCCCGCGATGGCAATGACCGGTACGTCAACGGCCTGGCAGGCCTCCGCCAGCCCCCGCAAGCCCTTCACCTTGGCCGGGTCTTTCTTTGAGCGCGTGGTAAACACCGGCCCAAACCCGATGTAGGTCGCGCCCTCCTCAGCCGCGCGGACGGCCTGCTTCGCATTCGTGGCGGTAGCGCCAATGATAGCGTCGGGCCCCAGCACGCGCCGCGCTTCCGCAATGGGAAAGTCCGTCTGCCCCAGATGCACGCCATCAGCGCCCGTCGCCAAGCACATGTCGATGTGGTCGTCGATGAGCAGCGGAATCCCCTTTTCCTGACATACGTCCGCGGTAGCATGCGCCTGCCGGAGCTTGTGTTGCATCATCCCCTGCTTCTGCCGGAACTGGATCACCTCCGCGCCGCCGTCGATGACCAACCGAGCCAATTCCGCATGCGAAAAGCGTTGCTGAAAATGGTAATCCGTCAACACATGCAGGCGTCCGATGGGCATAGTCCAGGGGGGCGGTCCAAAAGGAAACGGGATAGAGTGGACCCGCCGTGCGGGCGTATGTTCTTGCGGCCGCGGCAAAGACGCGGCATCACGAAGGCAGTGCTGTAAGGGGGGCTGCAGCTGCTGATCTTCTACCGAGAAATCCCTATACTGCGATGCCGACCTACGGGCGGCGCCCCTACAATCACTTCCAATCTGCCTAAAACTTTATGTCCTACCGGTTACCCCTGCTCCTCTTTTTGCTTACCTGGCTCCTGTGGCCTGCCGTTCCCGACGCACAGGCGCAGGAGCTTCCCCTGGCCGCTGACTTCCCGCTGCAAGGTGTGGAGGCTTACGATGAAGCGATTGCTACGCCTGATGAGGTCATTGGTCACGTCGTCGGCACGCGCCATACCGAAAGCCTGCGCGTGCTGAACTACTTTGAACACGTAGCAGCGCAAAGCGACCGTGTGACGCTCACCGAGTACGCCCGCTCCTATCAAAACCGCGCGCTGGTGTACGCCACCGTTACGTCCGAGGCCAATCATGCCCGGCTGGACGAGATCCGTGCGGCGAACGAACGCCTGACGTCGGATCCGGGCAGTGTGGGCGATGACGAGCTGGAAGACATGCCGGCTGTGGTTTACATGGGCTACTCCGTACACGGCGATGAAGCTTCGGGCACCGAAGCTGCGCTGCTGCTGCTCTATCACCTCGCCGCCGGTACCGGCCCGGCTGTTGATGCGGCACTGGACGATCTCGTCATCCTCATCGATCCCAACATGAACCCGGACGGGCGCGACCGCTTCGCGTACTGGGTCAACCAAAACCGTGGCGGCGTGCACACCACCGACGTGCAAGACCGCGAGCACTCACAGCCGTGGCCCCGGGGGCGGACCAACCACTACTGGTTCGACCTCAACCGGGATTACCTGCCGCTGGCACACCCGGAATCGCAAGGGAAAGTCGGGGTCTATCAGCACTGGCGGCCGCAAGTCCTGGCGGACTTTCATGAGATGGGCCGGAACTCCACCTACTTCTTCCAGCCGGGGGTACCGGAACGGACCAACCCGCGCACGCCCGACCTGAACCAGGAGCTGACGATGGAGATGGCGCGCTTCCACGCCCGTCAACTCGATAGTCTGGGCGAGCTGTACTGGACGCGCGAGGGCTTTGATGACTACTACTACGGCAAAGGCTCCACCTACCCCGACGTACAGGGGACCATCGGTATCCTCTTCGAGGAAAGCTCTTCGCGCTCGCTGGAGACGGAAAGCAACTTTGGCGATAAGCACTACAGCGAGACAGTGCGCAATCAGTTTGCCACGACGCTCTCTACCCTCGAAGGGGCCGTCGAACTGCGCGTGCGCCTCCTCCGCTACCAGCGCGACTTCTTCGCTGCGGTCCCGGATCGCTACGCCGCGTTCGATACCAAAGCTTATGTGGTAGGCCACGGGAATGACCCGCAGCGGGCGCAGGGACTGGCGCAGGTGTTGCAGCAGCACCGTGTACAGGTGCATGCCCTCGCCGAAACGATTGAGCAGGATGGACAGCGCTTCACGCCGGGCGAGGCGTTCATCATTCCCATGAATCAGACGCAGCATCAGTTCATCCGCGGCGTGATGGAGCGAGCCACCACGTTTGGAGACTCGCTCTTTTATGACGTGTCTTCGTGGACGCTCCCCCTGGCCTACGGCGTGCCCCATGCGGAGGTGCAGCGCAGCCCTGACCGCTTCGTAGGGGAGGAACTGACTGAGGTCAGCTTTTCTGGGGGCGAGTTCATTGGGGGGCGCTCCAATGTCGGATACATCATGGAGTGGGGGCGCTACTTTGCCCCGCGCGCCCTGTACCGCTTGCAAGATGCGGGCCTCCTGACCATGATGATGACCGAGGAGATGACAGTCCCGATCCGTGGCACTACGTACGAGATTGACCGGGGGGCCATCCTGATTCCTGCCAATCAGCCAGAGGTGGAGGCCGCCGAGGTGTATCGCCTCCTGCAGCAAGCCGTGGCCGATGATCATGTGCGCGTGCTGGGGGTAGAGAGCGGCCTGATGCCGGAACGGCCGGACTTTGGAAGCTCCAGTAGCACCATGCTGGAGAAGCCGCGCGTGGCGCTGGTTACCGGGGCCGGCACCAGCCAGTACAATATTGGCGAAGCGTGGCACCTCATGAACGAGCGGTACGCAATGCCTGCATCGCTCATTGATGCCGACCGGCTCCGGAGCGTGGACCTGTCGCGCTACAACACCCTCGTGATGGCCGGGGGGTCGTACGGCCGGGTCTCGTCGGATGCGGTGGAATCGTGGGTGCGCAGTGGCGGCACGCTCATCGCGTTGCATACGGCAGCCGAATGGGCTGTGCGCAACGGCATGGCCGAGCTTGAGCGCAAGTCGCTCGACGCCGACTCGCTGCTGCAAGGACAGGCGTACGCCGACCTCGGTGCAGCGCGCGGGGCGCAAAATATCGGAGGGTCTATCTTTGAGGCCACGATCGATAACACGCATCCGTTGGCCTTTGGCTATGGCCAGACGGCCCCGTTCTTCCGCAACCTGAACCGGTTCTACGAACCGTCGGAGCGCCCCGGGGCCGCCGTTGCGACCTACACTGCGGATCCGCTGATGAGCGGGTACCTGTCGGATGCGCAGGGCGCACTCGCCCCCGGGAGCGCCTCCGTTGAGGGGCACCGTGTGGGCCGGGGACGCGTCGTGCTGATGTTCGATAACCCCAACTTCCGCGCCTTCTGGTGGGGCACCAATGGCTTCTTCGCTAACGCCCTGTTTTTCGGTCGCTCGTTCTGATGCGCGTAGACCTGGAGTTTATTCCGGGGCCATACCACGGATGCCCGATAAGCCGCTGTCTCGTCAGAGAGGCAGCGGCTTCTTGTTGGCCTATGAGCCGACCGTCTGGACGCCGCCGCATCTTGCGCGCGCTCCGATGGCACACGGCGACCGGACGAAGCGCACGAGGCGCCTCAACCCGTGACTAATCCACCTCTGTGGCGCGGCTCAGGTAGCCCTCATGGGTTGGTTGTTGCCGCTCGTAGGGCTCGTCCAGCAGAGGAGAAGAGATGAGAAAGTCAGCCGTCGAGCGATCACAGGCAACGGGCAGGTTCCAGACGACAGCAATGCGAAGCAGGGCCTTGACGTCAGGGTCATGGGGCTGGGCTTGCAGCGGATCCCAGAAGAAGATCATGATGTCGATCTTACCTTCGGCGATGGCGGCGCCGATCTGCTGATCGCCTCCCAGTGGGCCGCTCATGAAGCGCTTGATCTCAATGTCGAGTTCGTCTTCAATGAGACGGCCGGTGGTGCCCGTCGCCATCAGGTCGTGTTTCAGGAGGGTGAGACGGTTGAATCGGACCCACTCGAGCAGGTCTTTCTTTTTGTTATCATGGGCAACGAGGGCGATCTGCTTTGTTGCGCTGAGGGTAGGATCGGTTAAGGGCATGGGAAGGCCGGACCGGTTGCCAGGAGAGTGAGCAGGTATAATACCACAGGTATAATACAAACTGCACGGCCGATGTGCAGCACGCCGGGCAGCAGACCGGCGATTCTGTTGAATAAATGGACCCAGCCTTTCCCTGGCTTTTACGAACTTGCGAGAGAGGCAAGGGTACGAACGCACAGAATCGACGCCTTACAACCGACTCCGGTACTGTTATGGAACGGCAGCACTGTAAAGCCTGCGGCGCCCGCAGCCTCGTTCCGATGCACGTCGTCACGGAGGTGCAGGAAGAATATGACCACACGGCCCTCGATAACGACTACGAGTCGCAGTTCTACACCTGCCACGTATGTGGCGATAACTGGCTGTCGGTCAAAGAAATAGAGCCGTCCGGCGTCTGCCACATCACGTTTGTCCATCAGATGGGGACGGACCCGGAGCTGAAGCGCGTGGCCAAGTTGCCATCCCCGCTGGTGGTGGAGCCAGCAGCGGTAGAAGAGTGGACGTACTTTCTGGACGATCAGCGCATCGACGAGGAGGTCTGGCACGACAAGCTCCGCGAGCGTCGGCGCATCTTGCGCGCCACCAGCACCAACTGACCGCAATGCTGGCGTGGGCGCGAAAGAAGGGGCGCTGTTCCTGCATCTATGCCCCACCACCCGGCAGGACCTGAGCATCTTGTAGGGCGTGCATGAGCTGCTCGCGTGAAAACGGCTTGGACAGGTAGTCGGTAAACCCAGCAGCCAAAAACTTCTTTCGATCCCCAGGCAGTGCGTACGCCGTAAGCGCAAGGGCCCGAACGTTGTCTGGCCCATGCCGTGCTTGCAGCGTATGCAGCACATCGACCCCATCGCGGTCTTCGCCCAGGTTGATGTCGAGCACATAAAGATCGTACCCGTGGAGTTCAGCGGCTGTATCTGCCGCAAGCGCCTCATCCACAGTAGAGGTGAACGTCACGTGGGCGTGTGGCGTCAGGTAATGCCGCAGGAGTAGGAGGGCTTCGGGGTTGTCTTCCAGCACAAGCACCTGAGGCCGTGGTATGTCAGTCGCCGACTCAGGGGGAGCCATAGGAGGAGTGGGGTGCACAGCGCGGGGAGGAGTGATACGCCAGAGCATATCGTACCCCGAGAAGCGAAGCTGAGTTGCAGCCGGGGTCGTTAGGCGCGGTCTTAGTTGGGCCGGTCTTTTAGCGCAGCGGCCGCCAGCGTAGTTGCACGCGCACATCGCGGAGGCGGTTGCCGTCCACTTCATCCAGCCCCGACCCCATGGTGGATTCCATCGGCATGTAGGTCTCGGCAAGCTTTATCTGAAGGTCGAGCGCAGCTGTCGGCGCCCACGAGGCCATCAGGTAGCGACGCTGGCCCTGGCCAGAGAATGCTGGCACGGAGAAGCTGTAGCGGAGGTCATGCTCATACGCATAGACGCGGGCATCGAAGGTGTCGGCGTCGAAGAAGGCCAGCCGCGCGTCCAGGCGTAGCGTGGGGAGTAGCTGCCACCGCACGTCTTGAGATAGCAAAAAGCCACGCCCCGACGAGGCTTCGGTCTGCGTCCACACGTGGTCGACTTGCGTTGCCAGGCGGAGGGTGGAACTGTGCGCGTACTGGGTGTGCAGGCGGATGTCGTGGCGACTGATGGGCTGAAGAGGCCGCGTATCGTGGCGCAGCGCAGCGCCGTTTTGTTCGCGCTGGCGGCTGCGGCCCTGCGCATAGACGCGCAGCCACGAGCGTGGCTGGTGCGTGAGGCGGACGCGGACATCCAGCCCTGTACTGGGGCGGTCTGCCCGGAAGCGCGGCCACGTCATCGCAAACACATCGGCGTAGCCTGCAAGCGTCCACGCCGGATGGGGGTGAAGCTGCAGGCCCAGGTAGAACCCGCGTTCTCCCGCCGCTCCGCTCGCCTGCTCTGCGATGGGATTCCCAAAAAGGCTGCGGCCTACCGGAAAGAAGCGGCCGTGCCAAAGCACCTCAGCCAATCGCCCGATGGTAGTGCGGAGCCATGCCGCACCGCCTCTCGTGCCGGTATGTGAGCGCATGAGCTCGGCACCGGCTGTAGTTTCAGCAAGGGTGTAGTACCCGTACAGGCTCAGGCCGTGGGCCTGCTGCCCAGAAAACGAAGCGCGCCGGTACAGGGCATCCGATCCGGCCACCGGATAACCAAAGCGAGCCACGTAGCCCGCCAGCCCGGCATGGCGCCCCAGGCTCCCTATCTCAATGGCCCCGCCTGCGGTCTGCAATGTGGCTGTAGCTCGTCGTTCGCGTTCCAGCGGCGTGCGGTAGCGGCCTGAGGTGGGCAGGGCGGTGAGCACCACAGAGGCCTGCCCATCGGGCGTGGCGAGCGTGTCAAGCGCGGCGTCGCGGCGCGTATGCGAGGCAAACGCCGTGAGGGTTGCTGGGCCAACGGCCACGGTGCCGGCCAGGCCGCGAAAGTGCCTGTTGGGGTCAGTGCCCTGGTAAGGGGCAAGCCCACGGCCGCTCCGTGCGGGGCCGTCCACCGCCGCTGTGCCTTTGCCAAAGGCCAGCCCTCGCCACAGGAGTGCGCCCTGCCCCAGCGCCACTTGGTAGTCCCCCACAATTACCGTAGTGCGGCGGTGCCGTGGCTGCCATGCGACGTGCCCGGCCACGTGGGAGTAGCCGAAGAACTGGCGGGCCGGATCCCAGGCGAAAGGTTCGCCCGCGTGCTTGTTGAGCGTCAGGCGGCCCTGCCACCGTCCCCGCTGGCTTACCTGAAGCCGCGTCATCACCCGCACCGGGGAGCCCAAGTACGTCGTCCCGTCACGCGAGGTGTCATACCCTCGGCCAAGGTCCAGCCGCCGGGTGGCTTGTTGCATGAGCGTCAGGCGCCAGGGTGCGGGGGTACCCGTCGTCAGCGGGCGAACGCGGAGGAAGGCGCGCAGGTAGGCCCGGTCCTGCGGGGGGACGCCTGCAGCGTCGAGAGCGGCTTCGACCGACGGGAACGCCCCGTCGGTGGTGCGGGTGCGGACGATGGCCTCGGCTTGTGCCGGACGCAGCCAGGGCAAGACCACAAGGGCATGAGCGCTTGCGCGGTTGAGGTCCAGCGGGTCGTCGAGCCAGGCCTCCAGCTGCTCAAAGAGATCCTCCGGAAGAGCCTCGTCGTCCCGCTCGTCGAAGAGGAACGCCCGCACCTCTGCACGCGTGACCGTGAGGAGGGTGTCAGTGGCTACCGCATGCCCCTCGGCGGGTACGCCGGCCCCGAGGGGCACCACGAGGCACATCATGAGGGTTTGGAGGAAAGCGTAGCCCATGAGCGACAGGGTTAGCGAAGCAGAAGCCCGACGGCCGGCGACCACCCCAGCACGTGGTGCCGTTCGGCAGCTATGTGGACCGTGAGCCGGCTCACCTGGAGCCCCAGGCCCGCGGTAAATCGTGTCGGCTGGGTGGCCACGCCCCCCCGTAGGGTGAGGCTTTCCACAGGCTGAACCTCCACGCCTCCGCGGTAGGACACCGGAAACAGCACGTCCTTCACCGCATCCACCACCAGCAGGAAAGCTTCCTGGGGATGATACGCCAGGCCTACCTGGAGGAGCCGGGGAAGCTCATCGCCGTTGCCCAGCGTCGGTGCGTTCAGGTTCACGGCCTGCACGCCCACGCGCACGGTGCGCACAACCTGCACCTGTGCCCCGGCGGTGAGCCCCACAGCCCCATCGCTGCCGTAGCCGGGAATGCTGACGTGGGTGTAGCGAGCTTCCGCGCCGATGGCCAGTGCGCGCGTGGTGCCAAGCGAGACCTCCCGGGCCACACCCACCGGAAATTGAAGCTCTCGGAACTGGTCGAATCCGAAATGCTGCGCACCGACCACAGCCGTCATCCACGAGAGAGGTTGGGCGGCGCGCACGGCCCCGAGGCGGAGCTCGGCGAGCTCAAACGCTTGCCCGGCAAAAAGGCCCAGCTGGCGGGAGGGAAGGCCAGCCCAGGTCGCGGGATTGCTGCCGCCCCAGAGGTCGCCCGCTACCGCCGTACCCCCACCGCCAAGCGCCATCAGTCGGGGCCCCGCCTGCAGCGAGACCTGCGCAGGTGCGACGCACGGTACCACCCACACTCCGGCACACAGCAAGAGCAGGGCGCGCCATGACGATAGGTGCCAGGCCGTAGGCATGGGCCGAATCCGTCGGATACAGGAGGAAGTAGGACATCCGCTTTTTTATCCTATGGCATTTTTACCACAGGTGCGAGGGTTGTGCTACAGTAGCGCCAATAATCGATCGAACCTGCGGCGGAAGCGGAGGTACACCTACGCCAGATGGCGTCTTTATGGCTGATTCATTCCTCGTATGCTCTCTCGCACCCTATCTGGCAGCCAGTTGGCTGGGCCGTTCAGGAGCCGTTTGCGCGCTGGTGGGTTCGTGCTCTTGCTCCTGCTGGCCCTCAGCTGGCATCCTCCGTCAACCGCAGCGCAGGAACTGCTCTGCGACGTGTCAGTCGATTTTAGCCAGGTCAGTGGCTCTGACTACGACTACCTGGAAGGCTTGGAGCGCCTGACCCGTGAATATGTGAACGACCGGCGGTGGACCGACGATCAGTTTGAGGATCAGGAGCGCATCCTCTGCTCGTTTGATATCATCATTGAGGAAGCGATCGCCCTGACCGAGTTCAGGGCGCGGCTCGTGGTGTCGTCGGTGCGGCCCATCTACGGCACCATGCAAAACACGCGTGTTATCCAGATCAGCGATCGCGAATGGGAGTTTGCCTATGCCCAGGGAGCGGCCCTCACGTTCGATCCGGATACCTTTGACGCGTACACATCGGTGATCGACTTTTATGCCTACCTCGTGCTGGGCTATGACTACGACACGTTTAGCCCCATGGGCGGGACGGCCCATTTTGAGCGAGCACGGCGCATTGCGCGGCTCGGCGAATCAGCCAACGCGGAAGGGTGGAGTAGCATCGGGACGGCCCGCACCCGCACCGATCTCGTCACGCAACTGCTGGACCGTCGGCTGGAGCCGCTGCGTCGGGCGTACTTCACCTATCACTACCGCGGGCTCGATCACTTTGTGCAGGAGCCCGCGGAAGCCCGGCGCGCCGTCTTGGACGTGTTGGGCGCACTCGATGAACTGGCGTCAGATGTCTCCCGGCAATACGTGCTGGATCTCTTCTTCAACACCAAGAGCCGGGAGTTGGCTGCCCTGTTTACCGGAGCTCCGAACGACAACCAGGCCTACGCTATCCTGAGTCGCGTGGACCCCTCGAACCTGAGCGACTACAATCCGCTTGTCGAGTGACACCGCGACGCACACCGGGCCTTTATCAGTCGGGGGAGAAAGGGGCCCCGAGCAATAGCCAGCTCTGGCGCGAGGTGGTGCGAAAGGGGGGACTCGAACCCCCACGGGTGTTAGCCCACTGGATCCTAAATCCAGCGCGTCTACCAATTCCGCCACTTTCGCAGGCAACGCCTTCATATTCTACCCCTGTCAGCGGGTTCCGTCTGCGGTGCCCTGCAGGGCTGAGGGGGCATCGCCCCGCGTAGACTTCCGGCGCGCCTGAGCTACCGATCAGCCGGACGAACTCTGACCTGTGCTGTGGGTAACGCGCATACGGCTGTCTCTGTTACGCGCGGTCTGAATAGCCAGCGCGACAGGCGAGCGTGAGGTGGGAAGCTTCGCAGCACGGCGTTTGAAGCAGACGTAGCGGGAGCTGCGGCGCTGCCGCGCCCTGACCGAAGGACGCCTGCCCCTGGGGTGAACAACGCGGCTGCAGGGGCCTCCGAACGCGCGCAGCCCACCCAGCGTTTTGATACTGAGCCCAACAGTATTCCATCCTTTTCATTGTTTTCCTCGCCTGCACGCACCCGAATCCATGCTGATATCGCCTTTGCGCTCCTCGTCAGTCGTAGTTATCCTCGCCCTTTTTCTCGGCCTCTGGCTTGCCGCTTGTGGAGGCGGGAGTGAGGTGGCACGCGTGACGGACCGGCCTGACCGCGATACGACCGTGCGAATCGCTGAAGAGCGTCCCGTGGCCCCTGCAATCGAAAAGCCTGCAGGCTACGAGCAGGTGGACGCCAAGCGGTTCGACGACGGCAAGATGTGGACCTTCTCGAATCCGCCGCTGGCGTACTTCAACGAGACGTACGATATGACGGCCGATGCGGCGTGGCTCGAGCAGGCGCGGCTTGGTGCGCTGCGGTTCTCGGACTCCTGCTCGGCGTCTCTCGTGTCTGACCGGGGGCTTGCCATGACGAATCACCACTGCGCCCGTGACTTCATCACGAAGGTCTCACGGCGTGACGAGCAGCTGCTGGAAGAAGGGTTCTACGCTTCTGAACCAGCGGACGAACGGCGGGTGGAGGGCCTGTACGTCGAACAGGTGGTAGGTATAGAAGACGTGACGGCCTCCGTCCGTGGGGTACTTAGCGAGTCCGGAGACGACCAGGCCCGTGCTCAGGCCCGCCGCAACCGCATCCAAGAAATCGAAAGCGAACGCACCCGCCGCGTCGAAGCCCGCGACACCACGCTGCGCGTAGAGGTGGCCCGCATGTACAGCGGGGCCCGCTACACAGCGATCACGTACCGTCGCCTTTCAGACGTGCGCCTGGTGATGGCCCCGGAACTGCAGCTGGGCTATTTTGGAGGAGACACGGACAACTTTACCTACCCCCGGTACAACCTGGACATGGCGTTCTTTCGGGTATATGAGAACGGGCAGCCGCTTCAAAACGAAGCCTTCTTTGCATGGAATACAAGCGGCAGCCAGGCCGGGGATCCCGTCTTTGTTGTAGGCAACCCGGGCACCACCAGTCGACAAAAGACCGTCGAGCAATTGGAGTTCATGCGCGACTTTACACTGCCACAACAGCTCAACGCGCTTCAGCGCCGAGCGGACGTGCTGGAGGCGTACCTGGAAGGGCACACCGCTGCAGAGGATACCACCAACGTGCGCAACATCACGTTCTCCGTGCGCAACACACTGAAAAGCCTGAATGGCCAATGGGAAGGGCTGAAGGACCCCGCTCTGATGGCGCGCCGGATTGATCGAGAGCAGGCCCTCCGCGAGGCGGTCAATACAACGGATAGCCTGCGCCAGTCCTACGGCGATGCCTTCGTTCGTATGACGGACACCCAACGCGCCCGTCGTTCCACTGCGGATCGGGACGCCGCGTTTGTGTTCTTCGGCAGTAACATCTTGGACTCTCGCGTCATCACCCGGGGGCTGTATGGATACTACTACCAGACCCTGCGCCGGCAGGGCGTCCCGCCAGCGGAAATTGCCGACCTCCGCGAAAGCGCGATGGACGTATCCGACTGGCCCGATGCGGTGGAGGAGGCGTTCCTCGCCATCCGGCTGGACGAGCTCCGCGAAGCGTTTGGGCCTGACCATCCCACCGTACGCCGCGTGCTGGCTGATACCACCCCCGAGGACCTGGCCGCCAGTATCGTCGAACGCACCGCCCTCACCGATTCCACGCAGTTTGTAGACATCTTTGACGAGGGCTACCTCGATAGCGGGGATGCTTCGGTGTCGATGATGCAGGCCATTGGGCCGCTGTTTATCCGTCACATCCAGTCCAGCCAGAGCCTGACCGACCGCGAAGATAACCTGCTCGCACAGATCAATCGGGTGCGGCTGGCAGCCCTGGGGCGTGATACGGTGCCGCCCGACGCCAACTTCACGCTCCGCATCGCAGACGGGGTCGTGCAAGGATATGCGGATGATGCAGGCACGGCCGTTCCACCGTATACCACCTTTGCCGGCATGTATGCCCTCTACGACCAGCATGGACCGGACTCCGACTGGGCGCTGCCAGAGCGTTGGGTAGACGCGCGCGACCAGCTGGACCAGCAAGTACCGTTAAACCTCGTAACCACCAACGATATTACCGGTGGCAACTCGGGCTCCCCCCTGCTTAATCGGCAGCTGGAAGTGGTAGGACTGATCTTCGACAGTAACCTTGAAGCCCTGCCCAACGCATTTATCTATCGCGACGAACAGGCCCGGGCCGTGGCGGTGGATGTCAGAGCCATCCGCGAAGCGCTGGTGACGGTATATGGCGCCGACCGCCTGGTACGGGAGCTGACGGGAGAGGCTGTCGTCCGCACCGGCAGCCTGAAATAAGCCGTCTCTACGGGCAGGCGCTGGCAGAGGCAGTGCCGCTCTCATCGCCCAGCACGAAGCCGCGCACCGACGCTCCATGCGCGGCGCTCTGTGCGCGGCGCTCTATGCGCGGTCTTCTGCCGGGTGCCGATGCTTCCGCGGCTTGGCCGGGGTCCGCCAGCGAATGTGCTTATCAAACTGGCGGAGGAAGTCACGGATAATGCCATCCCGCGAGAAGCCGAACACATCATATCCTTGGGCGCCCGAATCGAGGTACACCTCCGCTCGATGGTAGCGCCGATCTTCTGCATCTTCCTCGTCTTGGTCGATGGCCAGATGCGGGAAGGCGAAGTCGGGCCGGCGGTAACTGCGTGCCCGAACGGCGTAATGAAAGACTTTCTGGCCGTCATCAAACACAGTTAGCGAGACCATCTCAGGTCGCCGATCCAGGCGTACCTGACGCTTGTAGGTCTCGGTAACATCTTTCACGCTCGCCAGCGCCGGGGCCACCGTCTCGCCCAAAAAGTCAATGACTTCCTGTCGGTTGCGCGGCTCCGCGCGGCCAGTGATAAGGCTTTTGAGTTTCTGCTTCCAGTCCGTAGAACTCATAATCGTAGTTAGGGGTCACGCAGGTGAAGGCGAAGAGGCGCCATTTGTCCCACGAAGGTTAGGCCGATACGGGCTCCTCCGTAGGCTCACTGACAGCCATGTCATTGGCAGAGGCAATCATCTCAGGCTCCATATTCTCCGTGCGGTAGTCGACTCGCAGGCCCTTATACAGCCCATAGCAAATAAATACCATGATGATAGCGAAGGGCAGCCCTGTGGCAATGGCAGCCGTTTGCAGTGCACCGAGTCCACCAGCCCACAGCAAAATGATCGCCACCAACCCCTCAGAAACGGCCCAGAAGATTCGCGTGTAGGCCTTCGGCTTTACATCGCCACCCGAGGTGATGATGTCAATGACCAGTGAGCCGGAATCCGATGAGGTGACGAAGAAGAGCACGATTACCGTGACGGTCAGGAGTGACGTAATGGACGCCAGCGGTAGCTCTTCCAGCATCACAAAGAAGGCCGTATCCAGGTTGGTACCCACGGCATCGGCAATGCCGATGCCTTGCACCAGATCCATGTGAATGGCCGTGTTTCCGAAAACGGTGAGCCACACGAAGGTAAGCGCCGTGGGCACCAGCATCACTCCGGTGATGAATTCGCGGATGGTGCGCCCACGCGAGATGCGGGCGATGAACATGCCCACAAACGGCGACCAGGCGATCCACCAGCCCCAGTAGAAGAGGGTCCATCCCCCCTGCCACCCTTCATCTGCGCCATAGGGAAAGGTTTCAAACGACAGCGAGACGACGCTCTGGGCATAGCCGCCCAGGTTCGAGACGAACGAATTCAAGAGGTAAATGGACGGGCCGGCCAGCGCCACGAAGATCAGTAGGAGCAGAGCAAACGTGAGATTGGCCTCACTCAACCGGCGAATTCCCTTGTCAAGGCCCAGCACCACCGAGACGGTAGCCATCAGCGTGATGATCGTGATAAGCACGGTTTGCGTCATATTGCCCACCGGGATCCCAAAGAGGTAGTCCAGCCCTGCGTTAATCTGCATGACGCCCAGCCCGAGCGAGGTTGCAACCCCGAAGAGCGTGCCAAAGACCGCAAAGATATCCACCGCTTTACCGAGAGGGCCGTGGATGCGATCTCCGATCAAGGGGTAGAGGGAGGAGCTAATCGTAAGGGGGAGCCCATGGCGAAACCCAAAGTAGGCCAGGGAAAGCCCCACGACAATGTAGACGGCCCAGGCGTGGATGCCCCAGTGAAAGAACGTGAGCTCCATCGAGCGCTGTGCGGCTGCTTGCGTACCGCCCTCGCCCAGAGGGGGGTCGCCAAAGTGAAAGATGGGCTCAGCGACGCCATAAAATACCAGCCCAATGCCCATGCCAGCGCTAAATAACATGGCGAACCACGAGAGGTAGCTGTAATCCGGCTCCGAGTCGTCGGGGCCCAGCTTGATGTTTCCGTACCGGCTAAAGAGCAGCGACAGGATAAACAAAAGAAAACCGGTGACCCCGAAGATATAGAACCACCCGAAGGTATCAACGATACCGCTTTGAACGGCGTTGAAAACCTCGCTCGCCTGGTCAGGAAGAAGCGCGCCAAACAGCACGAAGGCTACGATGAACAAACCTGAGATAAGAAAAACAGGCAGGTCCAGGTCCTTTTTTGCCTGCTCAAATAGTGTGCTCATGATCGGATGCAGTCTAAGGAGAAGTTCGTAGCGCACAAGCACCAGCACGCCTCCGCTTGCAGAGGGGTGCTGGTAACCGGTCAGTAGAGGAGTTGATTTATGTCAGGCGTATTAGAAGTAATAGCCGACATTAATGTTCAATCGCGTATTCCAATCCGGGTCTGCGACGCCCTCGCCAAGTCCGGTGCCGAAGCTATCTGTGAGCCAGGGCTGATTTTTTCCTGAGGCGATATCAACGTATGTGAATATCTTTCCCTTCGTGAGTAAAAAGCCAAAGATATTTTGCTGTGTATCGTTGAAGCTACCATTGGCTTTGTTCAGGTAGGCGTAGTCGTTGTAAAACGTGATATTCGAGATCGGCCCCAGCTCAACATCCCACGAGTAGCTGAGGCTGATCTGGTATTTGGTTGCTTCCGCCGCGACGGGATAGGCCCCCGAGGCATAAGCCCCCATGGGTACGGTCTGTGCCGTCGAGCCATCGTCGTTCGTCGCTTCGAAGTTGAAGTACGTCACCTGAGGCATCACATTGAAGTTGCCAACGTCGAGGCTGGCATGGCCAGAGAGGGCCGTGGTGTAATCCGTCTCGGCACGCACCTGGTTGTACAGCTGGCCAAGCCGCCCTGAGACACCGATCTCGCTGGTGCTACCGATAGGAGCCGCCAGTCGGAGGTACGAGGTATTAAGCTCGCGGAGGCTCTGGTTGCCGTCTGGAGCCACCCCGAGGCGGTCCTCCGCAGCGACGGGAATCACGTTGTACGAGTAGCGCCCGTCGCCCCCGACGCCAAACGAGGCCCCTTCGAAGGAGGTCGCGTCGGACGAGGGGCCTGCAGGTGCCGGTTGCCGGTAAAAGGCAGCCCGTGCGTCGATACCGCCGATCTCAGTTATAAGCTGTGCTCCCATCTGCCGGTTGTCCTCCAGCCCCATGTAGTAGCCGTTCTGAAACCACCAGGAGTTGGAAGCAAAGGGAATATTGCCGAACGGCGCCTGAGAGACCCCTAATTGTAGCTGGGTGACCTCCGAAAAGTCCCAACCAATCCATCCGGTATGCAGGAAGTGCGTATCGAAGGTAGGATAGAAGCGATATTCAAAATTGAAAGGAATGCCCACGGTGCGCCCCTCTACATTGAGGCGCCACGTATCGATGGTGACATACCCGTTTTCCGTGGTCGTATCGCCCTCGTACAGCTCCTGTACCGCGTTCACACGCAATGCACCACCGATGGTGAGGAAGTCATCGGCTTCATCATCCTGCGCAATCAATGTGATACCGGTTGAGGCTTCCTCGTCGTCCTCATCATCTCCAGGCATGGCCACAGACGGCGTGGCGGTAGCAGCTAAGAGCAGCAGCCCAAGGAGAAAAGAAACTGTAGTTTGTAATTTCATTTAGCCTATTATTTATGCAATACATTATTATCGATGCTTCGTAGATATGTACCGTCCGCGCCACGGTTCAACAAGACGGTGCACTGTTACGACACTCTCCAACTTGCGTGTATTGCCTGTATCGTTTACCCAGACGGGCATGAGGTACGTAGGAGGGTAAATACAGAAATACATATGTGTTTTCCTTTAATACGTAATCCTATCTATTATATCTCTGCATCTGACGGCAGAGCAGCTTGCGTCTGGGCAGCCTATGACGCTGCAGGTAACCGTTGTAGCAGGCAGCAAGCACGATAGGGCGCACGTGTGTAGGAGGGTCCATCCGATGGCCCTGCCGCACAACACGTCCGGTACCGTGCGTGCTCCGTACCGTGCGTGCTCCATACCCTGCGTGCTCCGTACGTAGGGTGGCAGATGCTGTGTGCCGACGCAGGGGCACGGGATGCGCTTCCATAGATGCAGCGGGCGCTTCCATGGGCGACCGCCTTCCGAGGTTTACACCTGATCGGTTTCCTCTACCGAGACAAACACATGTGTGGCCACCTCATGGCCAATCACGTGCCTCTCGCCAGCGACGTGCAGGGTAAGCGGGCCGCTGAATGGCGCCTTTTCCACGATGACGGCTTCGGCGCTCGGGAGCAGCCCCAGGTCTTCCAGGTAGCGGAGCAACTCGGTGTTGGTGTCCGAGAGGTGGCGGACGACCACCGTGTCGCCGGCCTCGGCTTCATGCAGTGCGATAGCAGCCGTTTTGACGATTTCCCCATCGCGGGAGGGAATGGGGTGTCCATGAGGATCATGCGTGGGGTAGCCCAGGAGTTCATCCAGCTTGCTCTCAAACTCTTCTGAGATGTGATGCTCCAGCTGTTCGGCCTCATCGTGCATCTGCTCCCAGGAGTACCCCATTACCTCGCGCAGGTAGGTCTCGAGCAGGCGGTGATGCCGGATGATCTCCAGCGCGATCTTTTCTCCAGCGGGCGTTAGCGTGACCCCACGGTAGGATTGGTATTCCACCAACTGCATTTCGGCCAGCCGCTTCACCATGTTGGTGACGGAAGCAGAAGAGACGTCCAAGCGTCGCGCCACGTCCGTTGTGGTGGCGGGCTGCTCCTCCGCCAGCTTGTAGATGGCCTTCAGGTAGTCCTCGACAGCCGGGCTAAGCATGGAGGGGCCAACAGAATGCATGCGATAACGAGGGACAGCAAAACTCGTGGCTCCATACGATTGATCCGTTGCCGCTGCGAAACACGAAACGCCCTTCCTGCCGCCGTGGGCAAGAAGGGCGCTGTGAGGCTGTGGTGGTCGGGCGGTTAGTACGCGGCCAGTTCGCGGACCGCCTCGCGGATGTCCGCGTCTTGCGGTAGCACCGCTTGCTCCAACGGGTCGGCGAAGGGAATCGGTGTAAAGGCACCGGCCACCCGGCGCACGGGCGCATCCAGGTGCTCGAACGCCAGATCCGCGATCTGCGCACTAAGCTCTGCCCCAAACCCGATGAACTCGTGGTCTTCGTAGAGAATCAGCGCCCGGTTGGTCTTCTTTACCGAGGCCAGTACCGCGTCAGAATCCAGCGGCACAATCGTGCGCAGGTCAATGATCTCGATGGAGAGGCCTTCTTCCTTTTCCAGTTCCTTGGCTACGTTGCGGGCCTTGTGCACCATCATGCCATAGGTAATGATGGAGAGGTCGGTCCCTTCCCGTTCGGTTCGCGCCTTGCCGAAGGGCAGGTAGTAGTTGGCGTCTGGGGCAGGTGTCCGCGCGGCTGCCATGCGATAGAGTGCCTTGTGCTCCAAGAACAGCACGGGGTCGTGGCCACGGATCGCGGTTTTGAGCAGCCCTTTCGCATCGGCGGCTGTGGAGGGCAGGGCGACCTTGAGCCCTGGGGTGTGCCCGAAAATGGATTCCACATTCTGTGAGTGGCAGAGCCCGCCATGGATATACCCGCCGCAGGGTACACGGATAACCATGGGGCAACTCCATGCATTGTTGGAGCGGTAGCGAAACGGCGCCACCTGATTGCGGATCTGCTGCATGGCAGGCCAGATGTAATCCGCAAACTGGATTTCGACTACCGGCATGTAGCCCGCCGCGGCCAACCCGACGGCACTTCCGATGATGGACGCTTCGGCCAGCGGAGCATTGTAGCACCGGTCTTCACCGAACTGGTCGGTCAGGTCTTTGGTAGCGGTAAAGACCCCGCCTTTCCCACCGGCTACGTCCTCGCCATAAACGACGACGTGCTCGTTGGCTTCCATTTCCTCTTTGAGCGCATGGTTGATGGCGTCCACCATCACGATGGGTTCGCCCGAAGGCGCGGTGGCTTCGTAGGTGAGATCCACGTCGCCCTCAAAAAAGACATGCGTGGTGGCGCTTGCCGAGTCGGGGTCGGGCTGCTCCGCGGCCCACGCCGCGGCTTCGTCAATCTGCTCGTGGACGTCCTTCCGGAGGGCGTCGATCTGTTGCTCGTTGAGGAGGCCCGCTTCTACCAGCGAGACCTCCATCCGGGCAATGGGGTCAACCTGCTGATCGCGTTCCAGCTCGTCGGGGGTGCGGTACTTCGTGTGGTTATCGGACGAGGAGTGGGGGAGCAGGCGGACGACGTCGGCAACCAGGCACACGGGGCCGTGGCCGGCGCGGATGTGCTTGAGTGCCGCCTGCGCTGCCGCGTAGGCCTTAAAGAAGTCGGTCCCATCCACGCGAATGCGCTGCAAGCCTTCGTACCCGCCGGCCAGCTTGTAGGGCGTCCCACCCGCCGTCTGATCTTCCACCGGCACCGAGATGGCGTACTTATTGTCCTGCACGAAGTAGAGCACAGGGGCCCCGATGCGTGCTGCCCAGTTGAGCGACTCGTGGAAGTCGCCCTGTGAGGTGGCACCGTCGCCACTGGAGCAGTAGACGTAGTTCTGATCGCCACGGCGCTGGATGGCTTTGGCAAAGCCCAGGGCAGGCATAAACTGCGCGCCTACCGATGAGGACGTCGTCATCACGTTGAGATGCCGCAGCCCGAAGTGTTCGGGCATCTGGCGGCCGCCAGAGTTGGGATCGCCGGCCTTAGCCATATGGGCCAGCATCGCCTCGCGGGGGGTAAGCCCCAGCGTCAGCGCCATCGACAGGTCGCGGTAGTACATGCAGAACCAGTCGTGCCCGGCTCCGTCGCCAGGGTTGGAGAGCAGCCCCGCAGCCACCTGCGCGGCCTCATGCCCCGCACAGCCAATGTGGAAGAAGCCTTTGCCCTGTTTGAGCAAGGTCATCATCTTCTCATCGAGCCGCCGTGAGGTCAGCATCGTATGGTACGCTCTGAGGAGCGTATCCTCATCAAAATCAGCGGGCCCCACCAGGGGGATGTCCAAGTCGCCGTCGTGCTCCAGGTCAACCGTTGGCGCAGTCGGTTCGCCGGCCGCTACTTCAAGGTCGCGGCTGCCCGCGTGCGGGAGCGACGCCTGCTGCGCATCATCTGATGCAAGCGCTTCCGAGCCGTTGGTTGGATGTTCAGTGCCGTTTGTCATGTATGATACCGTGCAAGTTGTACGCAATATACGTAGGGCGCAGCGCCGGTTGCCGTCCATCGTCACGCTACACCGCACCGGTGGAGCGTGGTCCGCACCCACTACAACATTTTATGATACAAAGAAATGAGCAGAATCGGCAAACGATGGGAGGCCATGCGGGCCGCTGGAGGTGGCGAGGGTAGCGATTTGGCCGGAAATTCCGACGGGGAGCCTCACGCCACCGCCTCGCTCTCCTCTTGTGGCACGTAGGGCAACTCAAAGGAAAAGCGCGTGCCGCGCCCCATGGTGCTCTCCACCCGGATCTGCTCCCCATGCGCCTGCACAATCTGGCGAACGATGCTAAGCCCCAGCCCGGTGCCTCCGCTTTTGCGGGACCGGTCGGGGTCTACCCGATAGAACCGGTCGAAAATGCGCTCCCGGTGTTCTTCCGGGATGCCGCGGCCGGTGTCGACAATTTCAATACGTACTTTGTCCTTGCGCCGCCGGTAGCGGCACCGCACAGCGCCGTCGTCGGTGTAGGCGATGGCGTTGTCGATAAGGTTGAAGACGACCTGCCGGAGCCGGTTGCGGTCGCCCAGGACGTACACCTCGTGGTCTGAGGCCTGAATCTCGAGGTCTTTTTCTTCTGCTTTTGGTGCCAGCAGTTCCAGTGTTTCCGCGACAAGGTCGCTGAGCTCGAAAGGCTCAGCCTTGATGAGGTCCTCGCGATACTCCAGCTTGGCAATCTCAATGAGATCGTTGAAGAGGTTGTTCAGGCGCCGGAGGTTTTGGAGGCCTTTCTCGGCGTAGCGCTTGCGCTGGTCGTCGGTCAGGCGCGGAGATCCGAGCGCTTCGAGGTAGCCGCTGACCGAGAAGATGGGGTTTCGGACCTCGTGCGAAACGTTGCCGATGAATTCGCTCTGCATGCGTGTGAGGCGCTCCAGCTCGTTGATCTTATCCAGAAAGGTGCTGGCGGCCCGGTTGAGGCTTCGGGCCAGGTCTTGGATCTCAGCGGCCCGCGTCTCTACGCGTACGGTCTCGTCGTACCGGCCATCAATGATATTGCGGGCCGTTTGCTGAATGTCACGTAAGGGCTCGGTGATGCGTGTGGCCGCCACCCAGGTCCCTACCAGCGCAAAGAAGAAAACCATCACCATGCCCACCACGAGGGTCCGCTGGGTCTGCTCCACCAGCGCCAGCAGGGGAGGCTTGGGCTGGCTCATGTAGAGCGTGTAGCCGGAGGGCCGAGCCAGTGAAATGAACACAGCCTGCTCGTCCGCCTCCGCCCGTTCAGCGTAGACGCTTGCCCCGACGTCGGCTTCCTCGTTGCGCTGCAAGTGCTGCAGCCCCGTGGTGTCGGCAGTGAAGGACAGCAGCGCCGCGTCGCCAGCGAGCAGCACTCCGTCACGCTCCACCGCGATGCGGCCCCCCATCAGCTGCGCGGCCCGGGCCACGCTTTGCCGCCGGGCGTCATCGTCGGTTGCGGTTTCGACGACCTGCGCAAGCCGCGTCGCCTGTTGCAGAAGCGTAGCGTTGCGGGCATCATAGACTTGCACCCGGAGCACAAACCCGACGTACAGGCCAACCGCCACGACGGCCAGCCCCACAAACAGGGCCAGGGTTTTGAACATCCACGTCTTCGTGGACGCACGAGGAGGAAAGACCCACGAGCGTAAGCGGGCAAGCAGGTTCATCAAGAGGGCAAGGACTACCGGGAGAGGTTACGCGTTGGCACCTTCTGCAGCCTCCACAAACCGATAGCCCACGCCGCGTACGGTCTGGATGTGCTTGGCAAAGTCGCCCAGCTTCTCACGCAGGTTCTTGATGTGGGCATCTACGGTGCGCTCGGTCACCATCATGGCATCTTTCCAGATGGTCTCCAGCAGCTGCTGCCGGGTAAAGGCCTTCTTCGGATGCCGTACCAGGTAGCGCAGCAGCTCAAACTCGGTGAGGGTCAGGCCCAAGTCTTCCTCGCCGAGGGTAGCGCGGTACTCATCCTCGTAGATGGTGAGGTCGCCCATCTCAAGCACGCGGTTCTCTTCCACGCCGGTGCGGCGCAGTACAGCCTTCACGTTGGCCTGGATAATTTTGGACGACACCGGCTTGGTAAGGTACACGTCGCCGCCCATCATGAGCCCCTTGATCTGGTCTTCTTCCTCACTCTTCGCGCTCAGGAAGATGATCGGGATGGTTTCCGTCTCGGCCCGGGAACGGATGCGCTCGCAGACTTCGTAGCCGGAGAGGCCGGGCAGCATAATATCCAGCAGGATAACATCCGTATCCTTCGATACCTTCTCGAGTGCTTCTTCGCCGTCGTAGGCCTGGTCCACCTGATAGCCTTCTTCTTGCAGGAACAGGCTGATGACTTCGACAACGGATTCTTCGTCGTCGACAACCAAGATGTTGATGTCTGAGGGATCGGTAGTGGTCATGCCGCTTGGAGTAGGTAGTGAAAAGAGTTAGGGAAGGAGGCAAGTCGGAAACGCGGCCATAAGCTAACCGGCGTGAAGGTAAGAGTCCAAACTAAAGAAACTTTGGGGTCAAAATCGAGCGATTTGTGCCCTCAGATGTAAACCTTTGGTACGCGCGGCCCGATACGGGCGCACAGCTCGTAAGGAATCGTGTCTGCCCAGGTAGCCACTTTAGAAAGCGGAGGCCCGCCTGTCCCAAACAACACGGCGGTATCGCCGGGTTCCACCGCACGGGCTGTTTCCGGGGGGCCCAGGTCCACCATGCACATATCCATGCACACAGTCCCTACCACCGGATGGAGCACGCCGTGGAGCCCGATGGACGCCGTGTTGGAGAGCGCGCGCGGGTAGCCATCTGCATAGCCCGCGGCTACGATCGCCAGGCGGGTTGGGCGTGGGGCGGTCCACGTCCGGCCATAAGAGACGCTGGCCCCGGCGGGCAGGGTTTTCACCTGCGTTACGTGGGAAACCAGGCGCATGACAGGCCGGAGGGCGGCGGCATCTGCCAGCGCGGGAGCCGGAGCAATGCCATACAGCGCAATACCGGGCCGGACTACCATGGGGTGTCCGTTGAAGGGAGGAGTGGCCTCACTGCTCATCAGCAGCCCGCCCGAGTGGCCGATGTGTAGCGGCGGGAGGGGCCCGGGCAGCCCGCGGACCATAGCAGCGAACCGGGCCCACTGCTCTGCGGTGAAGGCGTCGTCGGGGGAGGTGGCGGTGGCGTAGTGACTCCACAGGCCGCTCACCTCGAGGCCCGTGGCCTCCCGCAGCTGGGCCAGCACAGAAGGCACGTCCTCTGGTGCCAGCCCCAGTCGGCCCATGCCGGTGTCGACCTCGAGCTGTGCCTGGAGTGGGGTGGCCGGGGACGCCAGTTGGCAGGCCGCCTCGGCAATGGCTTGGGAGCAGACATTTACTTCCAGCCCGTGGTGTTGATAAGTGGGCAAGGCTCCGGGAAGGGGGGCGCCCAACACCAGAATGCGCCCCGTGATACCGGCTTCGCGGAGAGCAACGCCTTCGTCTACCGTGGCTACTGCAAACTGGCGAATGCCTTCTTCCGCAAGCACCGGCGCGGTCCGCGCTGCCCCATGGCCGTAGGCGTCGGCCTTCACTACGGCCATAACGGCCGCCGGAGCCGCAAGGCGCTGCAGCGTACGTATGTTGTGGCGGAGGTGGTCGAGCCGGACCTCAGCAACCGTGGGCGTGCGTGCCCGGTCGACGGGTAGCGTAGGGAAGGCCATAACAGGCAAAACAACAGGCGATACCGCCGTGCCCGTGCAGCACGGCGTTAGAAGGTGTACTGGAGTTGTACCACGAGCAACTGCTGCCGGGGTTCGCTGCTGTCCTCTGGCAGCTGCAGCATGTAGCCAAGCGTAACGCGCTCGTGATGATACGGGGCTGCTGCGTTGCGGAGGCGGCTGAGGCTCAGGCTGGCCCCGCCCGTCACAAATTGCGTTTGATCGATGGTGCCGGTGAGGTCGTCGTGTTCGTAGCGAGCGTAGACTTCAGCAGCCTCGTGGATGCGCGCGGCCCCCAGTAGGCTCATGCCGAGCGACGACTCTCGGACGTTGCCCACCTCTTCAAAGCGAAGGCCAATCACGTCAAGCTTGGCACGGAGCGGCTGGCTTCCAGGAGCGGGGCCATAATACAGATGGGCTCCGTAGGTGCTGTAGGTGCGTTCGTCGGTGGTGGGGCTTTCCGCGGTATTTACGCCAGCAAAGGCTCCATACACGAGGCCGTCCAGCCGGGTAGACTGGTGCTGCGTGGCCAGTGTTACGGCCACGCCTGCCTGGTCGCCGCCTCGCGTTACGTCGCCGCTACTGATGCTCTCGCGGTAGAGGCCCCGGGCGCGGTCCCAGCTGCCATCCCCCGCGGAGACCATCAGGGCCCAGGTGGTTTGCGGACGCTGCCACTGCGCTTCGACTCCAAAGTCACGCCCATCGCTTCCGATCGTGCGCTGGCCCCAGCGCTCCGAAATGGCGGCGCGGTCAATGGCGTCGAGCCGCTGACTGGACGTTAGGTTGAACGCCCGTGGTTGCGGGCCGGCAAAGCGGCCTGCTCGGAAGCGCCAGGCACCGCTGTTGTAGAACGCATAGGCATCTACGCCGGCCACGTTGCCCGCCCCAGCGTTGAAGCGCAGGTACACGCCAGCCCGCTCGTTGAGCGTGGCGGTGGTTGCAAGGCGCGCCCGCCGGAGCCCATAACCCAACCGATCATTGCCATTCTCTACCCAGCCGTAGCTTAGGCGGGGCTGGACCTGGCCGCTAAATTCGATCGTGACGGGAGAGCGAGAGGTGGATACGTTCTGGGCGAGTGCAGGCGCACTACCCAACAAAACGGCACACGATAGGGCGATAGACGCAAGCCAGGGAGGAAGCCAGTGGACCATACAGACGAGGGCTTAATGATTTGATAACATGCCCCCATAGTACAGGATAACGCGATTCTCCGCAAGGGTCGTCCCGTGCCCCCGTGACGTCCCGAGGGCAGAGGCCGAAGAAGCGTCCGTCCCAGCAGCGCTTCGTTGCGGGCCCCGGGCGAACCATTACTGCCCGACCCGTACGTGTCCGGCGGTGGCATCCGCTGTGCCGTCGTTGAAGCGCATCGTCGTGAAGGTCACCGCGCTGCGCCCTCCGCCCAGCACGTCAGCCATCAGGAAAATCAGCGGTCCGGCGGGCCCGGCCAGTGGATCACCGGTGGAGGTCCCACTCACGCGCAGCTCCCCGTCCGCCCGGTCGTTGATTGCTACCATCCAGCCCTCGGTGAAGGTGTCATCCTGCACAACGCCCGTCAGCCGCAGGTGCGCGGGGTCGTAGGTGACCACCAGGTCGAAGCTGATGATGCCTTCAATGGACAGGCTTCCTTGGCTGTACGGGTACTCCGCGCCGTCGAGTCGCTCCGTAATATGAACGGGCAAGAGCACCGTGCTCCCCAGTGCATCGGGAGCAACGGTGGTATCGGGCAGGGCCACGGATACCCGCGGTGCCTGTTGCGCATGGAGTGCGCGTGCCGGCACGAGGCACCCGATGACGCAGGCAATCAGCAGCAGACGATGAAGCAAGGCAGGGCAGGTGGTGATGAAGCAGAGGGAGGTGGGCGTTACCGAACGAGGACGAGGCGCTCGGTGTGGGTGGTGCTTCCGGCACGGAGGCGAGCGATGTACACGCCACTGCCGGCGGGCGTACCGGTTGCGGTCTGGGCATCCCACGTGACCTCGTGGAGGCCCGCCGCCAAGTAGCCTTCAGCCAGCACCCCTACTTCACGTCCGAGCAGGTCGTACACAGCCAGATGCACATCGGTGGCCTCGGGCAGGGTGAACTGCAGTGTGGTGGAGGCCGCGAAGGGGTTGGGGTAGTTGGGCTTCAGGGTGAGCGCGTCGGGCGTTTCCTGGCGCAGGGCCTCCTCCACAAAGGCCGTGGGCCCGATAAGGAGCCGGAGGGTGCGACGGGTTTGCTCGCCCTCAAACCGCAAGCGAACGGGCCCCTCGCGATGAAGGTCATAGGCCTCGCTGGTCGCCGTATCCACGAGGTGCACATTGGTGTGCGCGAAGGCGTCCAGGTTTTCGGGGGCAAGCACTACAGCGCGTTGCATCTCGTCGATGGGCGATACGGCCACTTCCACAGTAAACGATACGCCCGTTCCATCATCGGCTTGGCGCTGGCGGTAGAGGGGCGGCGCGTCCTCGGTCTGCAACTGCAGCTGAAGGTCCGCAAACGATGCCCGCGGCATCGGGCTGTGGGCGGCCCGCTCGGCGGTGCCCAGCGCAGCCACCACTCGGGTGGTGGCTCCGGTATCTTCCAGCGTGCCGTCCAGCACGAGCTGCCGCACATCATCTGGGGTTGCAGCGGGAGCCGCGTCCAGGGCCGCACGCAGGTCGGCGGCTTGCTGACTGGTCGGGTAGGGCAGCGTTACCGTGCCGGCGGTTTCGGCGCGGACGTAGAAGGCTTCGCCCGTGCCCGCCGAAGCCAGCGTGTCCACCGGCGTGCCCCACCCGCCGCTGCCATCCCAGCGCCAGAGCTCCAGCAGTTCTACGTCGCTGGCCGCCTGCACGAGATCCCAGTCCACATCTGCATCGAAGGGGTTGGAGATGATATTCCATCCTTCATGCACATCGAAGCTGAAGGTGCCGTTTTGCAGTGCCACCGTGGGGCGGGTATCCGTCACCGACCAGTCGTTCTGGCTGAGTACCCAGAAGCCCCGGCCGGGCACAAAGTCGAACAGGTCAGAGCCGGCCTCGTACTCGCGGAGAAAATCCTCGTCTGAGCCATCGTCCCAAAAGGCGCGCCACTGCGTCCCGGCGGTGCCCTCCAGCGTGGACGCCAGCCCCAGTGGCGTGGCACCGGGAATGGCAACGAGGCGATAGTTCGAGGCGTTGGTGGCATCGTCGAAGCCGCGCGTGATGGTGGCCTCCACGGTGTCGGGATAGTCGATCACCGTCACGGCGAAGGTCTGCGTGGTGGTGCCGCCCCGCCCGGAGATCGCGGTGATGCTGACGGCTGTGGTGCCTGTGCCCACGGGCGTCAGCTCAAGCTCGGTGCCGACGAGCGCGACGGAGGCAACAGCCGCGTCGTCGGAAGCTACCTCAAAGGAGCTGATCGGGTCGCCGTCTTCATCGGTGAAGAAGCGAGAGAGGTTCAGGGTCAGCGGTGCATCGCCCAGGAGCAACACCTGGTCGCCAATTTCCTCCGCGATGGGCGGGGGGATATTGAAGACAACATTGACGGTGGTTTCGGTGAGGCCGCCGCGGCCATCGGCAGCGCTGACGGTAACCGCGACACTGCCATCCCCTTCCCCAACGGCTTCAATCGTGAGGGTCTCGCCCACCACCGACACGCTGACCAGGTCTTCATTTGCTGAAGTAGCGGAGAACGTGAGCGCGCCATCGTCCGGATCCGTGAAGACCGGCCCCAGATCCCGCGTTACGGGCGGGTCGCCAGCGTCGAGCGGAATATCTTCCAGCGGCAGTTCCACGACGGGCCGCTGATTGACCTCGGCGCGGAAGCTATCTGCCACCGTGCCGCCCTGCGCGTCTTCCGCGGTGACGGTGATGGTGGCGGTGCCGGCAGCGAGGGCGTCCAGGGTGAGGGTGGCGCCCTCCACGGTGGCGGTGATAGCGTCGGCGTTATCGCTCGACGCGGCGTAGGCCAGCGTCTCGCCATCAGGGTCGGAGAAGACCGTATCGAGATCGATGGTCTCTGGCGTGCCGACGGTGACAGGCATGTCGCCGGTGAGGTCGACGATGGGCGTGTCGACGATGGGCGGGGTGTTGACGGTCACGGTGAAGCTTTCGTCAGTGAGCCCGCCGCGTTCGTCATCGGCGGTGAGCGTGAGCGTTGTCTCGCCACTGGCGATCGGCGTGATGGTGGCTGTGCCGTCGGCCAGCGTTACCGTTGCCACGTCGGCGTCGGCGCTGGTGGCGGCGAAGGCGAGGGCGTCGCCGTCGGGGTCGGAAAAGACGGCGGCGACGTCCACAGCGAAGGGCTCGTCAGTCGTCTGCAGCAGTTGATCTGCAACGGCGTCTTCCACCACCGGCGGCTGGTTGACCTCGGCGGTGAAGCTATCCTCCACGGTGCCGCCCTGCGCATCTTCAGCGGTGACGGTGATGGTGGCGGTGCCGGCAGCGAGGGCGTCCAGGGTGAGGGTGGCGCCATCCAGGGTGGCCGTGATAGCGTCGGCGTTATCGGAGGTGGCCGTGTAGGTGAGGCCTTCGCCATCGGGGTCGGAGAAGAACGCGTCGAGGGCGATGGTCTCCGGTACGCCGATGGTGACGGGGCTCTCGTCGGTGAAGTCCGGAATTCCGTCAGCAATAGGCGGGGTGTTGACGGTTACCACAAAGCTGGTGGTTGCCTCGTCGCCAATCTCGTCTGTCGCGGTCACGCCCACCGCCGTGGAGCCGCTGGCCTCCGGGGTGACCGTCAGGGTGCCAGCCGTGACATCCAACGACACCACGCCCGGCGTGCCGGCGGTCGCTTCAAACAGCAGGTCGTCACCCAGGGGGTTAGAAAAGACGCTGGGGAGATCAAACGTAGCCGGCGCCTCATCGGACTGCAGGAGCTGGTCGTCAATGGTGTCCACCACCTCCGGGGGATTGTTTACCGTCACCTCCCCAGCAATGCCCTCAGTGTCAACGGCCCCGCCGCTCTGAGCAATTTCGAGGGAGGTGTCCGTGCTGAACGTAAGGTCTGTGCGGCCTCGGACGGCTGGGACGACCTCAAGAAAAACCAGGGTGCCCGCCGTGAGGGTGATGCTATTACTTCGAGTCGCTGAGATAGTGGCCTCGCCCACGTTTCCAGTGTTTGTAACAACACTCCAGTCGCTGCTTCCGGATGGGTTTGCCAGGGCTGTCCCCTCGCGCGTGAAGCCCACAACATCGGCAATGGAAGCGTCGAAGAGGACCTCAAACTGCACGCTGAGGACGTCGTCAATCGTTTCGCCCAGTTCAACGGGCAACAACACGGTTTCTCCTATCTCCTCCGTGCCGATGACCTCGGCCGGAAGGGTAACCGGGATGGGGTCGTCCTGCGCCTCTGCCGTAAGCGGCGTGAGAAATCCGA
>JAAAOI010000081.1 GCA_009908945.1 Bacteroidota bacterium
CCGGCGCCGGCGGTGATGCTGGTAACGCCCGACTCCACGTCGTCGCCTCCGCCGGTGGCCACGATCCGGATGATGTTCGCCGCTTCGTCTTCCTCGATGGCAATCCCGGTGCCCGGCTCCAGATTAACGGCACCCGTGAACCCCCGGATGGACGTCACGACGGCGTCATCCGACAGCTTGCTGCTCGTGACGGCGCCATCGGCTATCGTCCGGTTGGTAATGGCGTCAGAGGCGATGTTGCCGGTTTGGATGGTTTCCTCATCCATCTTCACGCCGGTCACCGCCCCGTCGGCCAGTTTCGCAGTATTGATGGCGTTGTTGGCTATGTTGGTGCGGGCGATGGCGCCTGAAGCCACCTTCACGCCCGTGATGGCGCCGTCCTCGATGGCGCGCGCCACCACAGCCCCGTCGCCCAGCGTGCGGGTGCTGACGGCCCCGTCGGCCAGCTTGATGCCGGCCACCCCCCTATCGGAGATGCGCAGCACTACATCGCCCGTCTCGGGATCAGCCTCCAGGCCGCCGCGCGCGTCGATGCTGGTCACCCCCGCCGTGCCGCCGCCACTGCCCGCGTTGATGGTGATGGTGCCATCCTCCGGGTTCTCGGAGATTTCGGCGCCGCCGGTGGCCCGGAGCGTGAGTTCGCCGCCCAGGCTGTTGAGCCGCGTCACCGCCGCCTCCGCAGCCAGCTTGGCCCGGGTCACGGCCCCATCGGCCAGCGCGTTCTCCGTGACGGCCCCAGCGGCCAGGCTGAGCGTGAGCTGCTGCTCGTCAATGCTCAGCTGGATCCCCTGGCCTTCGAGGCGAACGGTGTCGGTCAACGCCTCGCCGGCCGCCTGCAGTGCCCGGAGCGCGACGCCATCCTGCAAGGCACCGCCATCTACGGCATCGGCCGCCAGCTTGTCCGCCGTAATGGCATCCCCAGCGATCTGGCCGGACCCCACCGTGCCCACCGCCAGCGGCGTTTCAGCGCCGTCTCCCGTGATGGTCTCGCCGTCTACCGCGACCTCCGTAAGGACGCCTTCTGGGATGTCGATGGATACGATGAGGCTGTTGCCGCTCCGGGTGATCTCTACGTCGTTGCCCCCCACAAGCTGGAGGGCTCCACGGGCGTCGTTGAGCGACAGAACCGCGGCCTCGTCGGCCAGCTTGTCCGCCGTCACGGCGCCGTCTGCGATCTTCTGTGTGAGTACAGCGGCAGTGGCCAGCAGGTCGGCTGTCACTTCGTCGATGAAAATCTCCACGTCGCCTACCCCGTCGCTGGCGCCAAGCCCGGCCCCTGCGGTGATGCTGCTCACGCCCGAGTCGATGTCGTCGCTCCCACCCGTGGCGATGATCCGGATGGTGTTGTCTTCCTCCTCAAACCGAATCCCGCTGCCCGGCGAAAGCCCCACCGCCCCGGTGCGGCCACGCAGCGACGTGACGGCGGCCTCCTCGGCTACCGCCTCAGCCGTGCCTGCCACCTGGGCCCGCGCCGCACCCAGGGCAAACACGGTGCTGGTCAGCCGCACGCGGTCGATCTCGGTGCCGTTGACGGAGACGCCAAGGTACACCTCTGCCTGGTCGGTGAGGGCTGCCGGCAGGGCGGTGCCGCCGTCCGCGGTATTTCCGAGCAGTACCGAGAAGACGCCATTTACGGGCGCTACCGTGCGCGTCTCTTCCCAGCCGCCAATGGTGCTGCTGCCGGAGGCGCTGGGGTGGAGACGGAAGGTCACCTCCTGCGCACCCTCCACCGGCGTCGTCTCATCTTCCAGCAGCTGCCCCTGGTAGGAGAGAATCCGAGGCACCTCCTGCGCCTGCGCATGGAACGGGAGCAGTAGCAACATCGCGAGCAGGCACACGAGAGGCGCCGCAAGGCGCGAAAGCGTAGCAGAAACCATAGAACGTGTCGGGCAGGATGACAAAGAAAAGCGGTGCCTCAGGGCAGGCGTGGCGGCTCGGGCAGGGGCTCTGGCCCTGTAGGCGGGCCATTGCCGCCGCCATCGCCGTTTCCGCCAAGCAGTAACACGGCGGAGGTGGCGGCGCCGGCCAGAACGGCCCCGCCGAGGATGGCCAGCCAGGTGCGGCCTCTACCCCGGTCCTCTTCCGCGGTCGCCGCGTCCAGGGTGCCCATCTGCAGCTGGCGCTGCACGGTAGACACGAGGGAGACGTACGACGGGGGGTCCTGCACCTCGTCGGGCTCGTAGGAGGGATCGACGTTCAGGAGGCGAATCACCACCCGGCGGGCCTGGTCCAGGTTGCCGAGGTTGATGTAGGCCAGCGCCGAGAGCCGCGCCATCTCGACCAGCAGCGCATCGGGCAGGTCGTCGCGGTTGAGGCATGCCGACAGCAGCTCGTTCGCCTCAGCAAAGCGGCCATCAAAGTAAGCCTCCTCGGCGGCGGCAAATTCGTCGACACAGAGGTCGGCGTCCTCAGCCGCCTGCGCGATGGCCAGCGTCGGCATCGCGATGGGCACCACAACGAGCCATACGACGACCGTCAGGAGGGCACGAAGCGGTGCCGTAGAAGGGCGATCCATCAAGCGAGGGGTGGGGGCAGAAGGGTACGTCCCCCCAATGTACAGCCCCCTGCGGGAAATACCATAGCTTTTGGCCTTGTCAAGGGTCATCCAAAAGATGAGGCGATGACAACCAATCCCGCAGCCAGTCGCCTCATTCCTGGCCGCGCAGGTTCACTTCAATGGAGGTCGACGAATCGGCCGCGACGGTGACCTGCCGCTCCTGCCGCCCCAGGGAGGGGTGGCGCACCTCTACCGTGTGCGTGCCCACGGGCAGCTCGGTGGTGTAGCGCACGTTTGTCTCACTCACGCGCAGCTCGCCGTTGATGTAGACGCTGCCCCACGGCCGCGGCAACACGCGCAGCGTACCGGTACGCACGTCCAGCGAGGCCACCTCCGTGCGGGTATCGCCGGCGGTTACTTCAATGGTGGACGCATAGGTACGATAGCCGTCCTGTTGCACCTGCACCTGGTACGTGCCCGCCGGGCGCCTGACTGTCAGCGGCGTGGTGCCTACGGCCTCTCCATTCAGGAGCACCGTAGCGCCGTCGGGCTGTGACGAGATCACCAACGTGCCCACAGCGGGCGCCGGCTCGGGTGCAGGCTCGGGCTCCGTGTTCGCTTGGGGCGGTGGCGACGCCTGTGGCGACGCCTGAGGAGACGTGGCGGGCGGCGGCGCCGGCGTCTGCGAGGGCAGCGCCCGGCCTTCCAGGCGCGCCAGCTCTTCCACCGGGTCGCGGGAGCGCATCTGAAACGCATAGGAAGGCGAGCTGCCCCCATCGACGACGATGAGCGTGTCGCGCCGGAAATACCGCTCATGGCTGAAGGATAGAATGTATGCGCCCGCGGCCAGGCGATGATCGGTGACCGGACTGGTGCCGATGGAGTCCCCATCCACGAGGATCGTGACGCCCCCGGGGGCGGTAGTGAACGTCGCGAGCGCCGGCTCCGCTCGCACCGGGTCTGGCTCCGCAAGGGGGCGCTGCAGCACATCCACGCGCTCGCTCAGCGTCTCAGGTCCGGGATCTGACGTGTCGCGCAGCGCAAACGGGTCGAAGTAGAGCAGCGCCGCCACGGCCAGCCCAAAGAGCAGCACCGCCAGCGGAAAGATGAGATGGGGCAGCAGGTCGCGCAGCCGGTCGCCAAGCGACGGTGGCTCGGGCGGCGGCACGTACCACTGCGGCTCCTCCTCCGTGGGAGGCAGCTTCCGTTTGCCCCGCGCCGGCGGGCGCTCGGGGCGCTGCGATGAAGGCAAGCTGGGCATGCGGGCCGCTGGAGGTGGGGTAGAGACGGGGCCATGTTTACTGCAATGGATGTTTAATCCCGCCTGGAGCCATGGGTTCGCCCCCTCCCTACGCTGCAGGCGGCGTGCACGGGCTTCAGCCCCTGCGAAAACTTCGGTGGTGCATCCGTACGCTCAAATCGGTACCTTGCGAACCCTCCTGCTGATTTGCCCCTCATCAAGCGCTACCGCTATGCTCTACACCACAGCTTCTGCTCTCGATTTCCAGCACCAGGATCTGCCTGCCCTGCCACCACCCTCGAAGGTGCTCCTGACCACGCCCGATCACTTTGACGTGCAGTACGTCATCAACCCGCACATGGAGGGCCACATTGACGACATCGACCGGACCCGCGCGCGGCAGCAGTGGGAGGCCCTGCGGGCTGCGTACGCACGCCTCGACCTTGACATTGCCGTGATGGACGGCGCAGCGGGCCTGCCGGATATGGTCTTCTGTGCCAACCAGACCCTCCCGTCGATCGATCCGGACACCGGGGAAAAGGACGTGATCCTGAGCCGCATGCACGCTCCCGAGCGCCGCCCCGAGGTGGCGCATTATGCGGCCTTCTTTGAGGCGGCGGGCTACACCGTGCATGCGCTGTATGATGACACACACACATTCGAGGGCATGGGGGATGCGCTCTGGCACGCAGGGCGGCGCCTGCTCTGGGGCGGCTACGGCTTCCGCACCGACGCGGCGGCGTACGAACCCATCAGCGACACGCTGGACGTGCCCGTCGTGCTGCTGCGGCTCGACGACCCCGACTTCTACCACCTCGACACCTGCCTGAGCGTGCTCGATGAGACGACGGCGCTCATCTACCCGGGGGCCTTCGACGATGAGGGCCTGCGGATGCTCTCGGCGCTGTTCGATACGCTCATTGAGGCAAACGATCCTGAGGCGCGTGATCTGTTTGCGGTGAATGCCCACTGCCCCGACGGCCAGCACGTGCTGATACAGGAGGGCTGCACCCATACCGCGGAAGCGCTCCACAATGCCGGCTTTACGCCGGTGCCGCTCGACACAAGTGAATTCCTGAAGGCCGGCGGCTCGGTGTTCTGCATGAAACTGATGTACTGGTAGCCGCACCAACGTTCGTCTCGCATTGATCCCGTTCTTGTTTGCATGCACCTGTCCGTCATCATTCCGACGCTCAACGAAGCGGCCCAACTGCCGCGCACCCTGCAGTCGGTGGTGAGGCAGGACCACGCCTGCGAGGTCATTGTGGTGGATGGCGGCTCCACCGACGGCACGCGGGCGGTGGCTTCGGAGGCCGCCCGCCTCCTGGAGGCCCCCCGCGGCCGGGCGCAGCAGATGAACGCTGGAGCCCGGGCCGCCACTGGGGCGGCGCTCCTCTTCCTGCATGCCGACACGCGCCTGCCTCCGCGCGCCTTTGCCCAGATCCGGCAGACCCTGCAAACGCCTGGCACGGAGGCCGGGGCGTTTCGGCTGACGTTTGATCGGTCCAGCCCCCTGCTCGACTTCTACGCGTGGTGCACCCGCTGGCCCCTGCCGCAGATCTGTTTTGGCGACCGCGGACTGTTTATGACGCGCGCGGCCTTCGAAGCCGTGGGCGGGTTTCCCGACCAACCCATGTTTGAAGACCTGGCCCTGGTCTGCGCACTGCATCGCCGCGGCGGGTTTCGCTTTCTGGACATGGCCGTCACCACCTCCGCCCGGCGCTTCTCGGCGATGGGCACCTTCAAGCAGCAACTCCTGAATGCCTTCCTCTGGACGCGCTACATGACCGGCGCCGATCCGCAGGCGCTCACGCGGTATTACCGATACGACGGACAGCAATAGTTCGCACGGCCTTGCATGTAACCTCTGCACGACATACATTGCGTTTGTCTATCCACTATATCGGTACTCCGATGCTGCGCGACTATTCATTGCCCCTCGGCGTTCTGCTCGGCGTCTTGACCGCCCTTCTGCTTGTGGGGTGTGCCTCGTACCCGGCGTTTGAGCGGACGCCACTCCCGACCGACCGCACTTATGATTTCGATCAACGCCCGACGGCCAGCGGTGACGCAGCGGAGCTTCCGACCATGCCCGAGCCTATCGGCGGCATGCGCGGCATCCAAGCCGAGGTGCGCTACCCGCCGTCGGCCCGCCGTGCTGGGGTGGAGGGGCAGGTGCGCCTGCGGTTTGTGGTAGCGCCAGATGGCAAGGCGTACAACGTAGAGGTCACCGGCCTCCAGGGCATCCCCGCCGATGCCAATCCGCGGGCCCTCGACGATCTCCGGTATGAGGCCAAGCGCGTGATGTACGCCTCTACCTGGAGGCCCGGGTTGCGCGAGGATACCGCGGTACCGGTGCGCATGACATGGCCGGTGACGTTTAGGGCCGATTAAGCGTGCCACAGCTGCATCTTCTTCTGTTACCTCTTCGACTGACACCATCGCTGCGCCATGCGCTTGCCCGCGACCCTGTCCCTGCCTGCTGTTTTCCTTTTGGCTGTCGTCTTCATGCTCACCGGCTGCCATAGCACCCAGGAGACCGTCCCCACCTACACCCGCACGGAGCTCCCCAACCGCACCTACGATGGTCCGGTGCTTACCCCCAGCGACCCGGAAGACCGCGCGCGCATCGATCAGATGCCAACCGCCGAAGGGGGGATGCCGCAGATCCAACAGCGCATCGGCTTCCCAAGGACGGCACGCTATTACGGGTTGGAGACGACCGTCTACGTGGTGTTTACCGTTGGGCCCGACGGGCAGCCCTACGATGTGGCCATTGCCCGGGCGCCGGCTGAGGAGGTGCTGGCTGAGCTATCGGAGGGCGAACGGGAAGCCCTCGCCGATCTTCAGCATCGTGCGAAGCAGGTGATCTGGCGGTCCTCTTTTGAGCCGGGCATCGCCGACGGCGAGCCCGCGGCCATCCAGTCGTTCTGGCCGCTGACGTTTCGGATTCGGTAGGGGCGCCGCCCTGTTTAGAGGAGCGGTCAGCATCGCCCCCCAATCGGCAACGAACACGCCCCCGTGAGCGCAGGATCGCCCCCTACGCCCAACCCACACGTCCCCCTGAGCGCAGGATCGCCCCAGCCCCCAACCCTCCCGTCACCCTGAGCGCAGGATCGCCCCGCGATCCGAAGACGAAGGGCGACGGGCGACGAGCGAAGGGCGACGAGCGAAGAACGAAGAACGAAGGGCAGCGGATGAAGGGCGACGCTTCTCCTGACCTTCGGTGCGATTCCGGCCCTCTGGGACTTCGCTTTATGTTTTGTATGGATTATTTTCATCAGTCGCGCAAAGCGCTCGTGTCTCGCCTGCGCGAGGATGACGTTGGGGGTGGCTGTTGTGCTGGACCACCCGGTCTGCTATGCGCCACTGACGTTTCATCTGACCGAATCGCCGTCGCACACTGCGCAGGGCGCTCAGGCGCAGGATGATCTCTGCCCCAGGTGCAG
>JAAAOI010000064.1 GCA_009908945.1 Bacteroidota bacterium
CTGCTGTTCAGCCACGCGCCCAGCCGCGAGTGGACGAACAAGTGGTTTGTGCCGGGGGATGCTACGCGAAATTGTGAGGTCGCCGAAGCACTGTTGACACACACGCAGGCCACCACGTCGGCTACTACGTTGCCTGTGGTGCACGTAAGCGATGACCGGCAGCGCGGAGCAACCTTTGGCGAGCGCTTCGTCAATGCCCTCGCGGATGGTTTCGCCGAGGGCTACGATCATCTCATCGTCGTAGGCAACGACTGCCCCGAGCTTGGCGCTGTTGATTTTGCCGCGGTGGCGCAGACCCTTCATGCCGGCCGCCCGGTGGTTGGGCCAACCCCCAAGGGCGGTGCGTACCTCATCGGCCTGAGCCGCACGCACTTCAGTGCCGAGGCCCTGCGGGCGCTGCCCTACCAGACGACCGCGTTCTTCAACGCTCTGCAGACGCATCTTGTACAGCACGTGGGGCATGCGCCGGTGGTGCTTGCACCGCGCGACGACCTCAACAGCCGGGCCGATCTGCGTCGCTTTCTGCGGCAGCGGGCACCGGCGGGCGTCGCGGCCTGGCTTGTTGCTCACCTGCGATTCCTGCTGCGCGCCCGTAACAGAGAGCACCGGCTACGTGAGCGGCGCCTCGCGCATCAGCACCTCGCCCATCCCCTGAGCGGTCGTGGACCCCCGCTGCGGCGTCGTTAACCGACGGGCTGCCTGGGCAGCCTGCAGGCCCCGGACGCTCCGGGACACCACGCCACCATCTACCTTCAGGGGATTTCCATGTCTATGCGACGGTACTGGGCTACTCTTTTTGTTTTTCTTTTTTCTGTTCATCTCGCCACCGCGCAGGAAGCGGTGCTCACCGTGTCGCTCGTAGATAACCAATCGTACGAGCGCGTGCCCGCTTATGAGGTTATCCTCCTCAACGACGCGATTGGCTTCCGCGAGACCCGAACTACCGATCAGAACGGCCAGGTCACCTTTCGCGGGCTTGCCACCTCGGGCACCTACATCGTCGAAGCGCCGGACACGGATGCGTTCTTTGGCTCGGTGAGCCGCCCGGTGACGCTTACCTCCGGCACGCGCTCCAGCGTGATCCTCACCCTGTTCTCGGCGGAGGCCGTGGACCTGGAGGGGGTGACCGTGCGCGCCCGCTCCACGCAAATCAACACAGTGGATGGGCAGGTGGCCTCGGAGCTCAGTGCGATGGAGCTGGAGACGCTACCGGTGGAAGGCCGCGACATCACACGGGCGCTCTACCGCCTGCCCAACATCTCGCAGGCTACGGGCTTCTTCAACGAAGCCAACCCCATCTCCATCAACGGCGCCAACTCGCTGTTTATCAACTTTCAGCTGGATGGCTTCGATAACAACGAGAATTTTCTGGGGCAGCAAGCCTTTCGCACCCCGGTGGGGCTGACGCAGAACATCACGACGCTGACCAACAATTTCAGCGCAGAGCACGGCGAGACGGCCAACGGCATCATCAACATTACCACCCGCGCGGGGAGCAATGAACTGACGGGCGAGGGCTTCTTCGTGACGCGCCCCGGGCCGCCGCTGGATAGCTCCTCACCCTTTGCGCAGCGCGACCTCTCGGGCAATCAGGTGAAGGATGGCTTCAGCCGATACCAGGGCGGCGCCTCGCTGGGCGGGCCTATCGTTCGGGACCGGACGCACTTCTTCCTGAATGCGGAGCATACCACCGACACCAAGGACAACCTGCTGAACGTGCCGGCACTCGGGGTGAACACCACCGTGCCCGGCACGAACCGGTTTACCCTCCTCTCGGGACGGATCGATCACCGATGGACCTCAAATGCGCGCTCGTTTGTGCGGGTGAACGTGGGGCTTGAAGAAATCGAACGGCAGGGCGGCGGCCTGGAGGGCGGCATTACGTTTCCCTCCGCCAGCAACGTGCAGAACCGCAACAGCTTTCGCCTGGCGCAGCGGCATGTGGTGACGGGCGACGGGTTCGTCTCCGAAACCGGCTACCAGTACGCGCGCTTCCGGTGGAACTTCGCCAACCCGGCCAACCCCGATCTGCCCGACGTCACCGCCCTCGGCCCCGATGGCCAGCCGGTTGCCGCTCTTGGGCACCCGGGCTTTCTGTTCGACAGCACCGAACACACGCATCAGGTGCAACAAAGCGTTACGTTTTTCCTGGGGAACCACACCCTGAAGACCGGCGGACAGTTTACCTCCTCCGGGTTTAGCCTGCAGGGCGGCGGCAACCCGAACGGGAGCTGGATCGTGCGCCTTTCGGAGGCGCAGGTGAACGCGCTCCGGGCCCGCGATGTAGGGGCGGGGCTGGTACCCAGCGACCTGCCGGAGGACGTGGCGGTGGAGCAGTTTGCGCAGGAACTGCGCCCCTCGGCGTTCGAAGACCGACAAAATGTGGTCAGCCTCTACGTAGAGGATCAGCTGAACGTCGCCACCCGCCTGCGCCTCAACGTGGGGGTGCGATGGATGTACGACGACCTCACCCGTGCGGGTAGTACCTCCGGCGATTTCACCAACTTCGCCCCGCGTCTGAGTGCCAACTACCGCCTGGACGACCGCACCTCCGTGCGGGCAGGCTACGGCCTGTACCACGACAAGATCTTGTACACCGTCCACAGCGACGCCCTCCAGTTTAGCTCCAACAGTGCCGACTTCAAGGCGCAGCTCCAGGCGCTGGTGGATCAGGGCGTGCTCCCTTCCTCAACCGACCTGGACCGCGTCACGAACGAAGGCAACCTGGCCGCTACCGTGCCGGACGCCGACTTCCCGTCGGGCGTAGACCGCACGGCGCTGCAGGACCAGCGGGAGACGACCTTCAGCAACGAGCTCCGCATCATGAACCCCGATGGGCTGCAGAACCCGGTGGCACACCAGTTTATGGTGGGCTTCCAGCGGCAGGTGGCCCCGACGGCACGCCTGAAGGTAGACCTCTTGCACAACCGCACCTTCAACCTCTTCCGTCTGCGTGATCTGAATGCGCCCGCGCCGTTCCGCATTACCCCGGCGGCGGTGGCTGCGGCGGAGGCCGATCCGACGCGCGACCCGTCGGACCTCCCCCGCACGCAGGCTGCGGCCGACGCCTCCCGTCCGGTGCCCATCGGGCAGGACGATGAGGGTGGCTTTGCCCTGATCGATGGCGAGAAGCGGCGAGGCGTGGCGCGCAGCGTCATTATGACGGAGACCGCGGGGCGCTCCACCTACTGGGCGGCTAACGTCACCTACGAGCAGGAGCGCGGCGAGCGGGACTATGCGCTGCGCCTCATCTACACGCTCTCCTCGCTGCGCAACAACACCGAGGACATCAACTTCCGCGCGCAAAACGCCAATGACTTTGCGGCGGAGTGGGCCCCGGCGCTAAACGACCGGCGGCACGTCATCAACAGCACGGTCACCTACTTTCCTTTGGAGGGCCTCTCGGCTACGCTGACGGGCCTGCTCCAAAGCGGACAGCCCATCAACCGGGTACCCGACGCGACGGTCTTCGGCACCGACGACCTGGACGGGGACGGCCGCTCGTTCTCGCAGCAGTTTGTGGGCGGTACGGACCGCGCCCCAGGTGAGGCGCGCAACAGCGACCGCTTGCCCTGGTCGGTCACCTTCGACCTCAACCTCCGCTACGGCTTTCAGGTTGGGAACGGGCGGTTCGTGGCCTCGGCGGATGTCTTCAACGTGTTCGACGCGGAGAACCTGGGCGGCTTTAGCGCCAACCTGACGCAGAGCAACCAGATCCAGACAGGCCCGGTAGGGAGCGGCTTCCAGACGCGCAATGTGTCGCCGCCGCGCCAGTTTCAGTTCGGGCTGCAATACTTGTTTTAGTCGCCCCGTGCCGCCTCCATCCCGCCTTCGCACCTGCTGTTCGATTCCTATGCACCGGTTGTTCTCGCTGCCCGCCCAGCCGGGCGCTCTCCTGTTCGCGTGCCTCACGGCGCTACTGCTGATGGCCTGCCAGAGCGGCGCGCCGCCCGAGGATCAGGTGCTGGAGCAGTCGTGGGACGAGATCGAGGCGGAAGCGGCCGGGGAATCGCTTACCATGATGATGTGGATGGGCGACCCGTCGATCAACGACTACATGAACGGGTACGTGGTGCCGGAGCTGCGCGCCCGCTACGGCATCGAGCTGGAGATCGTGAGCGGGCAGGGCAGCCAGATCGTGTCCACGCTGCTGTCGGAACTGGAAAGCGGGCGCCGCACCAGTCAGCTGGACCTGCTCTGGATCAACGGGGAGACGTTCTTTCAGCTGCGCCAGATCGATGCGCTGTTCGGCCCCTTCACCGAAAAGCTGCCCCATTCCGCTTACGTGGACTACGACGACCCCTTCATCGGGACCGACTTCCAGCAGCCCATCGAGGGGATGGAGGCGCCGTGGGGCAACGTGCAGTTCGCCCTGATCTACGACGAGACGGAGATCGACACCCCGCCGCAGGACCCGGCCGCGCTGGCCGACTGGGTACGCGCCAATCCCGGGCGGTTCACCATCCCGAACGAGTTCGCCGGCATGACCCTGCTGAAGTCGCTACTGATGGCGATGGCCGGGCCCGAGACGCTCTACGGGCCGTTCGACGAAGACGTGTACGCGCGGTGGAGCGGTGAACTGTGGGCCTACCTGAACGCGTTGAAACCGCACTTCTGGCGGTCGGGGCGGACCTTCCCGAGCAGCCTCGCGCAGCTGCATCAGCTGTTTGCCAACGGGGAAGTGGCCTTCACCATGAGCAATAACGACAGCGAGGTGGACAACAAGATTGCCGAGGGCCTCTTCCGCGAAACGAGCCGCGCGTACGTGCCGGAGAGCGGCACCATTCAAAACTCGCATTACCTGGGCATCCCGCGCCAGGCGACGTCGAAGGCCGCGGCCCTCGTGGCGATCAACTTCTTGATGTCGCCGGAGGCGCAGCTCGAGAAGATGAAGCCGGCGGTGTGGGGGGATGGCACCGTGCTGGACCTGGAGCGCCTGCCGGCTGAATGGCAGCAGCAGTTTGCGGAGATTCCCGGACGGCAGCGCGCGCCGGACCGCACGGCCATTGAAGGGCGTGCGTTGCAAGAGCTCGCCCCGGAGTACATGATCCGGCTGGCCGAAGACTTTCGGCGCGAGGTGATGGAGTGAGTCGAGCGTTTGAAGAGATGCCGAGGTGGCGATAGCGTGCGCATGCAAGCCAAACGATGGAGGCGACGAGGGGTGCTCGCGGTGGTGCTGGCCGCCTGTGCGCTACCGTTGGGCCTGGCGCTCGGGTACGCGGCGCTATACAGCCTTGGGCTGGTCGGATTACTAAGCGATGGATTTACGCTGGCCAACTGGGCCGAGCTGCTCGGCGGCGAGTTTGGGCGCTCCATCGTGTTTTCGGCGTACGTGGCGCTGGCTTCGATTTTGCTGGCGCTTGGCGTCGCCCTGACGCTGCTGCTCGCGGCCCGCCCAACGCTGGAGCAGCCCGCCGTCTACCGACTCCTGTTCCTGCCGCTGACGCTCCCGCCCATCGTAGCCGCGTTTGTGGTGTACCAGCTGCTCTCGGGCGGCGGCGTGGCCTCGCGTGTGGCGTGGCACCTGGGAGTGGTCGAGGGGCCGGGGGCTTTCCCCGCCCTGGTGCAGGACCCCTATGGCCTGGGCATCATCCTCACGCACACGCTGCTGGTGTTTCCCTTTTTGCTGCTCGTGCTGCTGAACCTCTGGCAAAACGAACATCTGGGCGAACTCTCGCGGGTGGCAGCGTCGCTGGGTGCCGGGCGGAGGGACGTGATCCTCCAGGTGCAGTTGCCCTTGCTGCTTCGGGGCATCTTCCCGCTGGCCGCCCTCTACTTTGTCTTCTTCCTGGGCGCGTACGACATCCCGCTGGTGCTGGGGGCGTCGTCGCCCCGGATGATGAGCGTGTTGGTGCTGGAGAAGCTGCAGCGCTACAACCTGGCCGACATCCCCGTGGCCTACGCCATGGCGACTTGGTATGCGCTCCTGTGCCTGGCTACCATCGCCGTGCTCTACACGCGGTTTCGGCGGAGGTATCAGCTATGACGACGGCGCAGCGGACCGGGGTAGCGGTGATGGCACTTGTGTTATTGGTGCCCCCGGTGCTGCTGCTGTACCTGTCGTTTTCCACGAGGTGGTACTATCCGGCCGTCTTCAGTCACCCGTTCACGACGGAACACTGGCAGTGGGTGGGCCACGCGGGCTCCCCGCTGCTGCAGTCGCTGGGGCTGTCGCTAGGCCTCTCGGGGGCGGTGAGTGCGGTGGCCACCACCGCTGGCTTTTTTGCGAGCCGGCACCTGGCCTATTATACCCGTAGCGCGTACTGGCTGCTGGCGGCGTATTTTCCGTACGTTATCGCGCCCGTGATCTTTGCCGTCATGCTGAACGTGTACCTTCTGCGCCTGGGGCTTACCGGCACGGTAGCGGGGGTGATGCTCGCACAGCTGGTCATTACCTTTCCCTACGCGGTGCTTTTCTTCTACGGGTTCTGGAACGAACGCATCCGTGCGATGGAGCATCTGGTGCAGACGATGGGCGGCGGGTATGCCGCGGTGTTTCGGCACGCGATCTGGCCTTCTGCGCGTGGGTTGGCCGTTGTCTGCTTCTTTCAGACCTACCTGATCTCGTGGTTTGAGTACGGCCTCACGCAATTTATTGGCGTTGGGCGTGTGCCCACCCTCACGGTGATGGTGTTTCGGTACATTCAAGAGGCCAACCCGTATCTCGCGGCGCTGGCGGGTGTGCTTCTCGTGGCGCCACCGCTCCTGCTCTTGCTCATCAACCGTCGTTTTCTTGTGCAACGTTTTTGGGGTCACGGATGATTGAACTGCGCGATCTCCAGATGCAGTTTGGCACCGAAACGGTGCTGGCCGGCGTGAACCTTCGCCTGGCGGATGGCGAGACGCTGGCCGTGCTGGGCGCCTCGGGCAGTGGCAAGACAACGCTCTTGAAGGTGCTGGCCGGTCTACACGAAGGCTACGCGGGCAGCATTCTTGTGGATGGTGAGCCGATTGATCACCTACCGCCGCAGCAGCGCGGCGTGGTGTACCTGTACCAGGAAGCGCTCCTGTTTCCGCATCTGACGGTGCAGCAAAATGTGGCGTTTGGGCTGGAGCTTCGCAACGAATTGTCTACCACGGCCGATGCGGCGGT
>JAAAOI010000216.1 GCA_009908945.1 Bacteroidota bacterium
CCCCTCAGAGGCTGTTTGGTAAACGATGATGAGCGCGAAATAATTTTCTTTCATTGCACCAAACCCCCTCTCCCTACGGATTTCTCCCCCTTACCAAGGGGGAGATGTCGTTAGACAGAGGGGGTTTTAGGGTCAAAAAGCACTTACCAAACAGTCTCTCACGACTCTATACTTTCCATGCCTGACTGGCTTGAAGAGATTGACCATACGGCCGACCTCGGCTACCGGGTCACCGCGCCCTCCGAGGCGCTGCTCTTCGAGCGGGCGGCGGTCGGGCTGATGCGGCTCCTGACCGATGTGGCCGCGGTGAAGCCGGCAGAGGACCGCACCGTGACCGTGACGGCCCGGGACCGCAGCGCCCTCCTGCGTACGTGGCTTTCGGAGTTGAACTTTTTGCACATCCAGGAGCGGGTGCTGTTTTCGGCATTTGACGTGACCTCCCTGACAGAAACGGAGCTTACAGCTACCGTCCGTGGCGAGTCGTACGATGCCTCGCGGCACGACCTCTACACCGAAATCAAGGCCGTCACGTATCACGGCTTGGACGTGAGGCAGGTCGACGGCATGTGGGAAGCACAAGTTATTGTAGACATGTGATTTCTGAACGCGCTTCCCCGTGTTCAACTGAACGTCTCTCCGGGGTAGCGATAAAGAAAGTTTTACGATCTTCCCCAAAGCACTGATGTTGGTATGGCTACGCTCACGAAGGTCGGCAACGCCTGTTACGAGATCGCTCCGGAAGACGGGATGCGCGTCCCCGCCCGGGTCTACGCCACCGAGGACATGCTTGACGATATCGCCTCGGATAACGCACTGGAGCAGGCAAAAAACGTAGCCCATATGCCCGGCATCGTGGGAGCCTCCATCGCGATGCCCGACATCCATTGGGGCTACGGCTTCCCTATCGGCGGTGTGGCGGCTTTCGACACCGAGACGGGCGTGGTTTCTCCTGGGGGCGTGGGTTACGATATCAACTGTGGCGTACGCCTGATGGGTTCGAAGCTCTCGCGCGATGATCTGGATAACCGCCTGCCTGCCCTCGTCGACCGGCTGTTTAGCCGCGTACCTACCGGCGTAGGCGCGAGCGGAGCCCTTTCTGTATCGGAGCCTACCGTGCGCAAGGTGACGAAGAAGGGGGCGCAGTGGGCCGTGCAGGAAGGCTACGGCTCGGAGGCGGACCTCGACAAAGTCGAAGAGAACGGGCGCGTCAGCGGCGCCACCCCCGATCATGTGTCGGACCGGGCCATCTCCCGGGGCACCACACAGCTGGGCACGCTGGGCTCGGGCAATCACTTTTTAGAGGTAGGCTATGTGGCGGAGATCTACGACGAGGACGCCGCACAGGCCATGGGGCTCTTCGAAGACCAGGTCACGGTCATCATCCACTCCGGCTCCCGCGGCTTTGGCTACCAGGTGTGCGACGACTACCTGGACGTGATGGACCAGGCCATGAAGCGCTATGGCATCGACCTCCCCGACCGCCAGTTGGCCTGCACCCCCATCTCCTCTGATGAAGGTCAACAGTACCTCGGCGCCATGCGCAGCGCCATCAACTACGCCTTTGCCAACCGTCAGGTGATGGCCCATAACGCGCGCCGGGCGTTCGAGGAAACGTTGGAAACCGGCCCGCGCCACATCGGACTGTATACGATCTACGAGGTCGCCCACAACATCGCGAAGTTTGAGACCCATCCCGTAAACGGACGCGACCAGGAAGTATGTGTGCACCGCAAGGGCGCCACCCGCGCGTTCGGGCCTGGCCGCCCCGAAGTGCCGGGGGCCTACCAACACATCGGGCAGCCCGTCCTTATTCCCGGCGACATGGGCCGCTACTCGTACGTGCTCACCGGCACCGAAACGGCCATGCAGGAAACGTTCGGCAGCACCTGCCACGGGGCCGGCCGCCGCATGAGCCGGCGGCAGGCCAAAAAGGAAGCCCGCGGCCGCAACATCGCGCAGGAGTTGGAGGACCGGGGCATCATCGTGCGCGGCGAGAGTAAGCGCACCATCGACGAAGAGCACTCGGGCGCCTACAAGGACGTCAAGAACGTCGTTGAGGCATGCGAGCAGGCGGGGATTTCCAAGACGGTCGCCCAGCTGCGGCCTCTGGGGGTCATTAAGGGTTGACAGACCATGAAAGGCGCTTCAGAACCGCAGCGTGACCGTTGTGTTGCCCGGCGCCGACTGTACGCTGATCGTGCCACCTTGCACCCGCATGATCTGCCGCGAGAGACTGAGGCCAATGCCCGAGCCGTCTTCCTTGGTCGTGAAGAAGGGAACGAAGATCTTTTCCTGCACGTCAGGCGGAATGCCGGGGCCGTTGTCTACGATCTGCAGCATCGGGCGGCTGCGGCGGTCGATGCGCGCCCGCAGCTCAATGCGCGGGTCCGCTGCCCCCTCCACCGCATGCATGGCGTTCAGGACCAGGTTGATGAGCACCTGCTCTACGAGCTCTGGGTCAGCAGTAATCTGCAGGTCTTCAGGGGTGACGTGGATACGCAAATCGAGGTTCTCCTCTTCGATTTGGACGCGCAAGAGCCGCCGCACATTATCAAATAGCATCCGAGCAGAGAGCATCTTGAACGTTGGGCTCGGGATCTTGGTGAAGCTGCGATACGAGTCGACGAAGCTGATGAGCCCTTTGCTGCGGCGTTCGATGGTCTGGACGGCCTCGCGCGCATCTTCCGTGATTTCGGCCACGTCTGGTGGCGCCGAACCGTTGGATCCCGTGGGCGCCTCGCTGAGCAGACGGTGCGCCGTAGCGGCCAGCGACGAGATGGGCGCTACCGAGTTCATGATCTCATGCGTCAGCACGCGCGTCAGCTGCTGCCACGCTTCCATCTCCTTCTCATCCAGCTCATTGCGCAGGTCCTGGATGGAAGCCAGCGCATGCGCCTCGCCGCGAAGCCGAAACCGGCTCACGTGCACGGCGAGCTGCAGCGTGCGGTCTTCCTCGGCCACACGCACCATAGACTGCTCGCCGGAGCCGAGGTCGCGCAGGGCGCGCACCAGGGGTTTGCTGACCCGCCCCAGCGCCTCCACGTTGCGGATGGGACCGGTGCGCAGCAGGCGCCGCGCCGCCGTATTCATGAGCTCCACCGTGCCGTCGCCGCGGTAGGAGATGAGCGCCACGCCCAGGTGCCGCACGATGTTCTCCAGGTACTGGACCTGCTCCTCTTTTTCCGCGCGGGTGCGGCGGAATTCGCTTGTCACCTCCTCGAACGCGTCGCGCAGGCGGGTGAATAGCGGGCCGCGCCCCTCGCTCGTGAAGCCCTGCGAGAAGTCGGCGTAGCGCACCGATTCCAGGAACCGCGTCAGATCGCGCGTAACCTTCTCGACGTAGCGAATCAGGTTGACGAAGAGGTAGATCATGAGCATGCCGACCAGCACGGCGATCTCGTACCGCTGCGTCCAGCCCACAAGATACGCCAGCGCCAACGCCCCAGCGATAAGCCCCCCCACACGCAAGGCAATCTGAACGCGGAATCGCTTGTGCATGGTTACGTGTAGGCGTGGGGAGATACGTGTGAGAGGAAGACGCGAGATACGCTCATGTCCCCAACACTCAGAGTCCGTACTTCTCGATGCGTCGATAAAGCGCCTTGCGAGAAATGCCGAGCTCATCCGCTGCGCGGCTGATGTTACCGCCGTGCTTGCTGAGCGCTTTCCGCACGGCCGCCTGTTCAATGTCGTCGAGGTTCAGCGTATCGAGCCCCATCTCTCGATCTGACGCCGGAGCCTGCATGGGGGCAGAGAAGCTGAAGTCGTCCGGCTGCAGCACAGGCGCCTCACTCATGATCACGGCACGCTCAACCGTATGCCGCAACTCGCGCACGTTACCTGGCCAATGATACGCCTTCAGCTTCTGCTGGGTCGCTGCGCTGAGCTCCTCGGTGTCGGTCTGATACGTGTCGGCATACTCACGAAGAAAGTGGCGGGCCATGAGCAGGATATCGTCCCCCCGCTCGCGGAGCGGCGGCAGCAGGATTTCCACGGTGTTGATGCGGTAGAGCAGATCCTGCCGGAAGGCATTCTCCTGCGTCATCTCATAGATGGGCTGGTTCGTCGCACAGACCAGGCGGATGTCGATGGGCGTGGACTCGACGGAGCCTACGCGCGTAACCTCACGGCGCTGCAGCACGGTGAGTAGCTTCGCCTGCAGCGGCATCGGGATGTTGCCGATCTCGTCGAGGAAGAGCGTGCCCCCGTTAGCCGCCTCGAAGCGACCCGCGCGGTCGGCGGCGGCGCCCGTGAATGCGCCTTTCGTATGGCCGAACAGTTCGCTCTCGAAGAGTGACTCGCTGAGCGCGCCAAGGTCGGCGGTGACGAACGTGCCATCGGCGCGCGTTGAGCGGCGGTGTACCGCACGGGCGACGAGCTCTTTGCCCGTTCCGTTCTCGCCCAGGATGAGCACATTTGCGTCTGTGCCCGCCACCTTTTCGATGGTGGTAAACACCTCCTGCATGGCCCGACTCTCGCCGATGATATCCTCGAACGCTGCTTCCGGCTGGGGTTTGGTGCGCGCCTGCCGACCGCTCTGGGCGCGTGTGGCGGCAGCGCGGTCGGCCGCTGCGCGCGAGTGGCGTAGCTTGATGGCCGCCCGCACAGAGGCCACAAGGTCGGCGTCGTCCCACGGCTTCACGATGAAGTCAGCGGCCCCCTCCTTCATGGCACGCACCGCCTTGCCTACGTCGCCGTACGCTGTAATCATCACCACGACAGCCTGCGGGTCGATGTCAAGAATGCGATTGAGCCACACGAACCCCTCACGGCCGCTGGAAGCGTCCTGCGTGAAGTTCATGTCGAGCAACACCATATCGTAGGTATGCTCCTCCAGCAGCGTCGGGATGACGGCCGGATTGCGCGCCGTATGTACCTCGCCGACGTGGTTCTTCAGCAAGAGGCGTAGGGCGGTCAGGACGTCGCGCTTGTCATCCACGATAAGGATGCGACCGGCACGAGCCTCGGCAGACGGCCCCGCGCTGGCTGGGGGAGTAGCCATAAAAATCAACGGTGCATGTCGAAAAAGCCTGAGGCGCGATCAGCCCGCAGGAGGGCGACGCGCTGTTCTCCGGTTGAGTCCCGGGACGTCGCGACGCGCCAAAATTATTCCGCGATGGGGGATCCGCACGTATCTCAGTAAGACGGTGGGGTTCCTCTCCCGGGGCGAGCGGTAGCGCACACTGAACGTGCGGTTTCGCACACTGCAGCTGCGCCGAGACGGCGTCTACGCTCCCTAACGAACGAATAAGCGGCCTGGAATAAGGGTTGCTTCTTCTCAAACCGAACGTGCGGCGGGGATCCTCACACGGTACCCGCAGCACACCTGCATCGTCATTGGTTGACACCTCTCCCCTTATGACCGACTCGTCCTCCGTCTCCCCACCGCATACGGCCGGGCCGAACGGCGCGTCTTCGCCGCCGCCATCAAGCCACGGAGAGGGCGTGGATCGCAAGATCGAGAAAAAGACCTTCACCCCAAAACGCATGGCGCTGGCCCTGGGCGTGCTCCTCGTGGTCGGGCTCGTCAGCTATGGCGTGTGGACCAGCGCCACGGGCGGGCAGTCTCTCAACGTGGACCGCGACAAGCTAACCGTATCAACCGTGGAGCAGGGGCCGTTCCAGGAATTTATCGCCGTGACGGGCAACGTGCTCCCCGAGCGCACCGTCTACCTGGACGCCGTGGAGGGCGGCCGCATCGAAGAACTGTACATCCGTGAGGGCACGATGGTGGAAGAGGGTCAGCCCATCCTTCGCCTCTCGAACAATGACTTGCGCCTCCAAATGCTCAACAGCGAGGCGTCGCTGGCCGAGCAGCAGAGCAACATGCAGCAGCTCAAGCTGTCGATGGAGCAGCAGAGCCTCAGCCTGCAACAGCAAATCGCATTGGCGGAGTATGAGATTAAGCGGCTGGAGCGCCAACACAGCCGCCAGGAACAGTTATACGAACGACAGCTGATTGCGGAGGAGGAGTACCTCAATACGCGCGACGAGCTCGAGTACCAGCAGCGGCGCCTGCGCCTCACGCGGGCTGCCTTCGTGCAGGACTCGCTCTCGCAGGAGTCGCGTCTGGCGCAGATGGAGAACACGACGCAGCGGCTGCAGAACAGCTATGAAGTCATGCAGGCGGCCACGGCCAACCTAACTGTGGAGGCCCCCATCCCCGGGCAGCTCACGGCGCTCGACGCTGAAATAGGACAGATCATAAGCTCCGGCGCACGCCTGGGGCAGGTCGACCAGATCGACAAATACAAAATTCGCGCGCAGATCGATGAGTTCTACATCGAGCGCGTGCGCATCGGGCAGACCGCAACGACGCAGCCTCTAAGCGGGCAGGAATACGCGCTCACCGTCTCGCGCGTCTACCCCGAAGTGCAGAATGGACGCTTTGAAGTCGACCTCCGCTTCGAGGACGCGCAGCCGCAGAACATCCGCCGGGGGCAGTCGATCCGCCTCCGCCTGGAGCTGGGCAGCCCCGAGGAAGCGCTCCTGGTCTCGCGCGGCGGCTTCTACCAGAGCACCGGCGGCAACTGGGCGTACGTCCTCACCGACGACGATACCGCCGTCCGCCGGTCCATTCAGCTTGGCCGCCAGAACCCGAACTACTTCGAAGTGCTGGAGGGCCTCACCCCCGGCGACCGCGTGGTGACGTCCAGCTACGAAACCTTCGGCGACGCCGATCGGCTGGTGCTGCGGTGAGACACGCCTGAGACGGTCCACTACTGCGAATCAGAACGTCCACATCCACATCATGCGCCCACTGTTAATACGCCGCAACAATTATATCGGTATGCCCGAAATCATTGCCCTTAAACATGAGCGGCTCTTGCAGTGCAGCGGCAAGAGCGTAAGAGAAACAGTCGCCGTAATTGAGTGCAGCCGGATGTCGTCCTTTGCCGAAGCGGCGATACGCGGAACGCGCAAGATTTGCATGTTCCTCCGTAATCGCCATGGTCTCAACTTGCATTCGATTCAAGAGGAGGTCGAGTTCTTCCTCTCCGGCCGTTCCGAGCCGACTCTGAATGACGATACCCGCTTCCAAAAGCGAAGCAGCCGACAGCCGCCGGAGACGTGCGGCGTCAACAGCCTTCACCATTCGATCGGCCTCGGGCTCGTCCAGAAGGATTGCAATGACGGCAGACGTATCCAGGACCATAAATCACTGAGGCAACCCCTGATTATCGTAGCCTATGATGGCGTCTGGCGACTGTGGATCCTGCACCGGGAGACGAGCCACCCGATCCTGAATGCGCTTCACCTCTTCGCGGAGCTGGGCACCTCGCATCCGCCCCTGTTCACGTTGAAGGCGCTCACGCAACGACTGCACAACCGCTTCAGTCAAGCTCTCGCCCGTAAGCTCAGCCAGATCGCGCGCCAGTTCGTCGGCTTCTTTGTTTTTGATCTGCAGTGCCATGACAGTAATGTGTTTCATAGTGGCTACAATGATCACCAGGGATACGTCCCTGGCCTGTTTCTGGTTGCCCCCGTTCGCTGAACAGGTGCCCCCATCTCGCATGACACTGTTTTCTATCGATAAACCCTGTATTCATCAGTGATATGCTTTCGGACAACTGATACACCTCCAGTGTCTCGAAATTCGTTCGTGCCATGGCCATGATAGAAAGTAGGGTAGAAGCTACACACAAGTAGGTTAGAAGTTATCCATCAGCAACGCTCTACAATGCACGGGCAGTTTCACAACTAACAACTCACAACGAACAACAGACGGGCGCCATGATCCAAACCGAAAACCTCCAGAAAGCCTACCGCACCGACGAAGTCGAAACCATCGCGCTTGCGGGCGTCGACCTGTCGATTGAAGACGGCGAGTTTGTCTCCGTAATGGGCCCCTCGGGCTGCGGGAAGTCCACGCTGCTTAACCTGCTGGGCCTGCTCGATACCCCGACCGCCGGCATCTACCAGTTCGATCGAGAGAACGTGAGCGGCCTTTCCGAGCGGCAGCGGGCCAAGCGCCGCAAAGGCGCCATCGGCTTTGTCTTTCAGAGCTTTAATCTGATCGACGAGCTGACGGTCTACGAGAACGTAGAGCTGCCGCTGCTCTACCTGGGCACCGATAGAAAGACCAGCAAGCAGAAAGTGGAGGCGGCGCTCGACCGCGTGAAGATGACGCACCGCCGCGGCCACTTCCCGCAGCAGCTCTCGGGCGGGCAGCAGCAGCGCGTGGCCGTCGCCCGCGCCGTCGTGGCCGACCCCAAGCTCATCCTCGCGGACGAGCCGACCGGAAACCTCGACTCCACGAACGGCACGCAGGTGATGAACCTGCTGCGCGATCTGAATGAGGCCGGCACCACCATCGTGATGGTGACGCACTCCCCGGCCGACGCCGAGTACAGCGCCCGCACCATCCACCTGTTCGATGGCAAGGTCGTCTCGGAGAACTTCATCGCCCAGGAATATGCTGCACACACGGCATAGCCTCCAGGTGTGGCAGACGGCATGCCGGGAGACTACGGGCATGCGTAGGCAAGCCGTGGCAGGTATTACTGATGCCGGTTCGGTGCCCCAAACGAGTCGTTTTTTCTGCGCCTGTCCCTTCACGTCAGTGCAGCGTTCTCGGATACGCGCCACACACCGTGCGCTGCCAGCCCCCTCGTCGCCCGGTCTGCCACCGCACCCACACGATTCCCTTCGATAATCGCCTATCGGCACCCATGCTCCGCAATTACGTCACCATCGCCCTCCGCAATCTGCGCAGACGGATGGGTTATACGGCCATCAACGTGTTGGGGCTCGCCCTCGGCCTCGCGGGCTGCATCCTGATTGGCCTGTGGGTCGAAGACGAGTTGTCGTACGATGACTTCCACCCTAATGCCGACCGCACGTACCGCGTGCTGAACGCGTTCGATATGCCAGAGCTGCAGGCGACGATTCCGTTCACGCCGCCCGCTCTGCAACCCACCTTAACGGCGAACTACCCCCAGGTAGAGGCCGCCGTGCGAGTGAACACCCGAGAGGGGGTCGTCCAACAGGGACCGCAGCGCGGTGTGGAGTCGAACGTCCTCGTGGCCGATGATGGCTTCTTCGACGTCTTTAGCTTCCCCCTCGTGCGCGGCGCGGCGGCCCTCGACCGGCCCGGGACGGTGCTGCTTACCCCAGCGCTGGCGGCGAAGTACTTCCCCGGCGCCGATCCGGTGGGGCAGACCCTCCAGTACGACGGCAACGCATGGGAAGTGACCGGCATCGTGGAGGCGCCACCGACGAACACGCACCTCGACTACGCGATGATTCTCTCGCTGGCCAGCTTTGACGTGGACGCCAGCAACTGGGGGCAAAACAACTGGACGACATACGTGACGCTGCAGCCAGGCACTCCGGCCGGCGCGTTTACGGCCAGCCTGGATGAGATCGCGCGCGAGCACTTTCTGGAAGGCCTCACGGACGGAGGCGTGGTGCCCGACGACATGGACGTGGACGAGGAGGGCCTGCCGCAGCGCCTCCACCTGCAGCCGATCACGGGGATTCACCTCGGCATGGGATCGCCCGACCTGGCAGCCGGCAGCAGCGCCGGCAGCCTAACGTACGTGCTGCTCTTCTCCGGGCTGGCGCTCTTCGTGCTGCTTTTGGCCGTCATCAACTTCATGAACCTGTCCACCGCCCGCGCCACCGAGCGGGCGAACGAAGTGGGCGTGCGCAAGGCGATGGGGGCCGGCCGCTCGCAACTCGCGGGGCAGTTTCTGGGCGAGTCGGTGATCCTGACGGCCGGCGCGCTGGCCGTGGCGCTCGGCATATGCGCGCTCGCCCTGCCGGCTTTTAACGAGCTCGCCGGCAAGTCAATTGCGGCGCGTGCGCTGGTATCCGGCGGCCACCTGCTCGCCTACGCCGGGCTCATCGCCGTGGTGGGCGTGCTCTCGGGGATATACCCGGCGCTCGTGCTCAGCCGCTTCGCGCCAACGGAAACGCTGCGCGGCACGGCGTCGAGCAGCCGTGGCAGCGGCCGCCTGCGGAAAGGACTCGTCGTGACCCAGTTTGCCATCTCCATCGCGCTGATCGCCGGCACGGGCGTCGTTAGCCAGCAGGTGGCGTATCTGCAGAGTGCAGGCCTCGGCTTCGAGGACGAGAACGTGATCGTCGTCGACCGCGTGCGGACGATCGCCGGGCCGATGCAGTCGGTGGCGGACTACCGCGCCTTCCAGGATCGGCTCGCCACGCTCAAGCAAGAGGTCGAGCAGCAGACGGGCGTTGTGGAGGCGACCTCGGGCTTTTCGCTGCCTGGTACGATCTTCATCAACTCGATGTGGCCGCTGGACCGCCCCGAGGCCGAGCCGCAAAACTTCGACTACACGTTCGTCGGCTACGATTACGTCGAGACGTTGGATCTCAACCTCGCGGCCGGACGCGACTTCTCGCGCGACGTCGCCCGCGATACGGCCGCTGTGCTACTGAACGAGACAGGCGCGCGCGAATTTGGCCTGTCGCCCGAGGAGGCCGTGGGCGAGTCTGTGATGCGGGGCGACACGCCGCTGCAAATCATCGGCGTGGTGGAGGACTTTCACTACGCCTCGCTGCGGGAGGCGATCGGCCCGGTTATTCTGCTGCACGAGGCGCTGCGCGCGCCGCAGTACCTCGCCGTGCGCACCGAGCCGGGCCAGACCGCCGACGTGCTCGACGGCCTCCGCGCCACGTGGTCCAACTTTTCGGATCTGCCCATCGCGTACTCGTTCCTGGCCGACGACCTCGCGGCGCAGTACCGCACCGAGGCCCGCCTGGAGCAGCTGTTCACGACCTTCGCCGGCCTCGCCATCCTGATCGCGTGCCTGGGCCTGTTGGGCCTCGCGGCGTACACGGCCCAGCAGCGCACGAAAGAGATCGGGATTCGCAAGGCACTCGGGGCAACGGTGATGGGCATCGTCGGTCTCCTGTCGAAAGACTTCCTCAAGCTGGTGGGCATCGCGTTCGTGGTGGCCGTCCCGGTGGCGTACTGGGCCATGCAGCAGTGGCTGCAGGGGTTTGCCTACCGCATTGAGCTCGGCGTCGGCACCTTCCTGCTCGCCGGCGGGCTGGCGCTCACGGTGGCGCTGCTCACGGTGAGCTACCAGGCGCTACGGGCGGCGCGTATCGACCCGGCCACCACGCTGCGTAACGAGTAGATTATCGATTCCCTGATTCCCTGATAGGCGGTTGCACGATGGTCCATTGGGGCATTAATGGTGTCCGGCGCTCGATCCATCAATCGCCCCATCCACCAGTCATGTAGTCATCCAATCCCCCCATGCTTCGAAGCTATCTCACGACGACCCTCCGCACGCTCTGGAAGCACCGGGGCACTACGACGATCAACGTGCTGGGCTTGGCGGCCGGGATGGCCGTGTGCCTGCTCGTGGCCCTCCTGTTCTGGGATCAGGTGACGCACGACGCCTTTCATCCAGGTAGCGACCGGCTGTACCGGGTGACCACCGAGCACCAGAACAACAGCAGGCCGTTCGCCGCGTCGCCGGCGGGGCTGGCGCCTGTCCTGCGGGAGGATGTCACGGGCACGGAAACCGCTACGCGCATTTCCCGGCGCACGCGCGAGAATGTCGTGCGCGACGGACAGGGCTACTGGGCAGATGGCCTCTACGCCGAGCCAGGCTTCTTCGATGTGTTTGGCTTCGAACTGGCTACAGGTCGCGCCGATGAGGCCCTGGTGGCGCCGTACACGGCCGTCGTCTCGGAGGAGCTTGCCGAGCGCGTCTACGGCACGATGGACGTGATCGGTGAGACCTTCCGCCTTGGCGACGATGACCTGTTCACCATCACCGGCGTGGTCAACCGATCGGCCTACCGCTCGCACCTGGCGTTCGACGTCCTGCTCTCGTTCGCGACGCTGCAGCAGACGCGCCCCGACCGGCTGGCGTCCGACTGGGAGCGCGGGTACTCGTACTACACCTACCTGCGCCTGGCGCCGAGGACCACACCAAGCGACCTTGCCGCGTCCCTTCGCGCGATCGAAGAGCAGTATCTACCGCCTCCCACCGAAGCAGGCAGGCAGCCGTTGCGCTTCCAGCTGCAGGCCGTGGCCAACATACCGTTTGGCCCGACCCTATCCAACGAAATCGCAGAGGGCATGGTGCCTGCGACCGTCGGGTACTTCTTGGGTGCCCTCGCGCTGCTGGTGCTGCTCGCCGCGGGCTTCAACTACGTTAACCTTTCCACAGCCCGGTCCTTAACACGGGCCCGCGAGGTGGGCGTGCGCAAGGCAGTCGGGGCGCGCCGATGGCACGTGATTGGTCAGTTCATAGCGGAAGCTGTGGTAGTGTCTGGACTGGCCCTGGCAGTGGCCGTCGCGCTGCTGCAGGGGCTGGTTCCCCTGTTCAATCAGCTCTCCATAGTGCACCAGGTCGGCGCACAGATCGATGTGGCGCCAGGGCCGATGCTGTACGCCGTCTTCGTAGGGTTTGCGCTGAGCGTGGGCGGCCTCGCGGGCCTCTACCCGGCGTGGCACCTGTCGCGGTTCCAGCCGGCCCGCGTGCTCAAGTCGAGCGGCCCGCGGGAGCCGCCGGGCACGGTATGGATGACGCCGCGCAAGGTGCTCATCGTGCTGCAGTTTACCGTCGCTCTCGTCGTGATGGTGACGACGGTGCTCGTCTACCAACAGGCGGCGTATCTCGGCCGCGCACCGGCCGGCATCCAGACCGAGGACCTCGTTCACATTGAGTTGCAGGAAGCGCCCTACGCGCCGTTTCAGCAGCAGGCGCAGCAAGTGCCAGCCGTGGAGCAGGTGGGCGCGGCGAACACCGTTCCGCTGAGTGGGGCCACCTGGAGCGCCACTCTGGCGACCACCCAATCCAGCGAGCCGGTGACGGCCGTGTACTACGCCGCCGACTTCGAGTTTGTGGACGCGGTCGGCCTGTCGCTCGTGGCCACGGATGGATGGACGGAGACGTCGTTCGAGAACGGACCGTCGGTGCTCATCAACGAGGGCGCAGCAGCGCGGCTCGGCTTCGACACGCCGGAGGCCGCGCTGGGTGAGCCGCTCACGCTGAACCCCGACTCCGCGCGGTCGGTGCGCGTGGCGGGCGTCGTCCGCAACTTCCACACGCGCTACAGCGATGCCGCCAGCAAGCCCGTTGTGTTTCACTTCAATCCGTCGCGGTTCCAGGTGGCGCTGGTGCGTGTCGCCCCTGAGGCCCCCGCGGAGGCGACGGCGGCGCTGACGGCCGCCTGGGGCCGGTTCGATGACACCAATCCCGCGATGATCCGCAATTATGCCGACCTGGTGCGCAACCGCACGGGTGCCGCGGCGCTCGCCGAAATTAGCGGCATCCTGGCGCTCGTGGCGGGGCTGGCTGTCCTCATCAGCTGCCTCGGCCTGCTCGGCATCGCGCTGTACGCGGTGCAGACGCGCGTCAAGGAAATCGGCATTCGGAAGGCGCTGGGCGCGTCCGTCCCGTCGATCGTGGGGCGGCTCTCACGCGATTTTCTCGTGCTGATCGGCGCAGCGGTGGGGCTGGGGCTGCCGCTGGCGTGGTGGATCAACGCGCTGTGGCTGGACAACTTCGCGTACCGCATCGCCCTCAGCGTCGGGCCGCTCATCCTCTGCGCGGCCGGCCTGCTTGCCCTGGCGCTCTGTGCCATCGGCTCGCAGACGATCCGCGCCGCGCGCCTCGACCCCGCCACCACGCTGCGCGACGAATGAAACCGCACGGCTCCCCCCAAGCGGCCAGCCTGCGATTTTAACGTCTATCACCTGACCTCCAGTCTCATGCTTCGCAACTACCTGACCGTTGCCTTTCGCACCCTGCGCAACCAGCCGGTGTACACCGGTATCAACACGCTTGGCCTGTCTGTAGGCATGGCGGCGTGTCTGCTCATTGCGCTGTACGTGGGGCACGAATGGTCCTTCGACCGCTTTCACCAGGACGCCGACCGCATCGCGCGCATCGTCGAGACGCGCACGACGCCGGACGGTGCGGAGCGTGTGGCAGGCACTGCCGGACCCGTTGCGCCCACGGCGGTGCAGGAAGTGCCGGGCGTGGCGGCCGCGACGCGCATCGCGCAGTTGTTTCGCGTTACCGTCGAGCGGGGCGATACACGCTTCTACGTAGGCGATTACCTGATTGCCGAGCCGAGCTTCTTCGACGTGTTCGACTTCCCGCTCGCTCAGGGCGATCCACAGGCGGTTCTTCGCGAGCCAGGCACGGTCGTGCTCACGCACGCAACAGCCCAGCGCTACTTCGGCGATGAGAATCCGATTGGGCAGACGATGTCCATTGAGGGGTATGGTGAGGCGACGGTAACCGCCGTGCTGGCGCCCCTGCCTGCGGCGTCGCACCTCCAGTTCAGCATGCTGCTGCCGTTCGAGACGGTGGCCCAGCAGGTCCCGTGGTGGACGCGGCTCACGGAAGACTGGGCGTCGGGCTTCCGGTCGTTCGCCACGTACGCGAAGCTCGAAGACGGCGCTACGCACACGGCGATGGCCGAGCAGGTCGCGACGTTGATGGCACGGAACACGCCCGCCGACGCCATGCCGTCGGCAGTCACCTTGCAGCCCCTGACGGATATTCACCTCCACTCAGTGGGCATTCAGGGTGGATTCAACGCACAGCCAGGAAATGCGACGTACGTACTCATCCTGGGGCTGCTTGCGCTCTTCATCCTGGGGCTGGCCTGCATCAACTACATGAACCTGGCGACGGCCCGCGCGGCAGATCGGCAGCGCGAGGTGGGCGTGCGCAAGGCGCTGGGAGCGCATCGCGGCCAACTCATCGGACGGTTTGTGGGTGAGGCCGTGCTGCTCTGCGGGATGGCGCTGCTAATCGGGGCGCTTCTGGCACGAGGGGCGCTGCCGGCGTTCAACGCGCTGGCGGGGACATCGCTGTCGCTCAGCCCGCTGATGCAGCCGGCGGTTATTGTGGCGCTGGTCGTCGGCGTGGTCGTCGTCGGGGCGCTGGCGGGGGCGTATCCGGCTTTCGTGCTGGCCCGGTTCCGTCCCGCCGCAGTGCTCAAGGCGTCGCAGGGCGCTACCGAAGGCGGGTCCGTCTGGCTGCGGCGCGGCCTCGTCGTCACGCAGTTTGGGGTCTCCATTGCGCTCATCGCCGCCACGCTCGTCGTCACCCAGCAACTCGGCTACATTCAATCTAAAGAGTTGGGTTTCGATGAGGAGCATCTCGTAGCGGTTGACATCAACAGCGACGACGTACGGCGCGCCAAGACGGCGATGAAAACCGAGATGCGGCGTCATCCTGCCGTACAGCGAGTCAGCATCTCGTCGCGCATCCCGGGCGACTGGAAAGACATCCCGGAGGTCGAGGTGATGACGCCCAGCACACAGCCTGGCGAGGCGTCATCGGCCTACTTTATGAGTGTCGACGCTGACTTTCGCACCACGTTCGATATCGCGCTGCAGGACGGGCGCTTCTTCGAGCCCGCGCGGGGCACGGACACGACCGCCGTGGTGCTAAACGAGACCGCTGTGCAGGCTTTCGGCTTGACGGATCCGGTGGGGACAACGGTTCGCGTGCCGCAGGAAAACCAAGACGGCACTTCTGAGGTGCTCACATGGCGTGTGATCGGGACAGTGGAGGATTTCCACTTTCAGCCGCTTTACGCGCCCATCCGGCCTCTCGTCCTTGGGCATCAGAATAATCCAGTGGCCGAGGTAGACTATTTCACCGCTCGGGTTGATGCGGGTCAGGTGACAGCAGCACTTGACCATCTACAGGCCGTCAGCGAGCGGTTCGATCCGGCGCGTCCATTCGAATACAGCTTTGTGGATGCGCGCATGGCTGAAGCCTATCAGGCGGACCGCGCCGTGGGACGCGTTGTGGGGGCAGCGTCGGGGCTGGCGATCCTCATCGCGTGCGTTGGCCTCTTCGGGTTAGCCGCCTTCACGGCCGAGCGGAGGCGCAAAGAGATGGGCATTCGGAAGGCGCTGGGCGCCACGTCGGCGAGCATCGTCGCGTTGTTGTCGGCTGACTTGCTCAAACTCGTAGGGATTGCCTTCGTGGTGGCTACGCCGCTTGCGTATGGGGGCATGCAGCAGTGGCTCGCATCGTTCGCGTACCGCGTTGATCTTGGGGCAGGCCTCTTCATGCTGGCTGGCGGGGCCGCGCTTCTAATCGCGCTGCTCACGGTGAGTACCCAAGCTCTCCGCGCTGCGCGCACCGACCCCGCTGTGACGCTGCGCAGCGAATGACCCCGGCGCTCCATGCGATAGCGCATGGTTCAGTGTGCGGTCGCGCCCACGACGTCCAGCAGTCCGCTGCGTATTGTGCTGCCCTTCGGTCGACTGCAAGATTTTGACCGAACGATGCAGGACCCGTCGCGGCGCACCCTCAGTCCGCTGTTGTACGCAATCAGCGCACCCGACCAGACCGCGGGGCTGGAGCGCGCGCTGGAGCAGATTCGCACGAATGAGATGCCGGACCCGGAGCAACGCCATTTCGAGCTGCTACCGATCACAGAGACGCACCTGACGCCGAGTGTCTACGGACAGCTACGTCCCACAAGCCGTCCGCTGTATGTATACCTTCTGATAGGGATTGGAGCCTTCGTACTGGGGATTGCCTGCATCAACTTCGTGACGCTCACCGTGGGTCGTTCGGTGGAGCGAGCGCGCGAGGTGGGCGGCCGCAAAACAATGGGGCCGGCCGCCGACACGTCATGGGGCAGTTCCGGGGCGCGGCAGTGCTGTTATGCGTAGCACAGCCTTGGTGGTGGGACTCGGCGGCGCACGGCTTGCCCTTCCAGCGTTCAGCGAACTCGTGGAAGTCGTCCCTGACGGCGGAAGCACTGCTCACGCCTGGTATGACGCTTGTTGTGGCCGGTGTGCCCGTCGTTGTGGCCGTCGCTGCCGGGGGCTACCCGGCAATAGTGCTTTCGCGCTTGCGGTGCCGGCGGCCTACTGGGGCACGCACCGCTGGCTGCGCGAGTTTGCCTATCAGGTCGATCTTGGGCCGTGGATCTTTGCAGGCGCGGGTGGGCTGGCCTTGGTGGTGGCGCTTGGAGCCGTGGGAGCCCATGCCTTCCGAGCGGCCCGCTTTGACCCTGCAACAACGCTTCGAGATGAGTGAGCGCGACGCTGTGCGGCACAACTTGGCCCGACGATGCGGGCTGAAGCCTTACCGGTTGGAGGACAATCCGGCCTCCCTAATACGGTGCCCATGGTTCGTACCGGTCCCTCATGTGTTGAGAGGGCGGCAAGCGAAACCCCGCTGTGCTGTGCGGTAGCGCGCATCTGCTGTGCGATAACGCACACGTGCAGCGCGTTTCCCATGTCAACAAGAGCGCACGCCGGGTGTGGGGGGTGATGCGTACGGCTGGCACACGCGTTGCGAATAGAACCAGCAACGCGCGCAAGCAGGGTCCCGCAACGATTTTTTGTTAGCAGGCACCCGTCGCGCGTCACAGCCTACTCCATACGCCCCTCTTCGAGGTCTGTTATGAACAATGCCTTTGCCCTCCTGAAGACCGTTCTCCTCATCACTGGTTACCTGCTAATGAGCGCCTCGCTCACGGTAGCGCAGCCCCTTTCTCCAGAAGCTGAGGTGCCCTGCGATACGGCTGTTAGCTCGAATATTCCGCTGAATCCTGCAGGAAACGAAGCGGCGGTCTGCACGCAGCGCACGTACCAACTTCCGGCGACCGACACGCTTGCGCTGCGCCAGGAAAACTACGACACCATCGAGGTGGAGGCGTGGGACGGTACCACTATTCGCGTTGAAGCAGTTGTGGTGGCCCGGCGCGCTACCGACGAGGCTGCCCAGTCTGATGTGGCACGCATCACACTGAACCGGGCAGATGCGGGAGCCGCCTCGACCCGCCTGTTCGCCGCAGGCCCCGACAGTGATGCGCCCGGCTGGTGGTCGATTCGGTACCGCCTGCGCGTGCCTGCTCAAACGACGCTGGATATCAGCTCCAAAAACGGCGGCATCGCTGTCCGCGATGTGGTGGGGGCGCACCAGCTACGGTCAGAAAACGGCAGCCTCACGTACCGCTTGCCGACAGATGCCGGCGCGCGTCTGCGGGCCGAAACGGAGAACGGCATCATCGAAACGACTTTTCCGGTTACCACGCAAGGCACCGTAAGTACGCGTTATCTGGAAATCGTGGTTGGCGAGGGAGGGCCTGAATCCCTTCTGACGACGCGAAACGGCAACGTGACCATCCAACGCACCGATTAGGACCAGCATGCCTCGCTCGGCATCTCTCTGCCTGCATCCATTGCACACAAAGAAGTCCATGCTTCGCAACTACCTGACCACGGCCCTGCGCACCCTGCGGCGGCGGCCCGGCTTCACCGCCCTCAACATTACCGGCCTGGCGCTCGGGCTGGCCTGCTGCCTCTCGATCGGCCTGTACGTCCATCATGAACTGAGCTACGACCGGCACCACGCCGAGGCCGAGCGCATCTACCGCGTCGTCCAGAACACGGACGGCGACGGCACGGCCTGGGTGGGCGGGGCCATGGCGCCGCTCCTGGCCGAGGATTTCTCGCAGATCGAGGCGATCGTGCGCTTCCACCGCGCCAACACACCCGTGCGGCGGCCCGGCACCGAGCAGATCGTGGAAGAGCGCAACTTCATCTACGCCGACTCGTCGGCGTTCGACGTGTTCTCGTTCGACCTGCTGCAGGGCGACCCGGCGACGGCGCTCGCGCGGCCCGGCACCGTTGTGCTCTCCGAAGAGGCGGCCACGCGCCACTTCGGCAGCCAGGATCCGATGGGCCAGCCCCTCATTGCCGACGGCCGGGAGCTGACCGTCACCGGCGTGATGGCCGACCTGCCGGCCACGACGCACATGGCCATCGACATGATGACGTCGCTCGCCACCTTCAAGCTTAACGTGTGGGGCAGTGCCGATCCCAGGTTTACGAGCTTTTGGTGGCCGCTCACCTACACCTATGCCCTGCTGGACGAGGGCGCCTCGGCGGCCGCGCTCGCCGAGCAGCTGCCTGCCTTCATCCAGCGCCACCGCGACCCGACGGCCGCCGCCGCGTACGTGCCCGACCTGCAGCCGCTCACCGACATTCACCTGCGCGCCGAGCAGTCCGGCGACTGGACCACCGGCGGCACCATCGCCACGGTGGTTCTCTTTGGCGGCATCGCCGTCTTCATCCTGCTCCTGGCGTGCGTCAATTTCATGAACCTGGCCACCGCCCGGGCGGCCGAGCGGGCCAACGAGGTTGGCGTGCGCAAGGCGATGGGCGCCGGGCGCGGGCAGCTGATGGGCCAGTTTTTTGGCGAGGCGCTCCTGCTCAGCAGCGGCGCGGCGCTCCTGGCCGTGGGCATCACCGCCGCAGCACTGCCGGCCTTCCGGGACCTGGCGGCGCGCGAGCTGGCGTGGCCCGTACTGGCCGATCCGTTCTGGGCGCTGGTGGCGGCGGTCGTCGGCCTGACGGGCCTTATCGCCGGGAGCTACCCAGCGCTGTACCTCTCGCGCTTTCAGGCGGCGGAAGTGCTGAAGCAGCAGGGCCGCACGCGCGTCGGCGGGGCGGCGTGGCTGCGGCGGGGGCTGGTGGTGTTTCAGTTTGCGGTGTCGGTGGCGCTCATCGCGGGGACGGCCATCGCGTACCAGCAGCTCAGCTTCCTACAGACGGCCGACCTCGGCTTCGACAAGGAGGCGCTTGTCACGGTGGACCTTGGCGGCAGTGGGGAGTTCGACACCATGATCCAGCAGTTCGAGCGCACGCCCGGCGTGGAGGCGGTGACGGTGGCCTCCGGCACGCCGGGCATTGGGGGCATCGCCAACCCGCGCATTGAGCTCGCGCCCTTCACGCCGCCCGAGCAGTTGGAGCAGGCCGGCACACGCATGCAGCATCAGACCGTAGGCTTCGATTATTTCGAGATGCTGAACATCGAGGTCGTCGCGGGGCGTACCTTCTCCGAAGACCGGCCGGCCGACCTCGGGCAAGCCATCGACACGCCGAATGAGTTCGGGGACACGTCGTACGACGAGCGGGCCTTCGTCATCAACCGGGCCATGGCGGAGGCGCAGGGCTGGACGCCCGCCGAGGCCTTGGGCCAAGCGATGCGCACGTTCACCTACGAGAACGCGAACACGTACATGGACCACCGCGGGACGGTCATCGGTGTGGTGGAAAATTATCATGCCCGGCCGCTCTACGAGACGATCGAGCCGATGATCTTCGAGGCCTCGATCTTTCCCAACGACGAAGGGGCGTACGTTAACGCCTCGCAATACCTTATCAAGCTGGCGCCCGGAAGCGCCATGGCGGCAATGGACCGCCTGCAACAGGCGTGGACCGAGGTGCGCCCCAACGCGCCCTTCGAGGCGGCTTTTGTAGACGCCACGCTCGACGCGCAGTACCGCGCCGAGCAGCGGCTCGGCCAGCTGATCGGCCTCTTCAGCGGGCTGGCCATCATCATCGCCTGCCTGGGCCTCTTCGGCCTGGCGGCCTTCACCGCCCAACAGCGGACGAAGGAGATCGGCATCCGCAAGGCGCTGGGCGCCTCGCTGGGCGGGCTCGTCGTCAACCTGTCGAAGGAGTTTGTGGCGCTGGTGGGCGTGGCCATTCTGGTGGCGGCGCCGCTGGCGTACTTCGGCATGCAGCAGTGGCTGCAGACGTTCGCCTACCGGATCGACGTGGGCGTGGGCACGCTCGTAGCGGCTGGCGTCATCGCGCTCGTCATCGCGCTCGTGACGGTAAGCACGCAGACGTACCGCGCGGCCCGCATCGACCCAGCCCAGGCGCTGCGCAGCGAATGACCCGTTGGTCGAATGTCGATTGAGGGATTGGGGGATTGCATTGTCGCTCCGCAATCGTCAATCACTTAATTCACCAATCACCCAATCCGCCAGTCCCATGCTTCGCAACTACCTCATCATCGCCTTCCGCAATCTCCGGCGGCGTACGGGCTATGCCTTAATCAACGTTTTAGGGCTGTCGGTGGGCATCGCCTGTGTGCTGCTCATTGGCCTGTTCGTGCGCGATGAGTTGAGCTACGATCGGTTTAGCACGCACGCCGACCAAACGCATCGGCTGGTTGCCGGCGATCAGGCCCGGGTGCCAGGTTCCGTAGCGCCGGCCCTGAAGGAAGCGTATCCGGACCTCATCGAAGCAACCGCACAGTTCTGGCCGCTGTTTGCGCCGGCCAAGCTCCGCCGGGGCGATGTGGTCTTCGTCGAGGAAAACATCGCCTTCGCGGATGCGAGCGCACTGCACGTGATGGATTACTCGTTGACGGTGGGTGATGCGGATGCTGCGCTGACGGCTCCTAATGCCATTGTCCTCTCGGCCTCGATGGCGCGCAAGTACTTCGGAGAGGCCTCCGCCGTCGGGCAGACGATGACGTTCTGGGGGCGGGACCTGCAGGTGGAGGGCGTGATGGCCGATGTGCCGCGGACGGCCCATTATCGCCCCGACGCGCTGGTCTCCATGCCGACGCTCCGCCGCCAAGTCGGCAGCGACCTCGCCGAGTTTCCGATGTACAGCTACGTGCTGCTCCGCACCTCGGCCGCTGCGTCTCAGTTGGAGACGGCGCTGGACCGGTTGCCGCGACCCGATGCGACGAGTGTCGAACTGCAGGCCCAGCCGCTCACGGCCATCCACTTTGCAACGCAGATCGAAGGCAATCCGCGGCCGGGCGGCAACTGGGCTTACGTGGTGATGCTCATGTTCGTTGCGCTGTTCGTGTTGGGGCTCGCGGTCGTCAACTTCGTAAATCTGTCTACCGCCCAGGCGATGCTACGGGCGAAGGAGGTCGGGCTGCGCAAGACGCTCGGCGCCCGGCGGCCGCAGCTCATCCAACAGTTCCTTGGCGAGTCCATTCTGCTCACGTTTTGTGCGGTCGTCGGGGCCTTTGCGTGGGTTGAGGCGGCTCTGCCGCTGTTCGAGGCGATTTCGGGCAAGCCGGCGGCCCTCTGGCGCGATGCGCGGCTCTTGTGGAGCGGCGTGGCGTTGGGGACAGGTGGCGTGGTGGCCCTCCTGGCGGGCAGCTATCCAGCGTTCTTCCTGAGCCGCTTCCAGCCGGCGCACGTCTTGAAAGGAATCCATACGGGCCTTGCGTCCGGGGCTACGTTGCGCAAAGGGCTGGTCGTGGTGCAGTTCGCCGTGGCCATCGCGCTCATCGCGGCCGTCGGCGTGATCTATCAGCAAGCCCGGTATCTGCAGGAGCGCGACCTGGGCTATGAGGAAGAAAACGTCCTGGTGCTTGATGGCGACCGGTTTCCGGTGCTGAAGCAGGCGCTCCTCGACGTGCCAGGGGTGACGCATGTCACCGGGGCGCCGCGCCTCATGGGACAGCCGCTCCCGACGGGGGCCGTGCGCGTGCCGGGGCGCGATTCGTCGCAGCAGATGCTTCGGATGCCGGTGTCTCTCGATTATATCGAGACGATGGACATGCGCGTCACCGCCGGCCGCCGCTTTACGCTGGAGCGCGGGACGGATGCGAGTGAAGCCGTCATGCTCAATGAAACCGCCGCACAGATGCTCGGCGGGGCCAATCCGGTCGGGCGCCGTCTCACGATGGAGATCGTCGTCGAGTCAGGGGAAACGCAGACCGTCGAAGGCACGGTGATCGGGGTGGTGGACGACTTCCACTACCTTTCGCTCCACAACCCCATCGGGCCGGTCGTGTTGTACCTCAGTCGCGATCCGAACCTCGTGTTCGCCCGGCTCGATTCGCCCGACGCTGTCACACTCGCACGGGTCGAAGCGGCGTGGTCGACGATCAACCCGGATGCGCCACTTAACGCGTACTTCCTCGGCGATCACCTCCGGCAGGCCTATCAAACGGAGCGCCAGCTGATGCGGCTGTTTGGTGGTTTCGCCGGGCTGGCGCTCCTTGTGGCTTGTCTGGGCCTCTTCGGACTGATGGCCTTTATAACGAACCAGCGCACGAAGGAGATCGGCATCCGGAAGGCACTCGGCGCCACCGCCGTGAGCCTCGTCACGCTGCTCTCGAGCGACTTCGCCAAGCTGGTCGGGATTGCGTTCGCCGTAGCCGTGCCTGTCGCCTACCTCGGCATGAGCCGCTGGCTGGAGGGCTTTGCCTACCGGATCGACCTTGGCGCCGGCGTGTTCGTCGCAGCTGGCGCGCTGGCGCTCGTCGTCGCGCTCGCAACCGTGGGCGTTCAGGCCTGGCGGGCCGCTCGACTCGACCCGACGAAAGCGCTGCGCAGCGAGTGACCCGATGGTCGAATGTCGATTGAGGGATTGCTCCGCATCTCAATCCACCAATCTCCCAATTCCATGCTCCGCAGTTGCATCGTAGTCGCTGCTCGGACGATCCGTCAGCGGACAACCACGTCGGCCATCCACAGTGCCGGCCTTGCCCTCGGCGGGGCCGGTGTACGTGAACGTCCTGTTAGGGATTGCAGCCTCGGGTTTCATATGGGGGCTCACCTTGCGTCTACAACGCGGTCCGAGTCGAGCCCGCACAGATCGAGTTGCTGGTCTATCAGAGTTGCAGGCCCGGCGCGCCGGTGCGCTACTGCACGGCGGCGTGGACAATTGCGCCTCCTGCGGACGGAATGAGGAGGCGCAGGCGTTGTGCGGTTGCGCGCACTCGTGAGCGCAACCGCACACCCAACCCGGCGCCTACCGGGGATTCCAGGCATACTTCGGGGCTGTTGCGGAGCGGCACGTGGATTGCGGCACCTCCATACATCGCAGGATGGCTGTGCGCGCCTGCCCCTCCACCCGTAAAACTCACCGCGTGCTGCTGCCATGTTGCAAAATCATTTCCGCGTCGCCCTGCGCCACCTGCGGCGCCATCCGTATTACACCGGCCTGAACGTCACCGGTCTGGCTGTGGGCATGGCCTGCGTTGTGCTCATCGCGCTTTACATCCGCCACGAGCTCAGCTACGATCGCTTCCACCCCCAGGCGGACCGCATCGTGCGCATGGCGGTGGACGTCGTGGTGGAGGGCGAGGCGCGTAAGCACGCGATGACGCCGGGCGTGTTGGCCCCGGCGCTGGAGGCGGATCTGCCGGAGGTGGAGCACGCCGTGCGGCTCATGAGTGCCCGTCCCGTCTTCCGCGTGGGCGAGGCGCAGGCGCAGGAGCCCGACATCGCCTACGCCGACCCGGCATTGTTCGAGGTCTTCGACGGCTTCCAGCTGTTGCGCGGCGACCCGGCCACGGTGCTCGACGCGCCGGGCAGCCTCGTGCTCTCCGAGGCGCTGGCGGCCACGTACTTCGGCGCCGAAGATCCCGTCGGGCAGGTCGTCCAGAGCGGGGAAACGACACTGACGGTCACCGGTGTGATGGCCGACGTGCCGTCCAACTCGCACGTCACAGCCCGCGGCGTCGTGGCGCTCTCCACGTTCGAGGATCCGGGCTGGTGGTACACGAACTGGCACTCGGTCAACTTCGCCACGTACGTGCTGCTGCGCGAGGGCGCCCGCGTCGAGGCGTTCCGCGACAAGCTGCCGGCCTTCATCGAAGCGCGCGCCGGGGACGAGATGGCGGCTATGCATCAACCGCTCGTCCTGCACGCCGAGCGCCTCCCCGACCTCCACCTGTACTCCGATTACGCGCGGACCGGGAGCGCCGCCACCCTATTCATCTTTGGCGCCATCGCGGGATTCGTGCTCCTCATCGCGGGGCTTAACTTCGTCAACCTCTCCACGGCACGCTCGACGGAGCGGGCGAGAGAGGTGGGTGTGCGGAAGGCCTTGGGGGCGCGCCGCACCGGGATCGCCGGGCAGTTTTTGACGGAGGCGGTGCTCTTGAGCCTCGCCGCGGGCGGCCTCGCGCTGGTCATCGCGCAGGCGGTGCTGCCGTTCTTCGCCCGCCTCGCCGGGACGCCGCTGACGCTGGGCGACCTGAGCTTCGGATGGGTGGGGTTGGTTGGACTCGTCGTGGGGACCGGGCTGCTGGCCGGGGCGTATCCGGCGCTGGCGCTCGCCCGCTTTCGGCCGCACGCGGTGCTGAAGGGACGCTTTGTGGCGAGCGGAGAAGGCGCCTGGCTGCGGCGCGGACTCGTCGTCCTGCAGCTGAGCCTGACCATCGCACTCATCGCGGGCACGGCCGTGGTGTACAGCCAGCTCGACTACATGCAGAACCGTAACCTGGGCTTCGATCCGGGCTCGCCCGAAACGGGCCAGCTCCTAACGCTCGACTACGGCGGCGACACGGCGGTGCAGACACGGCTTGACGCTATCAAGCAGCGGCTCCTCCAGCAGCCGAACGTGATGGGCGTCACGTCGTCCCTCACGGTGCCCACCGGCGGGCATCCCCAGGCCGGCGGTGCCGTGGAGGCGCCCAACGGCCAATGGCGCGACTTCTCTGTGGAGGCGTACCTCGTCGACACCGCGTTTGTGGACGTGTACGACATGACGCTCGTCGCCGGTGCGCGTCCCGGTGCGGCCACGACCTCGGATTCGCTTGTAGCGTACGTCTTTAATGAGACAGCCGTACGCGCCGCCGGGTACGCCTCGCCGGATGCCATCCTCGGCCAGCAGGCCGGGTTCTGGGGCACGCCGGGCGAGGTGGTGGGCGTGGTGCAGGACTTCCACGTGCAGGGCCTGCAGCACCCGGTGCAGCCGCTCGCGCTGGCCGCGCTGCCCACCTATCACAATTACCTCACGCTGCGGGTGCGGGCCGACGGCCTCTCCGGGACGCTGGCCGACCTGCGGCAGATCTGGACGGAGATGGCGCCGCAGCGGCCCTTCGCGGTGCGCTTCCTCGACGACGCCTTCGGGGCGCAGTACGCTGCGGAGCGCCGGTTCGGCACGCTCTTCGGCGCGTTCGCGGGGCTGGCCATCCTCATCGCGTGCCTCGGGCTGGTCGGGCTCGTGGCCTTTGCCGCGCAGCAGCGGACGAAGGAGATCGGCGTGCGCAAGGTGCTGGGCGCCACCACGGCCAGCGTCGTGGCCCTCCTCACGAAAGAGGTCGTGCAGCTGGCGGGGGTGGCCTTCGTGGTCGCGGCGCCCATGATCTACTGGGCCATGGAGCAGTGGCTCAGCGGCTTCGCCTACCGGACCGAGATCGGCTGGGGCGTGGTGCTCGCCGCGGGACTGCTGGCCCTGGTCGTGGCGGCCGGCACGGCAGCAGCCCGCGCGTGGCAGGCCGCCCGCATCGACCCGGCGCGAGCGCTGCGCAGCGAGTGAGGGGGTGTGCGCCAGCGCGCACCCCGGCGTGCGGAAGCGCACAACTGCCGCCTGGCAAACGCGGAACGCAGGCGGCAGGGCCCGATAGGCCGGTCTGGAATGTGGATTGTGAGTACCTTAACTGCATGGGCGGATTCCGGCCGCCTCCACCCCCACGCGTGTCTCCTACGACTCATGCTCCGCAACTACCTCACCGTCGCCCTCCGCACCCTCTGGAAGCACAAAACCACCGCAGCCATCAACGTCACCGGCCTCGCGCTGGGGGGCGCCGTGGTGGTGCTGATTGCGCTGTTCGTGCACCACGAGCGCTCGTACGACGCGTTCCATGCCAAGGCCGATCGGCTCGTGCAGGTGACGTACGTGTCACAGTTTGAGGACCAGACCTCGCGCACGGCCATGGTTCCGGCCCCGCTGCCCGACGTGCTGCGCGAACGCGCGCCGGGCGTCGAGCGGATGGCGGCGCTGAAGCCGGGCACCGTCGTCGCGAAGCAGGGCGCGCAGTCGTTCGAGGCGGAAGCGTTGTACGCAGGCCCGGCCTTCTTCGAGGTGTTCTCCTTCCCGCTCGTCCACGGGGCGCCGGCCGAGGCGCTGCGGGCACCGGACGGCGTCGTGCTCACCACCGAGCAGGCGGAGCGCCTCTTTGGGCGGGCCGACGTGCTGGGCGAGACGCTCCAGCTCCGCCTCGACACGGCGTTCGAGACGTTCACGGTGACCGGCGTGGCCGCGCCCGCCCCGTCCACGTCCAGCATCCCGCTCAGTATCGTCGTGCCGTTCGAGCGGCTGCAGGATTTTGACCGGACGATGCAAAATCCATCGTGGCGCACGCTGAGCCCACTGCTGTACGCAGAGCTGAGCGGGCCGGGGCAGACGGCGGGGCTGGAGCGCGCGCTGGCGCAGATCCGCGCCAATGAGATGCCCGAGCCTGAGCAGCGCCGCCTCGACCTGCTGCCCATCACCGAGACGCACCTCACCACCGGCATCTACGGGCAGCTCCAGCCGACGAGCGATCCGCTGTATAGCTACGTGCTGGTCGGGCTGGCCGCGTTCATCCTGGCGCTGGCTCTCATCAACTTCACAACGCTCGCGCTTGCCCGCTCGGCGGATCGGGGGCGCGAGGTCGGCATGCGCAAGACGTTGGGCGCCCGGCGCAGCCAGGTCGCGGCCCAGTTCGGGGGCGAGGCGCTTCTGGCCACGGGCATCAGCCTCGTGCTAAGCGTCGGCCTCGTGCTGCTGATGCTGCCCGTGTTCGAGCAACTCGTCGACCGTTCGCTGGACGCGAGCGTGCTGATGTCGGGGCCTGCGCTGCTGGCGGCGCTCGGCGGGTGGCTTGCCATCGGGCTGGCCGCCGGCAGCTATCCGGCGCTCGTGCTGTCCGGCTTCCAGCCCATCACCGCGCTGCGCGAGCGGGCCGGCCTGCGCCATCAGCCGCGGCTCGTTTCGGGGCTCGTCGTCGTCCAGTTCGTGCTGGCGATGGGGCTCGTCGCCGGTACGTTCGTGATGTGGCAGCAGTTCGATCTGCTCCAAGAGAAAGACCTGGGCTTCCAGCGCGAGCACGTGGTGCAGATCGACGCCACGCTGCTCCAGGGCCGCGACGCGGGCCGCCTGCTGGGCCGTATACATCAACGGGCGCAGTCGGATGCGTCGATCCAAACTGTTACGGGCGCGTGGGGCGAGTTTGCACTTGAAGGATCGCTGCCCAGCCGCTTCGACGTGGATATGAGCGGGCAGACGGTCGAAGCCCACGCCTATCGCGTCATGCCCGGTTTTGTCGAAACGTTCGACCTGGCGCTCCTGAAAGGGCGCACATTCTCATGGGATCGGCCAGCGGATGCGCGGTCGTCGGTACTTGTCAACCGATCGTTCGTGGAGGCCGCCGGCGGGGACGCGCCGCTCGGCAAGACGCTCAGCGTGCCGATCATCGGCATTCGGGATGTCGAGGTAGTAGGCGTGGTGGACGACTTCCACTTCCAGTCGCTCCACCAGCCCATGGAGCCGCTGATGATGCACATGCAGCCCACCTCGCCACCGAACACCCTCTTCGCCCGTATCGCGCCGGGGCAGACGAGCACCGCGCTCGATGTGGTTGGCCGCGCGTGGAGCGAGGTCGCCCCCGATCTGCCGTTCCAGTTCACATTTATGGACGACGCCCTTCAGGCGCAGTATGAGTCGGACCGGCGGTGGGCGCAGATCGTGACGGTTGCGGCGGGCTTCGCGCTCTTTATCGCCGTGCTGGGCCTGCTCGGGCTGGCGCTCCTTGCCGCGCAACGGCGGACGCGCGAGGTCAGCATTCGGAAGGTGCTGGGCGCCTCGGATGCGTCGGTGATCGCGCTCGTGGCGCGGCGCTTCGTGGGGCTTGTCGCCCTCGCCGTGGTGCTCGCCGTCCCGGCCGCGTACTTCGGGGTGCAGCAGTGGCTGCAGGCCTTCGCGTACCGCGTGGACGTCGGCTGGCTGCCGTTCGTGGGCGCGGCCGCGCTTGTGCTACTCGTTGCGCTGGCCACCGTCGCTGCCCAGGTCTGGCGCGTGACCCGTGTGGACCCCGCACAGGTGCTCCGAACAGAATAACGCCGGGGCGTCGTCCCCAATTTGCGCCAGCCGAACGTGCGGTAGCGCCCACCCTCCTGTGCGGAAACGCACACCGTGCCAGCAGCTACCCGGCGTACCCCCTCCACAGTACCCGAAAACGACCGGGCGCGACCCGTGGCATGTGCGTTGTTTGTACTCGTGGTAGCCCGCATCCACGGATCTGACCATCGCCGCTATTTTCCTCCGCAAAGAATACACGACGCAAACGTTCGCCCTGTACTTTCCCCCGATACGATGCGTGTTCTTGCCGGTCGGAAGTGCATCAGGGAAGGGCCGAACGTCCCGCCAACAGGAGACGCGACGGCCTCTCCCCTCGCCGTCCG
>JAAAOI010000033.1 GCA_009908945.1 Bacteroidota bacterium
GTGCGAGGCGACCGCCTGGAGGGCCAGCTGAAGGAGTCTATTGAGCAGACCCTGCCGAATGGGGAGACCCAACGCTTCACCCGCTTCCTGACGTACATCCCGTCGTTTCAGGATGACGAGCTGATGAACATGTTGGAATCGCGGGAGGTGGAGGTTACAACCGAGCCCACCAGCGACTTTGTCTGGTGGCCCTTCCTGCTTAGTGGGTTGCCCCTGGTGCTGATCCTCGTCGTGGGCTACTTCATCTACCGGCGCATGAGCGCCCGGGGCGGGGGGCAGGGCCTCTTTAACATTGGGCAGAACCAGGCCAAGCTACAAGAGGAGACGGACGAAAAGACGACCTTCGACGATGTCGCTGGCGTGGAAGGCGCCAAGGTGGAGCTGCAAGAGATCGTTTCCTTCTTGCAAGACCCCGAGCGGTTCGAGAAATTTGGCGCCGAAATCCCGAAGGGTGTGCTGCTTGTGGGCCCGCCAGGCACTGGAAAGACGCTGTTGGCGCGGGCCGTGGCCGGCGAAGCCGGGGTGTCGTTCTACACCATCACCGGCTCCGACTTCATGGAGATGTTTGTAGGCGTCGGGGCCTCTCGCGTGCGCAACATGTTCAAGGACGCCCGCGAGAACGCGCCGTGCATCATCTTCATTGACGAGCTCGACTCCATCGGGCGCAAGCGAGGAGCCGGTATGGGCGGGGGGCACGACGAGCGCGAGCAGACGCTCAACCAGCTGCTCTCCGAGCTGGATGGCTTTGAGCCTACGGAAAGCGTCATCGTGATGGCGGCGACCAACCGCCCGGACATTCTCGACCCAGCGCTGCTACGGCCGGGACGTTTCGACCGGCAGATTACCGTCGACGCCCCTGCGCTCAAGGATCGCATCGCCATTCTAAGAATCCACGCCAAGAACAAGCCGATATCCGACGACGTCGATCTGGAAGAGATTGCGCGTGGGACCCCGGGCTTCAGCGGGGCCGACCTGAAGAACCTCCTCAATGAGGGGGCACTGTTGGCGGCGCGCGAAGAGAAGGAGGAGGTCGAGCGGGAAGACCTTGAAGAGGCCCGCGACAAAATCATTATGGGACTGGAACGCTCAGGTGTGGTCCTGGAGGGGGAAGAGAAGCGGATGGTCGCTTATCATGAAGCCGGCCATGCCCTCCTGGCAGCCATGCTGCCGAACACGGATCCGGTTCACAAGGTCACCATCGTGCCGCGTGGGCGGGCCATGGGCGTGACGCAGCAGCTGCCCGACCGGGAGCAATACATTTACCGGCGTGAGTATATGCTGGACCGCATCGCCGTCATCATGGGCGGGCGGGCGGCTGAGGATGTTGTATTCAACACCGCCACCAGCGGCGCCGAGAACGATTTTCAGCAGTCGACCAAGCTGGCCCGTAGCATGGTGCTGCGTTGGGGCATGAGCGAGCGCATCGGGCGCATGGCCCTGGATGGCAGCGACGGACAGATCTTCCTGGGTGAGGAGATGGGGAAGCCGCGGGAGTACAGCGAGCAGACGGCCCGCGTGGCCGACGAAGAGGTGCGCACCATCCTGGAGGATGCCTATACGCGTGCCACCACCACGCTGCGCGAAAACCGGGAGGCCTTGGACCGGCTGGCCGATGTCCTGATGGACAAGGAAGAGGTGATGGGCGAAGAGGTGCTGGAGCTTCTTGGCCTGCCCCCGCGCAAGAAAAACGGGCAGGCCCTCGCCGCGAAGCACGAGGGTACACCGGAAGAGACCGCCGAGGAGGTAACGAGCAAGTCGCACGATGACCCCAGCACCGAAACTCCACCGGCTACGGACGCCTCCGCGGCCGCCGCTGGCGACGGCGTAGCCACCGACGAGCCCGTGCCGCCTTCCGAGGAGGCCGCTCCAGACGCCGCGTCGGACGCCGACCGCTCGGCAGGCGACGCCTCCGCGGCACCCGACCAGGCGCCGGTCGACAGCGAAGCCGAGGACGACCGCCGCTCCTCCTGAAGCCCGCCCCATGCCCATCCAGTTCACCGCTTGTTATGGCTGATGTTGTTATGGCTGATGTCTTCACGCCAAAGCCCGTCGCCGTATTCACCACGGGCGGCACCATCGACAAGCGGTACTTCGATGCGAAGAACAACTATGCTGTCGGGGATCCGCAAATTGAGTCCATCCTGAACGAAGCCTGTGCGCAGGTCCCGTACACGCTCACCCAGGTTTTTCAGAAAGACAGCCTCGACCTGACAGATGAGGACCGGGCCGTGATCGCCGCTCACGTAGCCGAAACCGATGCGCCGCAGGTCCTCATCACGCATGGAACAGACACCATGGTGGAGACGGCGCAGGTCCTGCAGCCCATGCTGGACAAGACGGTGGTGCTGGTCGGCGCCCTCAACCCGGCCCGCTTCAAGAATAGCGACGCGGTCTTCAACATCGGATTCGCCATGGCAGCCGTGCAGACGCTCCCGCCGGGGGTTTACATCGCGATGAACGGCCGCATCTTCGACCCGTCACGGACGCGAAAAAACGTGGACGCCAACCGCTTCGAGCACGCAACGCCCGCCGGGACCAAAGGCTGAGCACAGGCGGCCGTGTACCCCTGCGGCTGCCCACCGCTGCGGCCCGTATGCCAATCGCCTCCCTACTTTACTCCTGGCGTTTACTCCGCTGCCGGCTCCACGATCGCTGACATGGACCCTTCCGAGTGGGGAATGCGCCAATCCGCGCCATAATCGTGGATCTGCCGCTTGCGGAGCTCTGCCCGCTCTTTGTTGGTGGTGTCTACGATCACGCGCCCGCTGGCGTCCACCTCGCAGGCCATCTCGTACGCCTTCGACTGGCTGTGGCCGAAGATATCCCCCAGCATTTCGATGACGTACTCGTAGGAATGCGCGTCATCGTCCAGCAGGATGACGTGGTACTGCGGTAGCTGAATGGTGAGCGTATCCTCGTCGTGCGTCTCTTCCTTCTTGGGAGGCGCCTCGACCGGGGGCGCGGCAAGTTCATCCACCATGGCGCACGGGAAGGTTGGTCCGTAAGGTTGTAGAGGCCAAACGTACGGTGCTACTCGGCGATTGCTTCCTCCGCGTCCGCCGTCGACGTTTTGCCTTCCACCGGTTCGCTGGCGCCGTCCCCGCCCAACGCGTCGAGGTCCAGCTCGTCGTCGGCCTCGGCGCGCAGGGAGCGGCAGCGTTGCAGTTCCTCTGCCAGGTAGCCAGAGGTGGCGGTGTCGGCCGCCGCGAGGGCTTCGGGCGTGCCGGTAGCGACAATGCGGCCGCCACCGGCGCCGCCATCGGGCCCGAGGTCCACCAGGTGATCGGCCATTTTAATAACGTCCATGTTGTGCTCAATCACGACCACCGTGTTGCCTTTCTTCACCAGGGCCCGGAGGACTTTCAGCAGGTGGCGGATGTCTTCGAAGTGGAGGCCGGTGGTGGGCTCGTCGAGGATGTAGAGCGTCCGGCCGGTGCCGGGGCGGGAGAGCTCCTTGGCCAGCTTCACGCGCTGGGCCTCGCCGCCCGAGAGCGTCGTCGACTGCTGCCCGAGGCGGATGTAGCCGAGGCCCACGGAGTGCAGCGTCCGCAGCTTCCGCTCGATACGCGGCACGTTCTCGAAGAAGTCGAGCGCCTCGGTAACGGTCATCGCCAGCACATCGGCAATGTGCTTGCCCTTGAACATGACGTCCAGCGTTTCGGGGTTGTAGCGCTTGCCGTGGCAGGTGTCGCACTCCACATACACGTCCGGCAGGAAGTTCATCTCCAGCTTCACGATGCCCGCCCCGCTGCACTCTTCACAGCGCCCGCCTTTCGTGTTGAAGGAGAAGCGTCCTTTGTCGTAGCCGCGAATCTTGGACTCCGGCAGTTCCGCGAAGAGGTCGCGCACGTAGTCGAACAGCTTGGTGTACGTGGCCGGGTTGGAGCGGGGCGTGCGCCCGATGGGGCTCTGGTCGATCTCGATGACCTTGTCGATGTGCTCCATGCCTTCGATCCGGCCGTAGGGAAGGGGCACCAGCTTGGCGTTATGAAAATCCTTCGCCAGGATGGGGTAGAGCGTCTGGTTGATGAGGGTGGACTTGCCTGAGCCCGAGACGCCGGTGATGCAGGTGAAGGTGCCCAGCGGCAGCGCGAACGTGTCCCCCTTCAGGTTGTGGCCGCGGGCGCCGTGGAGGCGTAGGTGATGGCCGTTGCCCGGGCGGCGCTCCTCGGGCAGGCGGATGCGCTCCTCGCCCTGCAGGTAGGCCGCGGTAAGGCTACGGTAGCCGTTCACGCGGAGCGGGAGGTCGTCCGGGGCGCCGGTCCCCACCACATGCCCGCCATGCTCGCCTGCGCCCGGGCCAAGGTCGATCACGTAATCGGCGGCCTCAATCATCTCGCGGTCGTGCTCCACCACAAGCACCGAGTTGCCGAGGTCGCGCAGCTCTTTCAGCGAGTCAATGAGGCGGTGATGATCGCGCGCGTGCAGCCCGATGCTTGGCTCGTCCAGGACGTAGAGCACGCCGGTCAGCTGCGAGCCAATCTGTGTGGCCAGCCGGATGCGCTGGCTCTCGCCCCCTGAAAGCGTCCGTGCGGTGCGGTTGAGCGTGAGGTAGCCCACCCCCACGTCGATCATAAACTGCAGCCGCTCCTTCACCTCCTTCACAATGGGCTCGGCGATGAGCGCTTTCTGGCCCTCGAACGTGACGTCGTCGAAGAACGCGCGTAGCGTCATGAGGTCCATCTGCACGAGGTCGGCGATGTTCTTGTTGCCCACCTTAAACGACAGCCCGAGCGGCTTGAGACGCCCCCCACCGCACACGGAGCAGTCCATCTCCCGCATAAATGATTCCGCCCAGCTGCGTTGCTTGGACGAGTTGGTGTTTTCGTACGTGTGCGCGATGTGATGGATGACGCCGCTGTACCGATGCTTGTAGCGCACCTCGCGGTTTTTATAGCGGTAGACGATGTCGAACTGCTCATCGCCCGCGCCATGCATAACGACGTCGCGTTGCTCCTCAGTGAGGTCTCCGAGCGCGGTGTCGAAATCGAACCCATAAGCCTCCGCTACGGCTTCCAGCTGGTTGAAGACCCAGATGTCGCGCGGTTTGCCGAGGGGCTCCAGGCCGCCCTCGTTGATGGATTTCTCCGGGTGGGGAATGATGAGCCCGGGGTCGATCTCCTGGCGCACCCCCAGCCCGTCGCACGCCTCGCAGGCGCCATAGGGCGAGTTGAACGAGAACGTGTTGGGGGAGGGCTCGTCGTAGGAGAGGCCCGATTCGGGGTCGTAGAGGTGGCGGCTGAAGGTGTGGTCGTCACCGTCGACCTCCGTGGCAATGAGCGTACCGCTGCCCAGGCTCAGGGCCACGTCCACCGACTGTGCGACGCGGGAGCGGATGCCGTCCTTGACCTTGAGGCGGTCGACCACCACTTCGATGTCGTGCGTCTGGTAGCGGTCCAGCTTCATCCCCTCTGCGATGCGGCGCAACTGCCCGTCCACGCGCACGCGCTCAAACCCCTGGTTGGCAATCTGCTCAAACAGCTCCCGGTAGTGCCCTTTCCGCCCCTTCACCACGGGTGCGAGCAGCAGCAGCTTGGTGCCCTCGGGAAAGTCCAGCAAGCCGTCGATGATCTCATCGTCCGACTGCTTGCGCATCCGGTTGCCGGTCGTGTACGCATAGGCATCCGAGGCGCGGGCAAAGAGGAGGCGGAGGAAGTCGTAGATCTCGGTGACGGTGCCTACGGTGGAGCGGGGGTTGCGGCTGACGGTCTTCTGCTCAATGGCAATGACCGGGGAGAGGCCGTCGATATAGTCCACCTCGGGCCGCTCCATTTGCCCGAGGAACTGCCGGGCATAGGCCGAGAGGCTCTCCAGGTACCGGCGCTGCCCCTCGGCGTAAATCGTGTCGAAGGCAAGGCTGGACTTGCCGGAGCCGGAGAGGCCGGTAATCACCACGAGCTGGTCGCGCGGGATGTCGAGCGTGATGTTCTGGAGGTTGTTCTCGCGGGCACCGCGGATGGCGATGCGTTCGGTGGGCAGGCGCGCGTCGGCCATGGACAGAGCTACAGACGGGTAAACAGCGGGAGTGAGACAGCTATCTACAAACAGGGCCTCAAGCCGGACGTTTCTGCCTCTTTGGTAATTAAACCCCATGTGGCGCCATACAGCCGCGGCCCTGGTGGGGCATCCTGTCGCCCGTTGCCCGTCGCCCTTCGCCCTTCGTCTTCGGATCGCGGGGCGATCCTGCGCTCAGGGGGACGTGTGGGTTGGGCGTAGGGAGTGGTCCCGCGTTTGGGGGGACGGGGGAGCTGCCACGCGAATCAGAGGTAGCGCCGCTGGTCCTCAAAAGCGTAACGGGAAAAGTGACTGCGTACATGCAAAACGTAGTCGGAGGGGCAAAGAGGCCAACTGCTTTAGCTGGTAGTGTGCAGCGAAGACGGTAACGCAGCACAAGGGTGAACACGAAGTCATCCTCGCGGAGGCGAGGATCCATACGGTGCCCAAGTTCGAGTGCCAGGAGTCCACGATAGGACGGAGCGAACAAGAGCGTTGCCCTGCGCCCGTCGCCCTTTGCCCTTCGTCTTCGGATCGCGGGGCGATCCTGCGCTCAGGGGGACGTGTGGGTTGGGGAGCAGAGTGATCCGATGTTCAGGGGGGATCGTCTTCGTTGCAGCCTGTAGGGCGCCTGCACTTGTGGGGACGTTTCGGTTGCGAGCCCCAGAAGGGTCCTGGGTTCAGAAATTATCCCCAAAGTCATCGTCGCGCAGGCGAGAGACGAGCGCTTTGCGCGACTGATGAAAATAATCCATACAAAACATAAAGCGAAGTACCAGAGGGCCGGGACCGCACCGAAGGTCAGGAGAAGCGTCGCCCTTCATCCGCTGCCCTTCGTTCTTCGCCCGTCGCCCTTCGTCTTCGGATCGCGGGGCGATCCTGCGCTCAGGGGGACGTGTGGGTTGGGCGTAGGGGGCGATCCTGCGCTCAGGGGGGCGTGTTCGTTGCCGATTGGGGGGCGATGCTGACCGCTCCTCTAAACAGGGCGGCGCCCCTACCGAATCCGAAACGTCAGCGGCCAGAACGACTGGATG